>NZ_LSIZ01000032.1:0-325831 GCF_001556505.1 Streptococcus sp. CCH8-H5 | reverse complement strand
ACCAACGCATGAGGGAGTCAAAGTCCCTTGCCTTACCGCTTGGCTATACCCCAAAAGACTCTTATTATTCTACAGAAAAACTAGTTGGCTGTCAACACTTTTTTTAACTTTTTTCAAAAAAAGCAACCGGAAATACCGATTGCTAGGAGTTAGGAGATTTCATCATCTAAGCGAACTTAGATAGATGATATGAGGTCGCTTCAACCTCATATGAAAAAAGAAAAGTTTTAGGATGATTTCATTATATGTTTTGCTAGAAATAAAGTCAAAAGATTTGACTTGCAAAATCCGAGTAAGGGGTAAGAATTATGATAACTCTCCCTAGCCTCTAAATAACAAGGTTAGTTGATAACTTTATTCATCATCCTGTGAAACCAAATGATGTCTAAAGGCATAAACGACTGCCTGAGTACGGTCATCAACATTGAGTTTTCCTAGGATATTAGACACGTGGGTTTTAACGGTTTTCAATGAAATGAATAGCTCGTTAGCAATGGTCTGATTATCGTAACCCTTAGCCAAAAGTGCCAGGATATCACGTTCACGTGCCGTCAAGTCGTCGTGTAGGTCCGGATGGCTATCATGGTATTTAATCTTATTGTCCACCTCTGTTTCGATAGCTTCTTCACCACGGTAAACCTTACGGATACTATTGAGAATCTCTGCTGCACTGCTAGTTTTAAGCATATAACCTTTAGCACCAGCTTCAATGACTGGATAAATTTTTTCATTGTCCAAATAGCTAGTCAAAACCAAAATCTTGGCTTCTGGCCATTCTTTGAGCAATTCCAAAGTCGCTTGAACACCATCTAATTCAGGCATGACAAGGTCCATTACGACGACATCTGGACGAAGTTCCAGGGCAAGGTCAACACCTTCTCGGCCATTGCTCGCTTCTCCAACCACTTCGACATCTCCTTGGAGATTCAGGAAACTCTTAAGGCCCAAACGGACCATCTCATGGTCATCGACCAAAATCACATTTATCTTATTCGACATTGTCTTCTCCTCTTAATATCGGCACACGAACATCAATAGATGTTCCTTTACCTGTAGCAGATAGGAACTGCACAGTTCCCGCCATTTCATCGACACGCTCCTGGATATTTTTCAGTCCATAACTCATCTCGTCAGTCGACGCATTTAAATCATAACCAACACCATTATCCAACATTTTCAATTGAATTTCCTGACTATTTTGATAGAGATAAACCTCTATCTGGCTAGCCTTGGCGTGTTTAAGAGTATTAGAGATAAACTCTTGGGCAATCCTAAAAAGATTATTTTCAATACGCTTAGGCACTTTCTTAACCATATCCTTGTAGACGACATGGATATTGGATTTATCGGTTAATTCCTTAAGAATCATCTGCAAGCCTTCTTGCAAGGTCTTGTTCTCAAGCTCTGTCGGACGAAGATGCAAAAGCAAGACACGCATATCATTTTGAGCGTCCGTCAGCATGGCCTCAACCGCCTGAATTTGATTATGCAAATCTTCTTTACTTAGCTGGTCCGCCATCTGAGAGACACCAGAAAGAATCATACTAGCCGCAAAAAGCTCCTGACTAACGGTATCGTGAAGGTCACGAGCAATACGTCCTCGCTCCTTCTTAATAATATCACGGCTTTGAAGAGCTTGGGCATTCTCAGTTTTCTGCAAGTCCTTAGTCAATTTACGCATCTTATGAGATAAGCGCATCATATTCTTGTCTAACTCAATATCTCCCTGACGTTTGACTGGTTGATTATTGATAATGCGGCGCAAATCCTGATTGACTGATCGCATACTGTTATCATTGGCAATGGCCCAAAGAATATAAAGCAAAATGAGCAAACTCAGAACCACAAAAAACATGTTAAAAAGGAAATGGAAGACCTGAGACAGATTACCAAAAACCAATGAAAAGTTAAGGTTAAAGCTATCCATAACCACTAGGGTAACGCCAACCAGAACAACAACTGAATAAATCAGAATCAAAAATAGGTACTGTTTCTTCATTTGCGACGTACCTCCACTGGTCCAGCTCCCACATTGAGAATCAATTTCACTGTTCGATGAGCATGTTCATACTCCGCCCCCTGCAAGGTCAATCTTTCGTAACGGAGGTCGTACTCATCTTCATTGAAGAAGGTGACAGAGCTATAAATCGCTGATATATTGAGCTTGACGGAAACATCAATTGGTACCAAGATAGTCGTCGGACCATAAAGTTTCTGCAAAATCACAACATTATCTCGCCCCGAGACGATAACCTGGGTCAAATCAATCACATCTGTCCCAAAGAAACGGATGATATTGATATCATCAAAGTCATAGCGATCACTGACAGGTTCCATCCGAGTTCCAATCCACTGATTTCGCACAGCCTGAGGATCCAAGTCGTCTTCCTTGAATTGAATAAGAGCGTAGCGATTCTTTTTCTTGACCTGTGAAAAATGGTTAATCATGACATAGGCCACACCCACCAAAATCGCAAGCACCACATAGATATTCCACATGGAAACCAGAAAAAGTGAGATCAAACAGATGGTCAAGACAAAGTCACTTTTGGATTCCTTATTAAAAAAGCGAACCGCTAACAAGGTCAAAACCAGAATGAAAATAAAACTGGTAATATCATTATTAAAAATGGTAATCAGGCCCAGAGTCAAAAGCAGGGCTTCCACCACTAAGAAAAAATTAAATTTGGTCATAAGGACCTCTCAAATAAAAGTATACAGGCTTCATTCTATCAAATTTTAAGGCAATTGACAAAAAGACCCAGTTTGAGCATTGAGTAATCAAGATAGAAAAGGGGCAGAAGAAAGCAAAAAAGTGCCTCCATTACAGGAAACACAGTCTTTCATTCAAAAATCTTAATCGTCAGTATCGTCCATTTTGCTTCTTATCATTAGCACTGTACTTCTGATTTCCTCCAGTATGACACGCTGCTCTGCTAATTCTTTCTTAAGCTCGGCTAATTTTCGTTCAGTCTGACGACCTGACCGCACAAAAATATTATTAAGAGAGCTAGTTAACAACCCTAGAGTGGCAATCCCACTAAACATGAGAATAACAGCGACTGCCTTACCTACAAGCGTTTTAGGGACGATATCTCCATAACCAACCGTAGTCACCGTTGCTACAGACCACCAAATAGCATCTATAAAATTATGGTGTTCTACTCGGGCAATAACAGCACTACTGATAAGAATGATAATACTATTAACCGAAAGTAGAAAATAAAAGCCATTTCTGCGATTGATACGATTGGAAATATGCTTGAGCTTGCTACTCAAACCAATTAAACGTGAGAGTTTGGCCAACCTGGCAAAGCGTCCCACTCTTGAAAAACGGAGGAAGGTAAAGACTTCATTATAGGGAATAATAGCCAACAAGTCCAACACATGTGTTTTCACAAAGATTCGCTTACGAGGTGCTAAGGAGAAACGAATCGCATAATCAATGGCAAATATGAGCGTTATAGACTGATCTATCACTCTAAAAGGTCGCCTTCCAATTGAAATTAAGCCAACTAAATCAAAGATAACCAAGCCAATGGAAATCAAGGCCAGGACTGTTATGACAATATCGTAGGTAATGATATACCTTCTCAGTTTTCTACGGTTTCTCATAGCGTCTCTCCTATATGTGATGTCTTCATTATAAAAGAATCTCTGACCTCTGGCAAGCAGGCTTTTTAGGCTATCGACAAGATCTCTAGGTAGCAAAAAAGAGAGATTAAATAACCTCTCTTCATTATGTCTAAGTTTTTTAATCTATTGTAGTTCTGTGTGAGTAGCCTCTGTCGAGGTTTCAGTGCTTGAAGTTGTACTGTCAGTACTTGAGCTCGTTGATGACGAATGTGTCGTACTACTTGAGCTTGACTGAAGGTTTGAACTTGCTGTTGCAACCGAAACATAGAGAATCACTGTACCATCAACACTTGTACCAGCTTGTGGATCTTGATAAAGGACCTCCGTACTGCTAGGAACCTTATCCTTATCTAATTTGGCACCAGTATTATAGTCGTGGTACTCGATGCTACTACTTGAGATATTCTTACGATTCAAGGTTTGAATCGCTGTTGAAACCGTCAAACCAGTCACATCAGGCATGGTAACTGTCTTAGGAGTTGCCACACGGAACTTAATCTTAGCCTTACTATCCTTAGGATTGAAAGACTTGTTTTTCCCTGGACTTTGAGATAGGATTTCTCCCTCTTCAGCACTGTCGTCTTCGACATGCTGAATATCAATTTGGTCCTCAGAAACACCATAATTCGAAGTTAAGTCCTCAATGGCATCCTTATAGTTTTTACCCTTGTAGTCTTTCAAAGCGAAACCTTTACTACCAGAAGAAACATAGACATCAATGCTTGATCCTTCTTTTCGTGTGGTTCCAGCTGTAGGATCTGTCTTGATGACCTTACCCGTATCGACAGAGTCATCTTCCACTTCTTTGACTTCTCCTACCTTAAATCCAGCACCCTCAATTTTAGTCTGAGCTGTGGACAACTCCTGACCGACCACATTAGGTACTTGGACATTATCAGGATTGGTAAAGACTAAATAAGCAAAGATGATAATACCAATAAAGACAAGTCCTAGGAAAACCTTGAGTAAGGTTGAGAAGAAGTTCTTCTTTTTCTTCTTAGCTGGTGTCGTTTTTTTCCTTGGTTGTTTACTTGGAGCAGGTGTAGGCTCTGATGGTTCAGCAGCAACGGCTTTTTTCTCAGGACTTGCTGATGGAACTGGATCAACCTTCGGCAAGGTCTTGGTATCCGTCATATCATCAAAGACTATCTTGGCATCGCGTCGATGACTAGGATGCAAACTCGTTACCAAGTCACGACTCATTTCCAAAGTACTATTGTAACGATTTTCTAGTTTTTTGGCTGTTGCTCGAATAACCACGTTTTCCAAAGCTTGGGGAACGTTACGGTTCTCTGCCAAAATCGATGGTAGTGGTTTTTGGAAATGTTGGAGTGCAATGGTTACTGCACTATCGCCATCATAAGGAATATGACCTGTCAACATTTCAAAAAGCATAATACCCATAGCATAGATGTCACTTTGGATAGTCGCTTTAGATCCACGAGCCTGCTCTGGTGAGAGGTAGTGGACAGAACCCAACATAGAGTTTGTTTGAGTTAGACTAGTCTCTGCAAAGGCAACCGCAATTCCGAAGTCTGTGACCTTGGCTGTACCGTCCTTAGTTAAAAGAACGTTTTGCGGCTTAAGGTCACGGTGGATAATGCCCTTTTGATGGGCAAGAGTCATGGCGGAAAGGACCTCCCCCATGATACGCACAACATCTTGGTTAGAAAGTGGCGCATGGTCTTGAATGTATTTCTTCAAGTCCGAACCGTCCACATACTCCATCACCAAGAACTGCTGGCCGTCTTCTTCGCCAATATCTCGGATAGCAACGATATTAGGATGACTGAGTTCTGCCATGGCACGCGCTTCACGTTGGAAACGGGCCACAGCCACCTGATCAGTTTGGTAATTGGTACGAAGTACCTTAATAGCCACTTTTTCATTATCCAGAATCAGGTCATTAGCCAGATAAACATCCGCCATACCACCACGTCCGATAGATTTAAGGATTCGATAACGTCCAGCAAACAATTTGCCAACTTGGATCATTATCCTTCCTCACTTTCTACCTTAATGAGAGCAACGGTAATATTATCAAGACCACCTGCCTCATTGGCTGCAGCTACCAAACGACTCGTTTTTTCCTCGACGAAACCAGGACTGTTGACAATATGAACAATCTGTTCAATTGAAATCATATTAGTCAATCCATCTGAATTGGCCAAAATATAGTCTCCTGGTTCCAATTGTTGGACACCAAGGTCAGCCTCAATCGGAGCAGCTTGCCCAATAGATTGCGTAATGATATTACGTTGTGGGTGAGCCGCTGCTTCTTCTTCGGTCAACTGACCAGCCTTGATAAGAGCATTGACCAAAGAGTGGTCATTCGTCAATTGCTTATACTCACCATTACGGATAAGGGCAATACGTGAATCCCCAACATGGGCGAAAATCACAGCATTATCAACAAAGGCAAGAACCTCGATAGTTGTTCCCATTCCCTTATATTCTTCGTTTTGGCCAAGCTCATAGATTTTACGATTTTCTGCATCAATGGCAGCAATCATCCAATCACGAATTTGACTCAACTCACGAAAATCAGTGTTAATCCAGTCACGACCAAGGTCAGTCACTGACATCTCACTGGCAATATTTCCAGCACGGTGTCCACCCATTCCATCTGCAACAACGACAAGGGTAACACCAGCTTGGTTGACAAATTTATTAACAAAATCTTGGTTGTTTGACCGTTTTTGGCCAATGTCCGTTAATAATGATATTTCCATAGTTTTCTTTCTGACTTGCGTCAGCATTTCCTCCTCTGTAACCCTAAGCTTTTTTACGCAACTGTGCGATGAAAAAACCATCAGTTAGATACTGTTCGGGGGTAATTGCCAAACAGCCATTGACCACGATGTCTTTACATGGATGGTCTAAGGCAACTTGCTCAAAATCAGGATGGCTCTCAAGAAAGGCTTGAATCACCTCTTGATTTTCTTCTGCTATGATGGTGCAAGTACTATATGTTATTATACCACCTTTTCGTAGGGTTTGACAAACGCTGGATAGGATATCCAACTGCACAGCCTTAAGGGACTCAAAGTCTTGGAGATCCTTGTTATATTTGATATCGGGTTTCCGACGAATGAGCCCAATTCCCGAACAAGGTGCATCCACTAATATCTTGTCAAAACTATCAGCGGCGAAGACTTGATGCACCTGACTAGCATCCAGTTTCTGAGTCTTAACCTTATCAGCTAAGCCAAGACGTTGTGCATTTCCTTCGATAAGAGCAAGCTTATGATTATAGAGGTCAAGCGCCGTCACATGTCCACTCGTCAAATATGAGGCCATATGTACCGTCTTACCTCCAGGTGCCGCACAGGCATCCAGGATTTCTTCCTCACCTTGAATCCCTAAAGTTGGCGCAACCAGTTGACTGGTCTCATCCTGAATGGTCAACAAGCCCTCTTTAAAATAATCTGTCCCAGCAAAGTAACCTGAAGACTTAACAAGCCCGACTGGGGATAATACTGAACACTCAGCCCCAGTGGCCTCCGCAATCTCTTCCAAACGTGACGCATCCGTTACACGCACACTAGCCTTGTTTCTCACAAAAAGGCTTTGGAAAATAGCAAGGGCACGATCCTCTCCATACTGGTCGATAAGTTTTTTAACCAACCATACAGGTAGAGAATACTGAACAGAATAGCGTTTATTGACACGTTTGATTGTGCTTGGATCTGGCAAAGGCTGGCTAGATAGTTTACGAAGAACCGCATTCACCAGCTTCTCAGCCCCCTTTTTATTGCCACGATTTTTAGCAATAGAAACGGCATCATTAACCACCGCATGGGCTGGAATCTTATCTAAATAGGCCAACTGATAGAGGCTCAAAAGCAATAAGTCATAGACCCAAGGTTCAAGCTTGTCACGGTCCTCGATGACATGGGCTAGGACCCACTCCAACGTAATCTTACGAGCCACGGTCCCATAGACAATTTCCGTCACCAAGGCCTTGTCCTTGTCTGTCAGATGCGACTTACTCAGATGGGCATTGAGAGCAATATTTGAGTAAGCTCCTTCCTGGAAGACTTCTTCTAAGACTTCAAGTGCCTGTCCACGGGATGTTTTTTTCCAATCATTGGCCAAATGCATCACCTACTTCAAGATTGCGTCCGACCCCATTAAGGAAATCAGCAATAGCCATACGGGGTTTTCCTGCAGGCTGAACTGTCTTAAGTGAAATGGCTCCTTGACCAGTCGCAACTACCAAACTCTTCTTGGTCTTTTCAATGATATGACCAGCCTGTCCTTGACCTTCTGCCAAGTCCGCCTCATAAATTTTGAAACGTTTACCGTCAAGCAAGGTATGTGCCACAGGCCATGGGTACATGCCACGGATTTGATTGAAGATGTCACGAGCCGATTTATTCCAATCAAGACGCTCCTCTTCTGGGCTAATATTTGGCGAAAACGTTACCTGACTGGCATCTTGAGAAACAGGTTTGATTTCTCCAGCAATATAGGCAGGCAAGGTCTCAAGCAAAAGGTCGCGACCCAAGACGGCCAATTTTTCAAACATGGTACCAACATTATCCTCGTCAAGAATTGGCAAGGCCTTTTGGCTAACCATGTCACCAGCGTCCATTTCCTTAACCATTTCCATAATAGTCACACCAGCTTCTGCATCCCCATTGATAATAGCATAATGAATAGGTGCCCCACCACGGTATTTGGGCAAGAGAGAAGCGTGGACATTCACCGCAAAATCCATGCTATTAAGCAACTTGCTTGGTAAAAATTGTCCATAAGCTGCAGTAACAATCCCATCAGCACCAAGTGCCATCAATTGCGCCATTTCTTCTGACCCTGACAATTTTTCCGGTTGATAAATTGGCAAGTCATGCGCCAAGGCTACTTCCTTGACCGGTGTCATGCGAATTTCTTTTTTACGGCCGACAGCACGGTCTGGTTGCGTCACCACAGCAACAATATCGTAACGCTCATCTGTCAAAAGTCCTTCCAGCACAGTCGCTGAAAAGGCAGGCGTTCCCATAAATACTAATTTTGTCATATTCTTCCTTTTCTAGATTAGGTAAAATTCTGAGGTTCGTGATCGATAATCAAACGCAGGTCCTTGTTTTCAGGTTCCTGAGTCATGTCAAGGACCCTATTAAGCGTTTCTTCCAAGTTATCCTCAAAACGGTATTTGATAATAATCTGATAATGATAAAGGTTATGTGTTCGGGCAATAGGCTTAGGCGTTGGCCCTAGGAAGGTCACCTTGTCTGACAAGTGCTCTCTTAAATAAGCCATAACCTCATAGCTCTTGCGGACGACAAACTCTTCATCCTTGTGAGAAAGCGTGATTCCTACCGTATAAAAATATGGCGGATAGGCCAACTGACGTCGAATCCCCATCTCATAGGCATAGAAAGCTTCATAATCCTGTTGTTGCGCAAACCGAATGGCATAATGACTAGGATTATAGGTTTGAATAATAACTTCCCCTTCCTTGTCAGCACGACCAGCACGACCAGCCACCTGAGTCAAAAGCTGGAAGGTACGCTCAGCCGAACGAAAATCTGGTAAATTAAGCGATGTATCTGCATTCAAGACCCCTACCAAGGTGACATTGGGAAAATCCAAGCCCTTGGCAATCATCTGAGTCCCAAGCAAAATGTCAGCCTTGCCACTTCCAAAAGTCTCTAAGAGCTTCTCGTGAGCACCTTTCTTACGTGTCGTATCAACATCCATACGAATCACTCTGGCTTCTGGCAAAAGTTCCGTTAACTGGTCATAAGCCTTCTGTGTCCCAGTCCCATAATAGCGAATCTGACGACTCTGACAGTTAGGACAGACATGTGGTATTGCTTTTTGAAAATCACAATAGTGGCAATTCATGGTCTTGGTATCCATGTGCAAGGTCAGTGAAATATCACAATTTGGACAATCATCCACATAGCCACAGTCACGACACATGACAAAAGAAGAATACCCACGACGATTCAACATCAATACGACTTGTTCCTTACGTGCCAAACGTTCCCTGATTTTTTTCAAAAGAGGTGGTGTAAAATCACTCGCCTCTTGACGGCCCACAAAATCCTTGAAGTCCACCACTTCCACCTGAGGAATTTTAGCATTAGGATTAGCCCTTTGTGTCAACTCAAGAAAATGGTAAACCCCTTTCTGAGCTCTCGCCCGTGTCTCAATAGAGGGTGTTGCTGACCCAAGGACAAGCACAGCTCCATGACTCTTAGCCCTAAGCAAGGCAACATCTCTAGCATGATAGCGAGGATTGGATTCCTGCTTATAGGTCGCCTCATGTTCCTCATCGATAATGATAGCTCCGATATTGTCCAAAGGAGCAAAGATAGCCGAACGCGCTCCCACCACAACCTTAGCCTGACCAGATTTAACCTTACGCCACTCGTCAAATTTCTCACCGTCTGACAAGCCTGAATGCATAATCGCCACCAAGTCCCCAAAACGTGAAATGAAACGATTGGTCATTTGAGGTGTTAGGGAAATCTCTGGCACCAAGACAATGGCGGTTTTTTCCATAGCCAGGGTCCTCTCGATAAGATGCAGGTAGACCTCGGTCTTACCTGATCCCGTCACTCCTTCCAATAAGAAAGGTTTGCCACCTTGTCCAATTTGGTGCGTCATTTTTTCAACAGCATGTGCCTGTTGAGCATTGAGCTCGAGGAATTCCGTCTTCTCTACCTTTTCAAAGTAGCTATCGGCACGATTGACCTCAACTTCGGTGATGACCAAGGCACCAGCATCAATGAAAAACTTAACCACATCTCGTGAAAAAAGCTTGTGGAGATCCGTCAACTTTCCAGACCCACTCTTTTCTAGCAAGAAGTCTCGCAACTCCAATCGTTTCTTAGCCCTTTGCGAAATAGCCAAAGTCTCGAGAATACCCTTTTGAACACTATAGTGCTTCTCAGTCTTGATATTCTGCTTATCTTTAGCCAGGTAATCAACCGTTACACGCCCAGACTGGACCAGACGAGGAATGGCTTGACGTTGTACCTCTGACAACTGCGAGAAAAGAATATGATTCTGCCCTTGAAGGAGAGTCTCTTTTTCCTCTTCACCCAGTTTATCAGTTGCCATGATAACCTTATCGTACTGCGAATTAAGGAGACCAGGTAGCATTGACTTCAAGATGGAAATCTTATAAGAAAAGACCGTATGTCGCATCTGATCAGCCAAATCCAGCTGTTCCTGATTAAGCACTGGCTCATAATCTAAAAGCTCAGCGATGGGTTTTAGTTCAGGAAAATCTCTTAAATTTTCCTGCTCTTCCAAGCCAATAATAAAACCTTGAAGTAAACGATTTCCTTTACCAAAAGGCACATGAACCCGCATACCGATGGCGATTTGTTCTTGCATGGCTTCCGGTACCAGGTAACTATAAGGTCTGTCCGTCTGCATCAGAGGAACGTCGACAATAATATGTGCTACTAAAACCATAAATTTCCTCCTGTCACTTCCTTAAGACCAGTATCTTCCAAGCTCAAGAAAATATGAGCTGCCTATTATCGTCATAAAGAAGGAAGCTGAGACACTATGCCTCAGCTCCCCTCTCCTCATAAACCAAAGCAAGACTTTGATTTTAGATTTTATCGCCTTCTTCTTTTTCTTTAGCGATTTGTTCTTTGATTTTACGTTCTTCTTCCTCAGCAGCAAGACGTGCTTGAATCACTTTCAAACGTGCCAATTCACGTTTAGATTCTGGATCTGGGTGGATAGTCACATTACCAGATTCAATCTCTTCAAGGGCTTGAAGGGTTGGTTTTACTGACGTAAACTCTTGAGTTGGTTCAGCACCAGCGGCTAATTCATGGGCACGTTTGGCTTGCAAAATAACCAATGAATATTTTGAAGGCACTTTATCCAAAAGTTTGTCAATAGAGGGTTTCAACATCATAATTCTATACCTATTTCTAATTTATTTATCTGATAATTTCTTTTCTGAAATCATATTACGATAGCGACCAATCACACGGTCAACTCGGAAGTGTTCTGCTTCAATAACACGTTTGACACGCTCAGCAGCCAAAGGCACTTCGTCATTAACAATGGCATAATCGTATTCGCTCATAAGAGCAATTTCTTCACGCGCACGCTCGATACGTTGAGCAATAACTTCCTCAGAATCTGTCCCACGACCAACCAAACGTTCTTGAAGCTCGTTCAAATCCGGTGGTGTCAAAAAGATGAAGACAGCATCTGGGACCTTTTTCTTAACCTGAAGGGCACCTTGAACCTCGATTTCAAGGAAAACATCAATACCTTTATCCAAGGTTTCATTAACATAAGTCAAAGGTGTTCCGTAGTAGTTACCCACATACTCAGCATATTCCAACATTTGACCATTACGAATAAGCTCTTCAAATTCCTCACGCGAACGGAAGAAATAATCCTTTCCATCAACTTCACCAGGACGTTGAGCACGTGTGGTCATTGATACTGAGTATTCAAATTTGTGGTCAGGTGTTGAAAAAATCTCCTGACGAACAGTTCCTTTTCCGACACCAGAAGGCCCTGAAAAAACAATCAAAAGTCCACGTTCAGACATGTCTTCTCCTTAAACTAAGATTAAAAATCTTCTTATGACTCACCTTAAAAAAGAGAAAACAATCATCTCTTTTTTTGGCTTAGGGGTTGTTCAGTGATTAAGTTACAGCTCACTTTTCAGAGCATGCGTTTTTCCTTACTATTTTACCAATAAAAGCGACTTTTTTCAAGGTGAGGACACCATTAAAAAGAGTGAATTCCTTTTCTCAGTACTCACTCTTTTTTAAATACTCTTTTAAACCAAACCAGTCAAGAGACCTTGCATGAATTCTTCTGAATGGAACTCACCAATATCATCAATTTTCTCACCAAAACCAATTAACTTAACTGGAATATCCAACTCTTGGCGAATGGCTAGAACCACCCCACCCTTGGCACTACCATCCAACTTAGTCAAGACAAGACCTGTAAGAGGTGTAATTTTTGAAAATTCCTTAGCCTGACTAAGGGCATTTTGACCTGTTGAGGCATCCAAGGCCAAGAGGGTTTCATGAGGTGCTTCTGGAACCACACGTTTGATAATACGACCAATCTTTTCAAGCTCTGCCATAAGATTGTCTTTATTTTGCAAACGACCCGCAGTATCAATCATAAGGACGTCAACTCCCTCAGCAAGAGCCTTTTCCATACCGTCAAAGACCACTGAAGCTGGGTCAGCCTTCTCAGCACCAGTCACTACTGGCACATCAACACGACGCCCCCACTCAACCAACTGAGCGACAGCTCCCGCACGGAAGGTATCGGCAGCAACAAGCATAACTTTTTTGCCTGCTTCTTTGTATTTATGTGCCAACTTACCGATAGACGTTGTCTTACCAACACCGTTGACACCAACAAAAAGCATGACTGTCAAACCATCTTGGAAATTAATCTGCTCCTTGTAGACATCATCCTTCTCGTAGATATCCACAAGTTTTTCAATAATCAAGCGTTGCAAGTCCTCAGTCTTTTTGACATTCTCAAGCCGAGCTTCGTAGCGCAAGTCTTCCGTTAATTGCGTTGCAACATTAACACCAACGTCAGAAAGAATCAGCATTTCTTCCAATTCTTCGAAGAACTCCTCATCAACACGACGGAAATTCGCAAAGAATTCATTCAGGCGAGCAGCAAAACCAGTACGCGTCTTCTTGAGGGTACGGTTATATTTCTCTTGTTCTGTTTCAGTTTTTGAAGCCTGAACTTCTTCAGGTTTTTCCTCAACTTTACGGGTTTGAACGGCTTCAAAAGTGACAGTTTCACCTTTTTCTGCAGCAGCAGCTACTTGAGCCTTCTTAGCATAGTAATCAGCCATGACATCCGCAAAGTGGTTATCCACAGCAACTTGACTTTCTTCTGACTCTGAAACACCTTCTGCTTCGCTTGAAGCCTGATTATCAACAGAAAGTTCTTCGTCAGAAGACGCTACTTCACTTCCTTCTGTCACAGTAGAATCACTTGATTCAACAGATTCTGTGGATGAAATCTCTTCTACTTGAGTCTCTGACTCACTGAGCTGTTCTGTTTGACTCTCGCTTATCCCTTCACTTGTCGACAAGTCTTGATTATCAAGAGCCTCAGTTTCTGAAATTTCCTGATTTGCTACAGTTTTCTGTGACTGGTTTTCCTCTTGTCCAAATAATCGATCAAATAGACCCATTTGGTTCTCCTTATTTCTCTAGAATATATTTGTGGATGGCCTCAGCCACTCCAGATTCCTCATTAGTTTTTGTCGTTACTGCCTTAGCAACAGCCTTGACCTTGGGAACAGCATTCGCCATAGCCACGCCAAAACCAGCCCACTCCAGCATTGTCAAGTCGTTTTCCTCGTCTCCCATAGCCATGACCTGACTTTTATCCAGAGCAAGGTAATCAGTCAAGAGTCTCAAACCTACAGCCTTATGAACACCTTTAGGCATGACCTCTAGGATAATTTCACGAGACTTAAAGACCTCAAACGCTTGGTATAACTGGTCAGGTATTTTTTGAATTTGAGCATCCAAAAACGCTTCTTCACAGACCGTAACTACTTTATTATAGACGATATTTTCAGGAATGTCATCAATACTCTCCACATCAACGAAGGTCAAGGTAGGATTAGCCTGACGATAGAGAGAATGATTGCCTTTACTTGGCACACCATAGACAATGCCATCACTGATAACATCCATCGGGAGCTCCAGAGGCTCAAAAACAGCATAAATCTGCTTTAAATCTTCTCGACTCATCTCTTTCTTTATGAGGATATCCCCATTATTACGCTGAACCAAGCCACCATTGAAGGTCACACTATAGTGCTTATCATCCAACAAGCCCAAATCTTCCAAGATATGAGTAATAGCTGGCAGAGGACGACCAGTCGTAATGACCACATGACCCCCCTTAGCTTCTGCCGCCTTAAGAGCAGCTCTATTTTCAGCTGTTACTTGCTTATCCTTAGTAAAGAGGGTCCCATCTAGGTCCAAGGCCAACAATTTAATCTCAGACATCCGAACCTACCAATCCTTCCATGAAGTCAAAGACTGCACCATCATTATGGTGACCAATCACTTCGTCAGCCACTGCCTTAATCTCATCGCGGGCATTTTCCGTAGCAACCGCATGCCCAGCAAAGGTCAACATCTCCATATCATTGAGATTATCACCAAAGGCTACAACATCTGAAGCTTGACGCCCCAACTCTTGACAAAGATGGTAAAGACCAAAGCCCTTGTCCACACCTTTAAGGATAATATCCATAGAATCAAAGCCAGTTGTCACAGCTGTCATATCCTCAAAAATCGTGTTGAGGTAGTCACCACGTTCCATAATGGTATCCCCTTGGAACTTGGCAGTTACCTTGAAAATATCATCTGTGACCGCTTCAAGGTCTGTTACCATGACATTTTCATAGTAACGTTCCATGGCCTTAAGATAGGCTGGATCTGCATCGTTTGGTGCATAGGCACCTCGACGTCCAGACAAGAGAACCCCTTCACAAGTTGGCAAGGCTAAAGTCGTGTCTGCAATTTCTAAATAATCTTTAGGTTCTAGCTTGGACTCAAACAGGACTTCGCCCTTGTACTGAACCAAGGCCCCATTCTCCGCAATAATAGCAATGCGGTTCACAAAACCATCAAAAAGCTCCTCCAAGGCCAAGAGAGCTCGGCCAGAAGCTACTGTAAAAACGTAATCTTTAGCTTCACACGCATCCAAAAGGTTTTCCAAACGTGCCTTATCATAGGCACCAAGATGGTCTAGAAAGGTACCATCCATATCTGTTGCTAAAATTTTCAAAATAATCTCCCTTCAGGTCGAATATACTTACCCCTATTGTACCAAAAATAGGAATATAAGTTTGGGAAAAGCCAGAGAAATTAGAGAAAATATGGCATTTTACTTGCAAATTCAGTATTTTAGTTGTATCATTATGATAGTACAAAAATAATACTGTTATACTTTTAGAAAGGAGTCTCTTATGGCTTGGACATTTGATGAAAAATCGCCAATTTATCTCCAAATCGCCTATCGCGTCAAACTGAAGATAACTTCCAAGGAATTGAGTATGGGACAACAACTCCTACCCGTTAGAGAATTTGCTCAGGAAGCTGGGGTCAATCCTAACACTGTACAAAGAGCCTTCCAAGAACTTGAAAAAGAGGGGTTGGTCTACTCTGCCCGTACCTCTGGTCGCTTTGTTACCGAAGATGAGAAACTCATTGATCAAAAACGACACGAGATTGCCCAAAGTCTCATGAAAAACTTTGTCACTGAGATGACAGCCATTGGTTTTAGCTCACCTGAAATCAAGACCATCATCACTGACTACATCGAACAAACAGGAAAGGACTTATAGACCAATGACTGATATTGTAACTCTAACAAATCTCACCAAGACCTATAGTGGTATTCCAGCCCTTAGAGATGTGACCATGTCCATCCCGTCTGGTAAAATCATTGGTCTCTTAGGACCAAACGGTAGTGGTAAAACCACTCTCATCAAAATTTTGAACGGCCTCCTTCAACCGACTTCAGGTTTAGCAACTATTAATGGATTTCAGCCGTCACCTATCACTAAGGCACAAGTGGCTTATTTGCCTGACACAACCTATTTAGATGAAAGTAAGACAATACAGTACTACTTGGATTTCTTCCAAGATTTCTATGCTGACTTCCGTTATCCTCTTGCCTTGCAACTCTTGCAGGATTTAAAGCTCCAGCCTGATTTGCGCCTTAAGGACCTCTCAAAAGGTAACAAAGAAAAAGTTCAGTTGATTTTGGTTATGAGTCGTGAAGCTAAACTCTATCTCCTCGATGAACCTATCGGTGGAGTCGATCCTGCGTCACGTGACTACATTCTTAAAACCATCATCAACCAATACTCTGAAGATGCTTCTGTTATCATTTCAACCCATTTGATTGCAGATATTGAATCCGTCCTAGATGAAGTTGTCTTCTTAAAATACGGTCAGATTGAACTTCAGGGTGATGCTGATAATATCCGTCAAGCCCATGGCAAATCTATCGACAAACTCTTTAGAGAGATGTTCCACAACTAGGAGGTATGAGCATGTTTTGGAAATTAGTTAAATATGAATTACAATCGGTCCGTAAATGGTATCTTGGCATCTATGGTATTGCCATCCTACTCTCTATCCCCTTGGGTTTAATGCTTCGAAAATCTATTTTTGTAACTGAACAGAGCCACCAAGAACCTAGTCTACTCTTCTTTGCTTTCTTCACACTGATGGTTTTTGCTACCATTATCGTATGGGGAACCATTTATATAGCGACAATAGTCCTCATTGTCAGACGCTTTGCAAAGACTGTCTTTGGGAGAGAAGGTTATCTAACCAATACGCTCCCAGTTTCTGCCCACCAATTGATTTTATCTAAACTCTTGGTAGCCTTTATTTTAGATATCATTTCATCACTCGTTATACTCCTTTCGATTGGAATTATAGCTGCTTTCTGCCTTGATATGAAAGATATCCTACTAGCTACCAGCTACTTTGGCCAGATCCTAAAAGAGATAGGCGCTTTCTACCTCTTCATCCCTTCTACAATCTTGTCAATGATTGCTGGTATCCTTTTCTATTACCTCTGTATTAGTATCGGAAATCTCTTCAACACTAACAAAGTTCTTATGGGATTTGTCGCCTTTTTCGCCATTCAAGCTATCCTATTCTTTATTGGTTTCTTCTTTGGACTCGGTGCAGCCTTGACCGGAGATGCAACATATACTGCAATTAATAACTCGTCATATATCATTAGTCTAGTTCAATCTCTCATTCTCATCGCAGCAAGTTACTTTGGTACCTACTATATCATGACCAAACGCTTAAATTTAGACTAAAGAAAAACCGTGTTCCTTCTGGAACACGATTTTTTTTTTGCATTGAAAAGACTTATTTACTTTGTTCTTTACGATAAGTCTCGATTTCGGCCTTGTTACCCCAAACGAAGTGTCCTGGACGTACTTCAACCATTTCTGGTTTATCAACCGAATAGTCGTGTTGGTTTGGATCATAAACCTTCAAGACTTTCTTACGTTCCAAGATTGGGTCTGGAATAGGAACAGCAGACAAGAGTGACTTGGTGTAAGGGTGGATAGGATTGTTGTAGAGTTCTTCTGTCTCAGCAACTTCCACGATTGTCCCCTTATAGATAACAGCGATACGGTCAGAAATGAAACGGACCACTGACAAGTCATGAGCGATAAAGAGGTAGGTCAATCCCAACTCTTTTTGGAATTTCTTAAGCAAGTTCAAAACTTGGGCACGAACTGACACATCAAGGGCTGAGATGGGTTCGTCAGCGATAACCAAATCAGGCTGCATGACCAAGGAACGTGCAATCCCAATACGTTGACGTTGTCCCCCAGAAAATTCGTGAGGGTAACGTGTCAAGTGCTCCTCAAGAAGTCCCACTTCTTTGATGATTTCCTTGATTTTAGCTTTACGATCTTCCTCATCCTTATAGAGATGGAAGTTATGCAAACCCTCAGACAAGATATAATCAACTGTTGCACGTTCATTCAAACTAGCCGCAGGGTCTTGGAAAATCATCTGGATACGACGGATAAGGTCGTTTTTCTCAGAGTGAGACAAGTGTCCATTGATTTTCTTACCGTCAAAAATAATCTCACCATTACTTGTATCATTTAGACCAATAATGGCACGCCCGATAGTGGTTTTACCACTACCAGACTCACCAACGAGGGAAAAGGTTTCACCCTTGTTGATGAAAAAATTAGCATTGTGGACAGCAACGAATTTCTTGCTTCCTTCACCGAAGGAAATCTCCACATCTTTTACTTCAACTAACTTCTCAGGCATTGCCTTCCTCCTCATCTCCTAAATGTGCAAATCCCATATTAGCACGGATTTTTTCATGTAGATTTTGGATAACCGCAGGTTTTTCAACTTTTGGTGCATCCTCATGTAAGAGCCAGGTCTTAGCCCAGTGAGTATCTGAAACTTGGAATTGTGGTGCTTTTTCCTCGAAGTCAATCTGCATAGCATAGTCTGAACGCAAGGCAAAGGCATCCCCAACAACCGGTGTATAAAGTGATGGTGGTGTCCCTGGAATTGAGAAAAGCTCACCCTTATCATCAGCCAACTGTGGCAAGCTTGAAAGCAAGCTCCACGTGTATGGATGACAAGGCTCATAGAAAATTTCCTCAACAGTTGCGTATTCAATGATTTCACCAGCATACATAACAGCAACCTTATCAGCGATACTTGCTACCACACCAAGGTCATGGGTAATGAAAATCACTGAGAAACCGTACTCCTCTTTGAGTGATTTCAAGAGGTCGATGATTTGAGCTTGAATGGTCACATCAAGGGCAGTTGTTGGTTCGTCACAGATAAGGACATCCGGATGACAAGCCAAGGCAATGGCAATAACGATACGTTGACGCATCCCACCAGAGTATTGGAAAGGATACTCATTGAAACGTTTTTCAGCATCAGGAATACCAACCTTGTCCATGTAGTCAATGGCCATTTTTTTAGCTTCTTTGGCTGATTTTCCTTGGTGCTTGACAATGACTTCAACAATTTGGCTACCGATAGTCTTAATTGGGTCAAGACTGGTCATAGGATCTTGGAAGATAGTCGCAATCTTAGCCCCACGAATAGGTGCCCAATCTTGGTGACTCTTAAGTTTGGTCAAATCTTGGCCACGATAATCAATCGAACCGCTAGCTACACGACCATTTTCTTCAAGCATCCCTGTGAAAGTCTTAGTCAATACTGATTTACCTGAACCAGACTCACCAACCAAGGCTAAAACTTCACCTTCAACCAAATCAAGGGAAACTCCTCGAATGGCTGTCAAAACACGGTCACGAACGTCAAATTCCACGACGATATCGCGAGCCGATAATATTACATTTTTATTTTCTGTCATATTGGACTCCTATCTATGCGTACGTGGGTCGCTGGCATCCGCCAAGTTTTGACCGACAATAAAGAGAGCAAGGGAAACGAGAATCAAGGTAGTCAATGGAATCCAGAAGAGATAAGCATTGACTGTAACGTTCTGTGCATAGTCTGAAATCAAACGACCAAGACTAGGCGTCGTAACGGGAAGCCCCAAACCAAAGTATGAAAGGAAGGCTTCGTAAGAGATAAATCCTGGCAAAAGCTGACTAGCCATAGTTACGATAACTGACACAAGTTGTGGCATGATATTTTTAACCACAATCTTAGCAGTTGGCGTTCCCAGTGTACGAGAAGCCAAGTTGTACTCCAAATCACGGTAACGCATGATTTGAATACGAATGGTATAAGCAATACCAATCCAACCTGTGACAGTCATGGCAAAGATCATATTCCAGAAACCAGCACCCAATGAGTAAGTCAAGACGATAACTACAAGGAGGGCAGGAATATTTGAGATGATGTTGTAGATTTCCATCATAATCATATCGAAGGTCTTAGAAATCCCCCAAACAGCACCTACAAGCAAACCAATGACAACATTAAGGAAGGTAGCGATAACAGCAATAAGGATAGAATTACGAGCTCCAAACCAAACACTATCAAAGAGGGACTTACCATTACTGTCTGTACCGAACCAGTATTGAGCGTTTGGATGTACATAACGCAAACTGAAATCATTTACTTTTGAGACATCATTGAAGTCAAATTTAGAGAACATTGGATAGATGAAACTCATCAAAACGATGGCAATCAAGATACCCAACATTACTACTGTTGATTTCTTCTTGAAGAACTGACGCATCACCGATTTCCAGTAAGAATAGGCTGGTGCATCAATTGTTTCAGAGGCAAAATCATCGCGCTTTACAAATTGGAACTTACTTTTATCAATTGAAGCCATTATTTACCTCCTTTAGATGTCAATTTGATACGTGGGTCAATAATAGTCATAAGGATATCACCCACAAGCAATGAGAAGATGGTGAGGGCTGTGAAAATAAATACAAGACCCACAACCATAGCGTTATTTGAAGCACGGACAGAGTCAATCAACATTTTACCCATACCAGGGAAAGCGAAGATTGTTTCTGTCAAGGTTGCACCTGTGATAACTCCAACAATAGATGCTGGAACTCCTGAAATCAAGGAAACCATAGCATTCTTGAAAATGTGTTTGTTCGAAATTTCTTGTTCTGACAAACCTTTGGCACGTGCAAAACGAACGAAGTCTTGTGATTGCAAGTCAATCATGTAACGACGAATCCAAATCGCAAGACCTGGTGTTGACAAGAGACCGAGAATAACAGATGGCAAGACGTATGAACGCCAGTCACCCGCACCCAAGATAGGGAAGGAATCTGGAAGACCAATCTCAGAACCAATCAAACGAATGATATAAACCAAGGCGATGGTTGGTAGTGAAAGCAAGAAAGTCAAGACACCTGTTGATACACTATCAAAGAGGCTATTTTTAAAGCGTGCCATGTATGATCCCAATGGAATTGCCAAAGCATAAGACAAGACCAAACCAATCAAACCTGCAATGGCAGAACTTGTCACCATTGATGGGTATTGGTAGCGACTCTTGGTCGCTGTGTATGGGTCATTTCCATAGTAAGAACGATCTCTAGCATCAGCCTGACTTGGTGATTTATAAGTACGAGAGTAGATATCTACTGAAGATACCTTCTTACCAGTAGGGAAGTTGACCTCAGAACTTTGTGTTTGTCCTTGACCTTGGGTAATAACATCAAGAACACCTTGCTCAGCATAAGTTGGGTAAGATGTACCAAGGTTCATCTTAACAAAGTTTTGGTGAACAAATGGGAACTGACCGTTAAAGTAAAGCAAGTATTTATGCTTAGTCCCTGAACCAACAACTGACCAACCGATAGCTGGGTCATTTTCAATACGGATATAACGCTTCAAGTTTGGATTTGTTTTATCTTTAACCCATCCAGTATTGTCAAATTCAAAGAGGTGCGTATAGAAGCCAAACACACGTTCAAGTACTGGCACATCACGTGTCGCATAGAATTGTTTGCTTTGCTTGAACTGATGTAAACGCCAGCCACGTCCTAAACTATCCACATATTTTTGGTAGATAGCCTTATTTTCTTTTGTTGGCTTAGTGGTTACTGACTTATCAAGGGAGCTAGCTTTCTCCTGCAACTCCTTGGTGTCATAGTAATCAATATAACCCATACGTTCATAGATTGTATTTTCATAGTTAGCCTTAGAATCAGCTGTCTTAGCAATCTTGTTGTAGTTAGGGTCCTGTCTGAAAATCAGACGCCTCGGCACCATGGTATAGATAATCGTGTAGGTCAAGGCCGTCACGACAAATATTGACAATAGAGAACGGAGGGTTCTCAATAAAATATATTTTTTCATGTCTCTTCCTTTAATTCCAAAAGAACTTTCCCAATCTAATGAGAAAGTTCCATCGTCCTTTTATTTAACGTGTTTCTCAAGGTCTTTTTGAGCTTTTTCGTTGGACTTAGACTTTTCTTTAAGCCAGCTTTCGCGAGCTTTATCATAGTTTTTCTTAGTGACAACATCTTTTTGAGGTTCAAGGTACTTGAAGTATCTGTCAGAACCCTTAGGTCCTACTTGAGAGTAAGCACCTGAGAATGGTGTCAAACGAGCTACCATTGGAGCAGCGCCCTTGTTAACCATAAGTGGCATGAAGAGTGAGCTATCTTCCAACCAGGCTTGTGCCTCTGCATAACGTTCATAACGTACGTTGAGGTCGCTTGTTTCCTTAGCTGCATTATCAACCAAAGCATCAAAGTCTTTAAGACCTACTTGAGCTGCTGCTGCATTATTAGGATCGTCAAATCCCATGTAAGTTTTTGTGTTCTCACTAGCTGTTGTCTTGAAGATATCAAGGAATGTTGATGGGTCTTCGTAGTCAGGCGCCCAAGCAACTGAAATATTGATATCCCAGTCTTCTGCTGCTGCGTTAGCTGCATACAATGTGCTATTTAGAAGATCATCTTGAGACATTTGATGAATATCTACCACGACATTTTCTTTGCCAAGTGTCTTTTCAACAGATTGTTTCAAAGATTGTGCACGTGCAACCGTTGTTTTAGCCGCTTGGTCAACAGGAAGGTCCAAGTGAATTGGGAATTGAACACCATCTGCTTGAAGGGCTTCCTTGGCCTTATTAAATTCAGTCTTAGCCTTATCAGCGTTGAAGATACCATCTTGACTGTCTTTAAGGTTGACACCTGACCACTCATCACCATATGAAGCCATCTTTTCAGTTACCAAATCGCCAAATGACTTGTCACCAGCATAAACGAAGTCAGGTTTTACGAGTAGGTTACGAATCGCAAGGGCCGCACCCTTCTTACCATTAAGTTGTGCTGAATAAGCTGTACGGTCAATAGCGAAGTTAACTGATTGACGGAAGTCCTTGTTAAGAAGAGCCTTCTTAGTTGAGTCCTTCTCAGCATCTGTCTTCTTAGATGTATGGTTGTAAGACTGACGGTCAATGTTAACACCAGCACCAAGAACATCTGCAGAAGGTTGTGTATAGAAGATATTATCTTTATATTGTTTTTCTACTGAATCAAAGTTTGAGCTTGTTGGATATAGACGTGCTTGACTATAAGCTCCGTCAGTGAAATTACGGACAAGCGATTCTTGGTCAGAAGCGTCGTAGAAAGATAGTTTAACGCCGTCAAAGTGAACATTTTTCTTATCCCAATAGTTTTCATTTTTAGCCAACTCGATAGATGATTTAGCTGTCAATGACTTAAGGATATATGGACCATTATAAAGGATAGATGATGGATCTGTTGATTTACCAAAGCTATCCCCTTTTGACTTAAGAAACTCTTCATTTACAGGCCAGAAGAGAGAATAAGTCATCTTAGAATTCCAGTAAGGTTCTGGTTGTTTAAGTGTGTACTGAAGAGTGTAATCATCAAGAGCTTTAACGCCAACTTTAGAGAAGTCTTTATCAGTACCATTGAAATAATCAGCAAGACCTACTACAGAATCTTTTGCCAAGTAAATTGACTCTGTCTTTTTATCAGCAGCATGCTTAAGACCTGTTACGAAGTCTTTAGCTGTTACTTCTGCATACTCTTCACCATCTGAAGTGTACCATTTAACTCCCTTACGAAGTTTGTAAGTATAAGTCAAACCATCAGCTGAAACAGTCCAGTCCTTGGCAATAGAAGGTACCAAGTTACCATATTTATCATTTTCCAAAAGGCCATCGACACCATTTGTCACAGCATCAGTCGTTGAACCTTTATTGGAAATAAGGTAGTCCAATGTTTCAGGATCAGCAGTATAAACATAGTTATAAGTATTGCTTGAAGTGTTTGATTTTGATGAACAAGCCACTAAAACCCCAACACTTAGGAGGGAAACACCCGCAAGGGCCAACCATTTACTTTTTTTCATAAGCATTCTCCAAAAAATCTTTTTTTATATGCCTACATTATACCATAAAAAATAAGATGAGTACAATTTTCAGAATATTTTGTCTTATGCTGGCTTTCTCACAATTATACCCCTTATGAACACTAGGAATTAGCCCTTTTTTGACAAAAGGAAAAGGCAAACTGCCTTTTCCTCAAGATTATTATTTAACGTGTTTCTCAAGATCATTTTGAGCTTTTTCGTTAGATGCTTTCTTTTCTTTAAGCCATTTTTCACGACTTTGTTCATATTCTTTCTTAGTAACTACTTTTTCCTGTGGTTTCACATATTTGAAGTAGTCTGATGAGTTCTTATCACCCACCTGCATGCTAGCACCCGTAAATGGTGTCAAACGTGAGATAACTGGTGCTGCACCGTTACCAACAGTCAATGGAATGACAAGAGAGCTATCTTCCAACCAAGCTTGGGCTTGAGCATAACGGTCGTAACGAGCGTTGAGGTCTGTTGTTTCTGAAGCTGCTGAATCAAGCAAGGCGTCATAATCTTTAAGACCTACTTGAGCTGCGGCAGCATTGTTTGGATCATCATACCCCATGAAAGTCTTGGTATTTTCACTTGAAGTTGTCTTAAAGATATCAAGGTAAGTTGATGGGTCTTGATAGTCTGGACCCCAAATGACACCGTTTGAAATATCCCAGTCTTCTGCCGCTGCATTAGCCGCGTTAAGGGTTGCATTTTGTATGTCATCAGATGATAATTGGTTAACATCGATAACCACATTATCGCTACCCAATGATTGCTCAATGGTTTGTTTCAAAGATTGGGCCTGAGCAACATTGATTTTAGAACTTTGGTCAACAGGAAGGTCCAAGTGAATTGGGAATTGAACACCATCTGCTTGGAGAGTTTCCTTAGCTTTGGCAAACTCAGTCTTAGCTTTTTCAGCATTGTAGAGGCCATCTTGACCATCAGTAAAGTTGACACCTGACCATTCATCACCATAAGAGGACATTTTCTCTGTTACAAGATCTCCAAAGGTCTTATCACCTGCACTGACAAAATCAGAAGGAACAAAAAGGTTACGAAGAGCTAGAGCTGCACCATCTTTACCATTCATTTGTGATTGATAAGCCGTACGATCAATTGCGAAGTTGATTGATTGACGGAAGTCTTTGTTTAGAAGAGCCTTCTTAGTTGATGTCTTTTCAGCATCCGTCTTCTTGGCTGAGAATTTATAGCTTTGGCGGTCGATATTAACACCAATGGCTGATGTAGACGCACCTGGTGCAGTGTAATAAATGTTATCTTTATATTTCTTCTCTACAGAAGAATAGTTAGAACTCGTTGGGTAGACACGTGCAATGCTGAGACCGCCGTCAGAGAAACTACGTTCTTGTGATTCTTGATCCGATCCATCATAATATGACAATTTGATAGAGTCAAAATGCACGTTTTTCTTATCCCAATAATTCTCATTCTTAGTCAACTCGATAGATGATTTAGCTGTCAAAGATTTAAGAAGGAAAGGACCGTTATAGAGGATAGAGGTTGGGTCCGTTGACTTACCAAAATCTTTCCCTTTGTTCTTAAGAAAGTCTTCGTTAACTGGGAAGAGCAAACCATAGGTTGTCTTAGAGTTCCAGTATGGTTCCGGTTTTTTAAGTGTGTATTGCAGAGTGTAATCGTCGATTGCTTTAACGCCAACATTTGAGAAATCTTTATTGGCACCAGAAAGGTAGTCAGACAATCCAGCAATAGAATCTTGTACCAAATAGAGGGCTCCAGCTTTGGCATCAGCCGCATGCTTAAGACCAGTCACAAAGTCCTTAGCAGTCACATCAGCATACTCTTCACCATCTGAAGTATACCATTTAACACCCTTACGGATTTTATAAGTATAAGTCAAACCATCTTGAGACACAGACCAATCTTCAGCTACTGAAGGAACAAGGTTCCCATATTTATCAGCTTCCATAAGACCATCTACACCATTAGTTACAGCAGTCTTAGTTGGTCCAGTATTTGATGTAATATAATCCAAGGATTCTGGATCTGAGTTATAAATATAACTATAAGTCGTTCCACTAGTACTTGACTTAGAAGAACAAGCCGCTAAGGCACCAACACTTAGAAGGGCGACACCCGCAAGGGCTAACCATTTGCTTTTTTTCATAAGATTTCTCCAAAAAATAAAATTTTACTCTTTCATTATAGCATAAATAATCAAGAAAAACAGTCACTATCAGAATATTTTGCACAAGCAAAGTACATAATGAAACACGGCAAACTCAACAGTCCATTGTATTTCCTGGATTTCTAGCTACTTTAATCGATTTATTTTTAATCACCAGTCATGCATAAAACAAAAAGGCCTAACCCCTTGGTTAAACCTCTGTTTCTAAGTTAAAATTAGCCATTAAGAGCTTGAGCAGCTGTGATAATCGCCAAATTGTAAATATCTTCAGCACTAGCACCACGAGAAAGATCGTTTACTGGTTTATTAAGACCTTGTAAGATTGGTCCGATAGCTTCGAACATTCCCAAACGTTGGGCAATCTTATAGCCGATATTACCAGCCTGCAAGCCAGGGAAGACAAAGACATTAGCATGTCCTGCTACGTCACTATCTGGAGCCTTAATAGCTGCTGTTGCTGGAACAAATGCTGCATCGAACTGCAACTCCCCATCAATAGCCAAGTCAGGACGCATTTCTTTAGCAATATTTGTTGCTTGAACAACCCTGTCAACTTTTGGCGATTTAGCAGAACCTTTTGTTGAGAAGCTAAGCATGGCCACTTTAGGATCAATACCAAAAACTTTAGCTGTTTCAGCAGTATTAATTGCAATTTCTGCCAATTCTTGAGCATTTGGTTCAATATTGATAGCACAGTCAGCAAACATCAAGCGATGATCGGTATTTTCACGGTTCATAAGGAAGACACCTGATGTACGAGAAATACCAGGTTTTGTTTTGATAATTTGAAGGGCCGGACGTACCGTATCCGCTGTTGAGTGAATAGCACCTGAAACCATCCCATCAGCAAGACCAAGTTTAACTAGCATAACACCGAAATAGTTGACATCATGAAGCAACTTTTCCGCATCTTCCATTGTCGCTTTCCCTTTACGGATTTCAACAAATTTTTCCTTCATTTCCTCGAAATCTTCATAGGTTTCAGGATTAATAATTGTATAGTTAAAGTCTGCAAAACCAAGATCGTTCAAGATTTTGTGAACCTCTGCTGGGTCTCCCAAAATAATAGGATCAACCAATCCTTCAAATTTCAAACGGGCTGCTGCACGAACCACACGGTCGTCGTTACCCTCAGGGAAAACAATCTTAACACCTTTCCCTGAAATATGTTCACGAAGTTCACCAAATAGACTACGCATAAAAAAATTCCTCAATCAATCTTTTTTAGTTTGTAAGTTCATGATAACGGTTTCAAAATCATCTGTCAAGGAAGATGCATGGACCATCTCTTTTTTGGTAAAAGGATCAACAAATGCAAGACGGTGACAATGCAAGGCCTGGCGCTCAATACCATAGTCTAGAGAACCACCATAAAGATCATCTCCCAAAAGGGGAAGGCCTAAGTGGGCAAAGTGGACGCGAATCTGGTGAGTACGCCCAGTATGCAAATTGATATCAACCAGTTTAACCCTACCATAATCACCTACCAAACGATAACTAGTGTGGGCATATTTCCCCGACTTATGGACTCGACGTGTGATAATGGAATCGACATCACGCGCAATCGGGGCAATGATTTCTCCCTGCTTCTCAAGTTTGGTGTCACCTTCAACCAAGGCATAGTAATGTTTCTTGATAGACTTCTGTTGTAACTGTTTATCCATACGAGCATGGGCGTAACCATGCTTAGCAAACAGCATGAGACCAGAGGTATCCTTATCCAAACGTGTCACAATATGCACACGCTGGTTGGGATAATTATTGCTGACAAAATGATGTTTGACAAAATTAGCCATGGTATTATCGTGGTTAACACTTGGAATACTAGCATAGCCATAGGGTTTATTAATCACCAAGAAGTTATCATCCTCATAGACGATATCCAAGTCAAAAGGAATTGGCTTCAAGGTTTCATGCGGTGCCTCGTCAGGGATTTCAATGGCAACCACATCTCCTTCATGGACAGGATAAGTCGCAAACTGCTCCTCGCCATTGACCCAAATATGACCACCTTCAAACTTAATCTTGGCCAGAAGTCCTTTTGAAATATCATGCTCCTTCAAAAAAGTCTTAACTCGACAGGAACGCCCTACTGTAAACTCATATCTCATTCTTCCATGTCTCCAATAAAGGATTCACGTACGCGTTCCCAGAAACTTGTGTGGCTAGCACTAGCAACAAAAGAAATCTTTCGTTGGTCAATCGAAAATTCTACCTTTTTCACATTACGGTTGGTATAGGTTTTATTATCAACGGATAGAGTGTAGCTTCCCATTCGGGTAGGATAAACGGTAATCTTCTCGTGCTTGGGCACAATAAGGGGACTTCCTAAGGTCCGGTACACACGATTATTAAGACTGGCAATCTCTGTCAGTTGCAAGGCTTCAATAGTGGGATGAAGGACCGCACCACCCAAGGATTTATTGTAGGCCGTTGATCCTGTAGGCGTCGACACTGACAACCCATCTCCACGGAAGCTCTCAAACAAGACATCATTAAGGCAAACATCTGCTGCCATGGTTTTCTCATTACGCTTGATGGCTGCTTCATTGAGGGCAATCGACGTAAAAGAACGACCATCAGCCAGGGTCAATTTGACATTCAAAAGAGGGTAAGAAATCTTTGCACCACTATCTTTTCGAAGCGTCTCGATTAATTGATCCACTTCACTGTCCAAATAATCCGTATAAAAGCCTAAATGACCCGTGTGAATCCCTACAAAACGCACACGCGCAAGATCTTTTTCATACATATGAAAGGCCGATAGCAACATGCCATCACCACCAATTGAGATGACCACATCTGGATTTTTCTTGGTCAAATAAAAATCAGGATCATCTCGAAAGGCATTAAAAAGTTTCGAGGCAACACGCCTACTTTGGGGTTTGCCATTGGCAATAATAGCTACCTTCATCTCATCCGAAGAGGTCTTCATCTGTGTCATCACTATTTCCTACACTATCCTTCAAAGTTCTATTAATTGGATCAAAGAGCAACTGGGCTTCTCTAATATCATCACGTATCTTCCGCATTTCTTCGTCAAGCTCATAAGCCATGCGGGCCGTAGTTTCCAAGCGAAGTTTAATCTCCTCAGGAAAATTCCCCTGATACTTGTAATTAAGGGAATGTTCAATGGTGGCCCAAAAGTTCATGGCCAAAGTCCTAATCTGAATCTCTGCAAGAATCTCCTTACGACCATCTATGGTATCAACGGGATAAGAGATAATAACATGATAAGAGCGATAACCCGAATTTTTACGGTTTCTGATATAGTCTCGCTCTGAAACAATAGTCATATCACTACGATGACGAAGCAAAGCCAAAACCTCATCCACATCATCGACAAATTGGACCATGACTCGGAGACCAGCGATATCCTGCATATCTTGAGCCAAATTTTCAATCGAAAGGCCACGAAGGGCGATTTTCTCCTCAATAGAAGCCACTGACTTCACTCGTCCCGTCACAAACTCAATAGGCGAGTGACGATTTTGCTTACGAAATTGTTTACGAATGCCTCGGAGCTTGATTTTGAGCTCACCTACGGCCTGAATATAGGGGTCTAGAAATTCTTCCCAATCCATGGTCAAGATAGGACTCCTCCTTGTCAAAAGCTTTAGTTTTTTATAAAATAAATACAATCTGTTATATTATACCACATTTGAAAGCACAAGGGAGGACACACATGAACCATTTAGAGATAGAGTACAAGACTCTACTCACCAAAGACGAGTACAATCGTTTAGCGATGCTTTTCTCCCATGTGACACCTGTTACGCAAACAAACTACTACATCGACACTCCTCAGAGTGACATGAGAAATAAAAAGTTGTCTTTGCGTATTAGGACACTTCCCACTCATGGTGAGCTGACCTTGAAAATCCCTGAAAAAGTCGGGAACATGGAGTACAACGTTACCATGGATTGTGCGGATGCTAAGGCTTTGACTAAGTCGCTGGACTTTCCTGATTGTCAAATCAAATCCATTCTTTTAGAACGTGGGGTTAAACTAGAGGACCTAACCATCCTCGGACATTTGACCACAACTCGTCGTGAGTACCAGACCAACATCGGCCTCATGGCTCTTGATGTCAATGTCTATGCTGACAAGAAAGACTACGAGCTTGAACTAGAAGTTTCAGATGCTGAGAAAGGTAAAGACGACTTTGATGCCTTTCTTAAAGAAAATAACATTGACTTTAAGTATGCCAAGAGTAAGGTTGCACGCTTTGTAGCTACCCTCAAACGAGACAAAGACTAAAATTTAGACAAGGAGTTGGCTCCTTGTTTTTTATTTTAAACACATGTAGCTTCAAATACCACAAGTATTTAGAACTCCAGAGGGTAATAGATTTCTCTAAAAACGCATACATAGGAATTTTATCTAACAAAGGTTCGGTATTTTTCACTAATATCACACTTTGAAGGCTGAAATTTCTGCTTCTTTTTGCTAAAATAGAACTATCTTTAGTTTTATTACAATAGCCCTAACTGGGCTTAGCATCTTATTTTTTTAAAGGAGTCACCATCGTCATGGTACATCAAAAAGCAAACCCACAATTGAAATTGTTCTCGCTCAGCTCAAACCCAGAAATTGCTGAAAAAATTGCTGAGGCTACTGGATTGCCACTTGGTAAAGTATCTTCACGTCAATTTTCTGACGGTGAAATCATGATCAACATTGAAGAGTCTGTTCGTGGGGACGATATCTATATCATCCAATCTACTAGCAACCCTGTTAACGACCACCTTTGGGAATTGCTCATCATGATTGATGCCTGCAAACGTGCCAGTGCTAACTCTGTCAACGTTGTTATGCCTTACTTTGGTTATGCACGTCAAGACCGTATCGCTGCGTCACGTGAACCAATCACTGCTAAATTGATTGCCAATATGCTAGTTAAAGCTGGTGTCAATCGTCTCTTGACGCTTGACCTTCACGCTGTCCAAGTTCAAGGATTCTTCGATATCCCAGTAGATAACCTCTTCACAATGCCTTTGTTTGCTGAATACTACAACAAAAAAGGATTCACAGGAAGTGATGTTGTCGTTGTTAGCCCTAAAAACTCGGGTGTTAAACGTGCTCGTAGCTTGGCGGACTACCTTGATGCACCAATCGCTATCATTGACTACGCTCAAGATGATTCAGAACGTGAAGAAGGCTACATCATCGGTGAGGTTGAAGGAAAAACAGCAATCTTGGTTGATGATATCCTTAACACTGGTAAAACGTTTGCTGAAGCTGCTAAAATCCTTGAACGTGGTGGCGTTAAAGACATCTATGCAGTAGCTAGTCACGGTCTCTTTGCAGGAGGTGCTGCTGAAGTCCTCAACGCTGCTCCAATTAAAGAAATCTTGGTGACAGATTCAGTTGCAACTAAAGAAAATGTTCCTACAAATGTTAAATACATTTCAGCAAGTAAGCTAATCGCTAACGCTACTACTCGTATTTTCGAACGTCAACCACTTAGCCCACTCTTTGCTTACACTGCAAACGAGGACTAAGCTATGGTTTATTTGGACAATGCGGCAACAACTCCTTTAAATACTGCTGCTATTTCAGCTATGACACATGTCATGACTGAAACCTTTGGGAATCCATCCAGCCTCCATGCTTACGGTCGACAGGCTTCTAAGGAACTTCGTGAAGCCCGTGAAGAAATGGCCAAACACTTTGGAGTCCCTGCTCGTAAGCTTATTTTCACTTCTGGTGGGACTGAAGGAAACAATACAGCTATCAAAGGTTACGCCCTAGCCAATCAAGCTAAAGGTAAGCACCTGATTACAACTGCTATTGAACACCACTCTGTCCTTCACACCATGGCCTACTTGGAAGAGCGTTTTGGTTTTGAAGTAACCTATATTCAACCAGAAAACCAAGTCATTACTGCCCAACAAATCGCTGATGCCTTACGTGACGATACCATTCTGGTTTCTGTTATGTATGCCAATAATGAGACTGGCCAATTACTTCCTATTAAGGAAATTGGTGACTTGCTTGCCAATCACCAAGCTGCCTTCCACGTCGATGCCGTTCAGGTAGCAGGAAAACTTCCTATTCACCCAGAGGAACTTGGAGCCGATTTTCTCTCTATTAGTGCCCATAAATTCCACGGACCTAAAGGTGTCGGCTTGCTCTATCATAACGATTTGCATTTTGACAACCTACTCCACGGTGGTGAGCAAGAAGAAAAACGCCGTGCTAGCACTGAAAACCTGGTCGGGATTGCAGGTATGACCGCAGCTTACAAACAAGCTAGCGACCACTACCAAGACAATTACCAGCATGTTGAAACGATTCGTCAGGCCTTTCTAGATTCCCTTACCATTCCTTATGAAATCAATGGTGGAGGACCTAGCCTACCTCACGTCATCAACATCAGTTTTCCTGATAAGGAAAACGGCCCTCTCTTAACCTTGTTAGACCTAGCTGGCTTTGCTGTCTCAACAGGTTCTGCTTGTACTGCTGGAACTGTTGACCCTAGCCACGTCATCCAGGCCCTCTATGGCAAGGATTCTGACAAGCTAAAAACAGCCATTCGCATTAGTTTATCAGAGAAAAATACCGCTGAAGAACTCCAAGCCCTAGCAGAAAAACTTAATCAAATCATAGGAGACTAACATGGCATTTGAAAAAAGCATTCATTTGACTGACTGTAAGTACCGTTACACCATCAGTCCTAATGTCAAAAAATTCACTCTACGTGATACGACTTTTGTGCAAAATAAAATCGGAAACTACGAGTTGCACCGCCTTCTCGAAAAAGTGCCTAACTCAGGCGAAGGTTTCCCACTCAAAATCACTATTAACAAAGACTTGACCGGCTTCAAATTGTCTATCACAGACAAATCTGGCCTTCGTAACGTTAATATCTTTAAAAATGAAGATCACCACATCTTGCAAGAGAAATTCTACTTCTTGATGCAGAGTTTGGTTGATCGTAACGTTTTCGAGCAAGAAGAAGTCTAAATTTTTTCTTACTACATAGAAATAGCCTATCCATGTGATAGGTTTTTTATATCGCCTCATCTACACTATTTTGTTGCAATCTTCACAAACTTTTCTTAAAATATAAGAGAATTATACTAATTAAAGAAAGGAAAGCGATCAATGACATTTGAGAAAAACATCCCAAACGCCACTGCCAAACGTCTCTCTCTCTACTATCGTATTTTCAAACGATTCCATCGTGAAAATATCGACAAAGCAAGCTCTAAACAAATTGCTGAAGCGATTGGGATTGATCCTGCTACTGTTCGTCGTGACTTCTCCTATTTTGGTGAGCTAGGTCGCCGTGGTTTTGGTTATGACGTAAACAAACTGATGACATTTTTCGCTGAACTCCTTAATGACAATGCGACAACCAAGGTACTCCTCGTAGGTGTTGGCAATGTCGGGCGTGCCCTCCTCCACTACCGTTTTCAAGAGCGTAACCGCATGCAGCTGGTCATGGCTTTTGATACAGACGATAACGAATTGGTTGGAACTCAAACCGAGGACAAGATTCCTATCTATGGGATTTCCCAGATTAAGGACAAGATTGCCCAAGAAGATATCAAAACAGCCATCCTGACAGTGCCATCAGTTAAGGCCCAGGAGGTGGCTGATCTTTTGGTTGATGCTGGAATTGAAGGCATTCTCTGTTTCTCTCCGGTCAACCTCAATCTTCCACGCCATGTGGTAGTCCAATACGTAGACTTGACTAGCGAACTACAAACCCTACTCTATTTCATGAAAGAAGAAGAAAAATCAAGGAGAAACAATGACTAAACCAATTATCGGAATCACTGCCAATGTAAGGCCTAATCCAGCCCATGAAGACATCAACTGGTCCTATGCCCCATCTGGCTTTGTAGAAGGAGTTCAAAGAGCCGGTGGCCTAGCAATCCTACTACCAGTATCCGATCCTTCGGAAGCCAAGACCTACATCTCCATGATTGATAAGCTTATCCTGATCGGTGGACAAAACGTTGACCCTAAATTCTACAACGAAGAGAACCATGCCAGTGAAGATGACTTCTTCCTCGAACGAGATATCTTTGAAATGGCACTCATCGAGGAAGCCACTAAGCAGAAGAAACCCATCTTTTCAATCTGTCGCGGTACCCAACTCATGAATGTCGCACTAGGTGGTAGCCTCCATCAAGATATTGAAAATCACTGGCAAGACAAACCTTCTGATTACCTCTACCATGAGATGATTGTTGATGAGAACAGTAAGTTAGCAGAAATCTACGGACGTGGAACCTCTATCAACTCCTTCCACCATCAAAGTATCAAACACTTGGCCTCTGACCTTCGTGTCATTGCGCGTGATCCTGAGGACAACACAGTCGAAGCTGTTGAGTCAAATAGTCCAGACCTTCGCTTTCTTGGTGTACAATGGCACCCAGAGCTTCTCCTAGACAAACGTGAAGAAGACCTCAAACTCTTTGAATACGTCGTTAACGAACTTTAAAAGCAACTGAGACTACACTCAGTTGCTTTTCTCTTGTCTTTATCACATAGGTTCAACCTAAAGATCAAAATCCTCCCTCTCCTCACGAAAAGAATAATAGGTCGATTTGCCAACAATCAGATGATCAAGCAGACAAATTCCTAAATCATCACAGGAACGCTTAATCTTTTGTGTAAAATCAATATCATTTCGACTAGGATAGGCTTCCCCCGAAGGATGATTGTGAACCACAATCAAAGACGTTGCCATCAGATGACAGGCATAATGTAAAATCTCACGCGGCTCAGCAATCGAACGACGGACCCCACCAATAAAGACCGTCTTTTGCTGAATAATACGGTTCTGCGTATCCAAATAGATAGCCACCAGATGCTCCTGAGGCTTGTCCCCAATATCCAACATCATACGACGAGCCACCTGCTGACTGGACATAATCTGCTCAGAACGAGACAACTCAGCCTTCTCAATCCGCTTAGCCAACTCCACCATAGCCTTCAGTTCAATGGATTTCACACGCCCAATACCAGGAATCTCCTGAAGCTCATTCAAGGACAAACGAGACAAATCCGCCAAACTCGTCATCCCTTTTAAAATACGGTTAGCCATAGATAGGACCGACTCAGACCTAGTCCCAGTTCGCAGCACTATCGCCAACAGCTCTTGGTCAGACAACACCTCTGCTCCCTTCTGTAAGAGTCGTTCACGAGGCAAAAGCCCCGACTCCTCAGCTACAATACTATACATAAGAAAAAAACCTCCTACTTACTTATTCGTAAGTGGGAGGGGAAGTTAAACAGCTGAAGATTTTTTTAAACCTAATTTCTTTAACAAGGCTTTTCGATATGATGAAAATTTTTTCTTTAACGTCAGTGGTTCTGCTACCTGCGACATTTCAATAAGATGGAGCTTATAACGTTCTGCAAAAGATATTTTTTCAGAAGAAATAATTCGATAATCAATTCCTAGATCCCAAGCTTTTCGATAGAAAAGATAAAAAAGGGTATCCTCATCAAAGTCATAGAAAGCTTGCTTATCCTTAAGAATAATGTTTTTCAGAAAATCTTTTGACAGCCACATAAAACCTTGAAAAACATGAAGCGAATGATTGATTACTTTTCGACATTCGTTAGTTAATTTAACTGTCTGTTCTTGATTTAAAGTATCAATTGCATCCGTCCAATAGAGTTCTTTTGACAAATCAGCAAAAATAAGTCCAACCTCTGGAAAATGGTCAAAGATTGATACTACCTTCTCTTCATCTGATAGCATATCCACAAGAGCATGTCTTGTAGTTTCATCAACAAGTTTACCTTCATTTCCAAAGGCTTCTGTGTGGAAATGCCCAACAAAGTCATAATCACAAAGCTTAGAAGCCAAGGAAACCAAGGCATGATAATGATTATCAAACCGTTGTGAGATTATATGAAATCTATCTTTATCAAAACTATTTAATAAGGTATTCTCAACTTCATTTTTATCTAAATGACTTGATAAAGTGAAAAAATAGAAAGCAGATAACTTACTATCAAAAAATACTTTCAGTCTCTCAAGGTCGCTAATGTGCACATGGATAGCTATACGATACTTATGCTTGCTTAAGGTTTTAAAAGAAGGGCCAATAATTTTCTCATCTAAAATGACTAAACTGTCAGGGGAATGGTAACGATTTAGATGTGACTTAATTAGTGCTACTGGATATGTTGATAGGTTAGCAAGATAGTCTAAAAGTAACCTTCCCTTTTTTTCATTGTCGGTAAAAGCTTTTAGTTTAATGAATGGTACCTTATGCTCAAGGGTACTTATTGGTCTGTAGTAAGAAAAGTCAGGATGAATTAGATCTTCCGCCTCTGATTCAATGGTATTAAAGACAGCATCATAACGATAACCCGCCTCAGTAAGAACACTGGTAACCCTAGTTTCGTAATTGTCAATAACATCTTGAACATCAGTAAAAGTCTTTATAGAAGTCCAAAATTTCTGAAAGACTTCCGAAGCGACAACATGATTTTTGAAAGATATAAAATAACTTTGCAAATGCTCTTCGAAATATTTGGTCTTTCTAAAGTTCGTCATCCCCCAAAAGTCAACACTCTGTCGTTGTTCAAAGTCTTCAACTAGGTCAGACATATCCCAAAGAGGACCAAAGCAAGTGTCATTCATGAGTGTAACCGAATCAAAATCTGCTAACCGTTCGAATCCAACATGAGTCATACCATCTCTCCAGGCTGCAAAATCAAAGCCTAAATTCTCTCTCTGAATAACTTCAGCTATGCCAAGCTCTTTGAGAGTTAATTTTGCCGATTCCGTTAGTTGACTATTTGAAATCACAATAAGTTTAGAAAAAAGTGGTCGAAGTTGCTCCAATTGGTAGAGCACATGACCACTTAATTCGTCGTACTTATTATAATGAACATACAATAAGAGACGTTTCATTTATTCTTGAATCTCCCATTTTCCATTTCTCTGAACCATACCAGTTGCAGAATCTTTAGCAGACTTATCATCATCCTCGATATCTGTTCGATTTAAGAGAATAACTGGTGAGTTATCCGAATCAGCAAAAGCAATCATCTGGTCCTCATTATCTCTGACAGAAACCTGAAGCTTCAGCTTGATATTATTAAGATGAGCTAGGCTACACTTATAAGTGAGTGTCTTTCTTCCAGCACCACTTGTCTTATTGTCCATAGAATTGTCATTGTAAATCCAGATTCCACGGTCAATATCTGTCAATGAAAAGGCAATATAGGTCTCAATATCCTCATTGACATCATATGAAATCTCAAATGAAATATCTTGGTCAGGACTGATAATATTATCATTCAAGAGTTTCACTTGTAAATCAGTGATTTTAGGGTTTTCAACAACAACGTCGTCGTTTGAAACCTTTTGACCAGCAGCATTATCAAAACTATATTGGTTAGCAACTTCATCTGGATCACCAACCACTTTGACCAAACCATGTTCGATCAAAACTGCTTTATTACAGTACTTCTTAACCGCAGACATATCATGGGTAACCAAGATGGTTGTCTTACCAGATTGCTTACGTTCCATGAAATAATCATTACACTTACGCTGGAAAGCCTCGTCACCTACAGCTAAGACTTCATCCAAGATAAGGATATCCCCTTGAGCCTTGATAGCAACTGAGAAAGCCAAACGAACCTGCATACCACTTGAGTAGTTCTTCAACTTTTGATTCATGAAATCATGAAGTTCAGCAAAGTCAACAATGTCATCATACATGGCATCTACTTCTTCTGTTGAAAAACCAAGCATTGCACCATTCATATAGACATTCTCACGACCAGTTAGTTCTGGATTAAACCCAACCCCAAGCTCAATGAAAGATACCAACTTACCATCAATGGTAACCTTACCTTTTTCAGGAACATAAATCTCAGAAATAATTTTTAGAAGTGTTGATTTCCCAGAACCATTACGTCCAACAATTCCATAAAAATCACCTTTTCCAACTTCAAAAGAAATATCTTTCAAGACATGTTGTTCAGTATACCCTTTAATCCCTTTAAAGCGATTGACTAAAGTTGTTCTCAAACTCTGACTCGCCTCAGTTGGTAATTTAAAATACTTACTTACATGATCTACTTTTACAGCAATATTATTTGACATTATAGAATCTCCGCAAATCGTTTAGCATTTCGATTAAAGACAAGGAAACCAATGATAAAAATCACTACAGGAATCGCATAAGGAACAAAAGCAATCAATTTATTATTAATAATATCCCATCCTCTTGGATTAACTGGGTCAATGATAAAATGACGCATATCCTGTAAAATCTGAGCAATCGGATTAAGCATCATAATCTTTGCAACAAACTCTTGATTTCTTTGAAGAAGATAAGTGATTGAGTAGATAATTGGGCTCGCATACATACCAGCTTGAAGTACTACTTCCCAAACTGGACCAATATCACGATATTTAACAAAGAGTGCTGATAAAATAAAAGCAACTCCCATTGCCATCAATAGCACCTCAATGAATAGAGGAATGATAACCAATGTATTAAAACCAATCGGAACATGATTAATTAAAGCAAAAACGAAGACAACCACAAGGTTAATCAAAAAGTTAATCGCAGCTCCTAGCACAGATGAGATAACGATTGTTTGCTTTGGAAAGTTAAGCTTACGTAATAGGTCTCCTCGTGAAACAATGGAAAGCATCCCCATATTGGTAGCCTCCGTAAAAAAGCCCCAGAAGATCATAGCCAAAAGCAAGCCTACTGCATAGTGTGGTGTCCCATCATCAAATCTCAAGAAACGAACAAAGACAAGGTACATAATTGTAAACATCATCAAAGGTTTCAAAATAGACCAAAGATAACCGATGAAAGAACCTTGATAACGCAATTTAAAATCCGTTTTAATCAGTTCCTTAAGTAAAATCCTATTTTTCTGACTAAAGAAATTCATTTAGTCCTCCTTATACATGAATTTTGTCAAAATCAAACTCGTAAATACAATGGTATGAAAAGCCCTGTTTTTACGATAACCATATGTTTTCAAACGACGATAACGCTCTCTGAATCCTTGGTCCATAATGGTCACAAAGTTTTCAACCAACTCTCTATTTTCAGTATTCAATGGCAAAGAAAGAAGATTTTCCGCCTGATTCTGACTAGCCTTAATCAACTTCCAATATTTGTTGAACAAGGTCTGAGGGCGAATCCAATTCTGCATACGTTTTCGAAGTGTTCTAGCTCCCAAGACATTATCCGCATGCTGACGGTAAAGCTCTGTCGGCTGATCAATATAAACGAGATTACCAAATGCTGATGCTAATAAACCTAAGTACCAGTCATGCATCAGAAGCTCATTCATTTCCTCACCAGTCCATAATTCAGCCAGGGCATGATTGATTAAAGACACACCACCTGTAACAGTGTTTTCTGTCATTTCTTGAACCAATTCCGTATTGGCATGATCAGACTGAGTACGAATCATACTCTCATGAAGTACCTCTAAATCTTGATTCACAACCTTTAAATCCGTATATACCAAAAGGGGTTTATCAGATGGGTAGTGACTTGCTTTCTCAAGTTGAAGAGATAGCTTCTCAGGTAACCAAGTATCATCCTGGTCTGAGAAAAGATAGTAGTCAGATTCTTGATACTTCAGAAGCGTAAAGAAACTCTTTATTACACCTAAATTTTCAGTTTGATCAGGATTGATGAAAGTAATGCGATCATCTTCTAAAGCGAAACGTTTGATAATCTCTCTCGTTTTATCTTTAGAACCATCATCACGAATTAACAAGGTCCAATCAGTATAAGTTTGCTGCTGAATACTTTCAATTTGCTCCGCTAAAAAGTTCTCGCCATTATAAGTAGACATGAGAATAGTTACTTTCATGATAAAAATAGCTCCTCGTATTCACCCACGATTTTTTCCCAGGTGTAATTTTCTTTCATATTTGCTTTAGCAGCATTTCCCAAGTCCTCAAATGACACTTGACCATCTACAGAATCGATAAGCTGAGACAAATTCCCATCCTCTTTATTCCAATACAAGGCAGTCTCTTGAGCAACCTGATGGTTAAAGTCTACATTATAAATAAGGTTGAGGTCCGTTTGAGCCAAGGCCTCTAATAAGCCTGGATTCGTTCCACCTACTTCGTGTCCATGAATATAAGCAAAGGCTTGGTTGCGAATATACTTAAGCAAATCCTGATCATAGACAGTACCCACAAACTTCACACGTTTATCTTTATCAAATCCTGTAATCTGTCGTAGTTCATCAAAGTAAGCATTTCCTTCATGATTACAGATGATAACAAGATCACGCTCTGTAGAGGACTTCATAAATTCACGAATCGCAGTTTCGTAATTGTTTTCAGGAACAAATCGACCCAATATCAAATAGTAATCTTTTTCTTGAGTCTGCCATTTCTGATACCAATCTCGAACAGGGTCATCCTCAGCAGTTAAAGTCGTCTTAGATAAATCAGTTCCATAAGCAATGAAAGTCGTTCTAGCCCACGGATAGGTGTTTTGAATATAGGTCTCAATACCTCGGTTATCAGAAATAATCAAGTTCGCATACTTTGTCATCTCTTTTTCAGAGTATTTGAGATAGCTTTGAACAGGCTTAGACCACTTAGCACGTTTCCATTCCAAACCGTCAGGATTGACTAACAAAATCCCACCAACGGACTGAATTTTCTTGGCAAAATGAACAATGAAGGCACCAATGGTATTTCCTAAAATATAGAAAATTGGGGATTGAATTCCCTCTTTTTTAATAAGTTTCAAGCTATAATTGATAGCCATCATATCGTAAGCTATGACACGCGCAGGACCTAGCTTTGGAGGATTGACCGTAAAACAATCCGCACCTTTATAGTCAAAATGGTTGCCAGTACTTTCGTCAGATAAGCAAGCCACGTGATAACGTATAGCAGGTGATACCTTATAAGAAATCAATTTTTCAACAAATGTCTCGAAACCACCATATTGAGCAGGCAAACCTCTACTACCTATGATAAAAATATCCTTCAAAGTTTACCTCCATTCGTCACATCTCTCAAATACACAGAATTATACATAGTAGCTTTTATTATACCATTTTGGAAGGTATTTTGCATGATTGGACAGAAAGAGTAAAGCAAAAAGGCCCTTCGAAAATGGCCTTTTCATTCTTAATCATAGATAACGAGATTTTACCTTAATTCATCTTTTTAAGCTGAAATAATTTTTTTACAGCAGATTTCACACTCTTCGTTAGTGCTTTTCGGCTGTTGAGAAAATCTACATCTTTCTGATTTACTTTCTTATAACGCAATTCATCATCCTCAAGTTTTTCAGTAATATTAGCATAAACACTCTCCAGAGAGTATCTCTCTTTCAAACTAGGAACAGCTTGTACTGCTTCAAGTTTCTCTTGGTCAAATCCACCAAGGACCTCTGAAATCATGCTAGTTAAGGTATCCAAGTCACCCAAAGGGTAGATATGACCTTGCTCATTCATATACTCGAAGGCTGATTTATGTCCCGCATTATCTGATAAAATCGTTGGAATACCATTTAAAACAGATTCAACATAAACGAGACCAAATGTTTCCATACTAGATGGGAAAACAGCTAAATCCTTATCAGTAATCTCTGACCAAGGATCATCTAAATATCCCAAAAATGAAACATTTTTCAAATCGTGCTCTGCGATATAATCATCACAGAGTTGTTTATAATCCTCATCCCATGCGCCTAAAAATACAAGTTCAATTCCTGTTAGATTAAGCATATTATAAGCTTTAATCAACTCAAGCTGATTCTTTCTCTGAGTCAAGCGACCAACTGAAACGATACGATGGTGGTCGTTGGATTCAGTTCCCAGCCCTTCTTTAGGTTCAATTTGAGTATAAGGTGCAAAGGAATAAATCTTCCTATTTGGAAAATACTTTTGTAAATCCTCTGTCAACGCTCCTGTTACAGCAAAAATCTCATCAGAAAACTTGTCTATAAAGTCAAGTTTTTCTTTATAGTAACCAAATTCTCCCTCAGGAAATTCATGAATCAACCAAAAATGTTTGACCTTCTCATAAGTGGTAGCAAGTGCACCTTGAAAAACATTGACTGTATTACTAATAACAAGGTCTACCTTGTTATCTACAATAATATTTCGAATATCTTTGACATTCTTATTATAAGAATTCACTCGCAAAAAATGATTGCCCGGTGAACCACCTGGTGCTTCTTCCCACCACCATTTGACAGCCGAAAGACCATAGGTCTCAATTCCTGCTTTCTGAAGTTCTGCTTGATACTCCTCTTGAGATGGCACCTTGTAATCAGGGAAAACGTTTAACACACGATAACCTTTTTCCACAAGAAATTTCATAAGATTGACTATCGAAATTTCGGCACCATTATCCAGGGTTCCTGTCGGAGAAATAAATAAAATTGTTCTAGTCATAAATTATGCAAATACCCCCCAGTAATGGAAAAGAATCAAATACATAGCGACCAAGAAATTAGCAATTAAAGTCAGGGTTGCTATCTTCATTTTTTTCTGTCGAGATAAATCAATCTTAGCTGTGTTGGCGACTAGTGGCAACAAAAGAATGATAAATGGCGTGAAGTAACGACCTTGAGCACCAACAGATATATTAGCTCCCTGACCAAGAACAACTGGTGTCCACTGCATATACATTACTGTAACAGCAGCTAGAACCTCTAGTAGGAAGAGAATCCAGGATGCATTAGCAAAGTCTTTAGTAAAGAAATCCTTCTTACTTGACAAGAATAAAATTGTAAGAACGATGATATCAATAAAAATTAACCACAGTGGCATTTGTAAAGTAAGGTTACCAAGATAACCGAACATTCCAAGTGACAAGATACCATTCAAATTGTCATTCAACTCAGGATTAAAGAGCGTATTACGCAAAACTTCGCCATAATGACGTAGACCGCCCTGATTCTTCATTAAGAATTGCAGAACCACCACGACACCTACTACAAAGAGAAGGTAGAAGACTACTTTATATTTTGAAATAAAGGTCTTAATAGCTTGCACTGGACGATTTAGAAAGTCTAAGACACCTTCAAACTCAAAAGGAACAAACGGAATCAATCCCAACAATAAAACATTATTTGGCTTGGTTGCTAGAAGCAAAATCGCTAGACCTATCACCTGTATAAAATTACGATTGGTAAAACATTTAGAATAGGCAAGATTGGTGATAAAACCAAGAGCTAACATCACTTCCAAATAGTTCATCACATCATAAGAAAGTGATGAAGCTTGCTGAACCATAATAGGTAGCAACGAAATAAACATTAGGGCTGTTTTCCCATACTTAAAATAACGTATTAAAAAGTAAATTCCTAGTATATAGGCCAGTGCATTAAAGATACGCCCCATATAGATAATCATTCCAACTGTGGGACTAATCCAACTTCCAATCGTCATCCCTATCAACTGTGGAATAAAGGAGATTGTTTTTAAACTCACACCAAATTGAAAAGGTTCTTTACTCATATCAATCTTTTGAGCAAAAATCTGTTTATATTCCGCTAACTTAACCTTATCATTACTTGGAATCTCATCCATCCACTTAAAAGACGTTTTGGTTGGTTTATGGAAGGTCTCCCAAGTCATACGCGCGTGGTTTGTTTCATCTGGCACACGATTAATTGGAAATACAAACATAAATGAGAAAATAAAAATCGTCGCTAAGATGAAAAATAAATTTTCAACTTTTATTTGTTTAATTCTGTTCAAAATAAGTCACCATATCATCTTTCTTGCTTAAGGTACAGTTTTCAAGAACAGCCCGATAAGCAGCATCTGCAATTTTCTGTCTTAATTCTGGAGATAAAACCAAGGCTTCAAGCTTGTCAAACCACTCTTCATCGGTAGCCAACAATCCTGTTTCACCGTCAACAATGGCATCTGAGAAAGCTCCTATCTTGCTCGCAACTGTTGGTACCTTCACCAAGGCAGCTTCAATCCACTTAATCTCTGACTTCGCACGGTTAAAGATTGAATCCACAAGCGGTGCTAGATTAATATCAACCTCACTAATCAAGGCAGGCAGTTTGTCCCAGTCCACATAATCGTGAGTGACAATTTGATTTTCAAAGGGCTTCATATCTTCTGGAATATCAAGAATCCCGACAATATGTAATTGTACATTGCTATATTTTTTAAGCAATTGCTTAATAGCTGGCTTAATCAATTCAAAATTCTCATTATGACTAATTGAACCAGAGAAATAACCAATCTTAACAATGTCAGATGTTTGAGAGTAATCTTTAATATATTGACTACTAATAGCGATTAAGTCATCAGAAGCCAAGTTGCGATTAAGTAAAACCTTACTTTGGTACTTATACAACTCCTCCTGCAACTGATTAGTCGAAGTAATGGCACCATCACAGTTTTCTAGCATATAGCCATAATTTCGAACACCTGCATCATAGTTTCCTTTTTCAACCGAATTCAACCCTTGCGTATAACTTAATTGGTCTGTATAAACCGTATCAAAGACTAAATCATCAATATCAAAGAAGACAGGTTTTCCATATTCCTTAGCCAAATGACAGAGACGCAAAAGTTCAGGTGAGATTGGTGAACGGTAGATAATGATGTGACTAGCGTTTTGAGCCATCGATAGTTGGAAATCAGATAGGTTAACAACTTTGACTGCAAAACCATGCTTACGTAATTGTTCTGCCTTGTTCAAGACACGGTAACGGGTACATTGCGGAATAATATTTTCAACCCCATCGATCAATAGAATATATTGATCACGTGGAACCGCCTTAAATTTATTTACAATATCTTCCAAGATTGACACTGGGTAATCCGTTTCTTCTGCGACAAACTCTAACAAGTCAGGGACTTCCGAATCACGATCCAGACCTTGCCACAAGAACTGGTCTTCATCATAATTTTTCAGAGCCGTGTATTTCACCAAAGGACTACCTGCTTTGAGCATCTTAAGCGGGTGGATATACATGGCAGAATCTTCGTATTCTTGCACAACCGCATCATAACGATAACCTAAGTCAGCAAAATGCTTGGTAAAACGTGTCTCATGTCGACCAATAGCTTTATCACGAGAATCTGTATCCGTCAAGTGTGTCCAGTACTCATAAAAGTCATCATCGTTTAGCATGAGCTTTTCAATAACTAGGAAATAAGATTGAAGATGCTTAGGAATGTAGCCATAAGGATTCTCCTTAGTAACATCTTCTTGCTCTTCTCCAAAAGAAATTCCCCAGAAATCTAGCTGCTTGTCAGCCATTTTCTGGAATACTTGAGACAAATCTCTCATCGGACCAATGTTAGTATCATTCACCAAGAGGAGCTGGTCGTAATCTTTAAGCTTGTCTTTACCAAAGGCAAAAATCCCTTCTCTAAAGGCCGCAGTATCATATCCCTTGTTATCACGAGTCAAAACCTTACCGTAGGCCTCAAGGGTATTAATATCATCATCGTGAAGCTGTCCATTGACAACGACAATAACATCACCTACCAATGGAGCCAAGGCTTGTAAGAAACGTAATTTGTATTCTTGAAGACGAGCTTCAGACTCAAAAATAACATAAACCAACGCTTTCTTACCATTATGTGACAAGGCGGAGCGTTGACTATTTCTGAGACGTCGTAACTGGCGAACCTTAAGAGGTGTCATTCGACGACGTAACTGTATCACTTTGACTTTTAAAGCTCTCAAATAATTTTTAATAGCCTTTGGATTCTTCGCAATTACTCCTGCTGTCTTTATAGGTGTAATAAGGGCGTTACCTAAACGATATGACAGTGAACTTCGGATAAGCTCCATTTCTTTATGGGCATCCTTCAATTGCTTAGATTGTGTATACTTTCTTCGTTCAAGTTGATCACGTTCTTTTTTCAAGCGATTAACATAGTCTGTCACATCATCGTGATGTTTAAGCAAGCTATCCAACCGCTCTTCCAAAACCATGAGGTTCTCACAAACTGCCTTGTAAATTTCATGAGGAAGCTTATCAAGGTACTTCTCAAGAATGTCAAGATAGATTTCATAATGGTAGCGAACGGAGTCACGTCCAGAAATTGATCCTGTTTCAAAGACACGATAATTAAGCTTAGTGCTGGATTGATATACAGCTTTAGCACCGTTATTAATGATTAAGTTCAATAAAAAGTCATAATCTTCAAGCTTTTTACGATTTAACATCTCATCATAACGAGCATTTCCAATAATACTTCTACGAATCAAAGAACAGTTATCAATAAAACTAGCATTTAGAAAGGCAGTTAGGTCAAATTCACGGCTTTTAAGGTAGAACTCTTCTTTTTCTGGATTAAAAAGATCACAGTACGCAATATCAGCATTTGTTTCCGTCAACTTACTGTACAACTGTTCCACATAATCCGCATCGAGGTAGTTATCACTATCTACAAATAGCAAATAGTCACCTCTAATAAGCTCGAGTCCTAAATTTCGATTCTCTACTACCCCAAGATTTTCATGAGTTTCAAATCTCGTCTCACAAGGTGAATCCTTCAAAACCTCTTGGATAATTTGAGTTGAACTATCCGTCGAACCATCATCCAAAACGATTAATTCGATATTAGTATAGGTCTGATTAAAAACACTTCGCAGACACTGCTCAATATACTTTTCATGATTGTAACAAGTCACAACCACTGAGATTAAATTATTCATTTTTCCATCCATTTTGTTTAACAAAACATCAATTAGTACCTGAAAATTACTAATATTACTAAGCTTCAAAGATTGACTAAAGTAATAATCTTTGAAAGTGCATACCACTTTAATTATACTATAGTTTGGACAAAAAATCCCCCTACTACAGACAAAGAAAAAAGCAGAATTACTCTGCTTTGTGAGGATAAATACTACCCTTTACAATAGAACTTTGAAAATAATGTGACCAATTTCAAATGTTCTATCAGCCTAAATATCACAACATAAATCTTAGTCTGGATTCTCTCTCCCCTTACTGATTTTGAAAATGGTGTTAGTTTTGATCTAAAATTTTCTTTACGAATCCAATCCTGTATTCTCCTATGTTGTTCAACAAATTGCTTACTTGATGCAGCTTTCCCAGAAAAGAGTAAATACCAAATATAATATCGTTTGACATAATATTTTATATATTCAGAATCTCCTGCAACCTCTTTTAAACAACTTAAAAAATAAATTATATCAATTTCAGGGTTAAAACCTCTTTGCGAAGTATTTGAAATACTTCGTTCATTAAAGAACCAATTATACCCATTGTAATCAATTACCTTTATTTTATCAGTTAAATTATAGGCAGTTAAAGTAAAGATAACATCTTCACCAATTGGATAATCAAAAAACTGAATATTATTTTCCCTTAAAAATGAAGTGCGATAGATACGTGCCCAAGGTGCCACCACTATATATTTTGACCAATCAGTCTGAGATAGATCTTGTTGGAAAAGAATTTTATGTTCTTTGTTAACACGTTTATAGCCACCAATAACAATATCTAATTTTTCCTTTTCTATCGCCTTATAAAAACACTCTAAGTAATCTGGAGCAATAAAATCATCATTATCAATAAAGACTATGTATTCACCCTTTGCAAGGGCTATCCCTCGATTTCTAGTCTTAGCTACACCCTCATTTTCCTTATCTACAACCCTAATACCATCATTTTTTGAAGCATAGTTTTGAATTACTTCCAAAGAGTTGTCGGTAGAGCCATCATTTAAAATAATAATTTCATAATCCGAAAATGTTTGATCTAAAAGTGAATCAATACACTGACCGAGTCCTTCTTGTGCATTATAAACCGGAATAATTACTGAAATAGCTGGTTTAGACATTAATACTCCTCTTAAAATTTTACTATTACATTGTTTTATATATTCTCAATAGCTTTGGTAATAAAATGATTGATAATCTTAGACCTAATAATCTTGTAATCTTACCGGTTAAATTAAACGAACTATTCTTTATTTCATTTGAAAATTTCAAAAGATACTTGTATTTTTTTAACAGATACATAATCTCAGAATTTGAAATATATTGACTTACATATGGTAAGACTGAGATATATGAAATTGCAAAGTAAATATTTATCGCTTTACGAACATTATTCTTACATTCTCCAATATTCGTTAAACCTATATCTATACTTTTTAATATGTCATATACATTTTTTTCTTTAACCACATTAGTAATACTTCCAATTCGATTCTGCCTGTACTTATAAGATTCTATATTCAAAATAGAATATTTCGCAGTTAGTTTTAAAAGATATGAACAATATAAGCAATCCTCTGATAGGAATCCAACAGGAAAATCTAAAGTTTCCTCAACAAATAAATTTCTTCTGATACATTTGTTCCATGCTGGAGCCGTTAAAACACTATTCCTAACCAAGTCAATAACGTTTTCTTCAATATTTCCTGACTCTGGAACAGAGTTAAAATCAATTCTAGCACTCTCATCTTTTCCATAATACTTATCATAAGAAAAAATTACTACATCGCTTTTATAGGTATCAATATTTCTAGATAAGTTATCAAGGAACTCTAGATTACTCCAAAAATCATCACCATCAACAAAGAGTATAAACTCACCTTTAGAGTGTTTAATTCCAGTATTTCTAGCTGCAGATAATCCCCCATTGTCTTGATGAATTGTCCTTACCATTTTGTATTTAGAAGCTAACTTATCGCAAAGTTCTCCTGTCACGCCATCTGTAGAACCATCATCAATAATAAGGATTTCATAGTCTGATGCTTGAAATTTCTGATTTGCTAAGCTAGTAATACACTCTGATAAGTAATCTGCAACATTATAAGCAGCTACCACAATTGAAAATTTCATATTATTTTTTCTTTCTAAAAATAGTATAAGGACTCGTAATAAAATAAATTACTAACGATACAATTAACCATGAAATCATAGCACACAAAAAGGATAGTGAGGCACCCAATATTTCATATTTCAACACAAGTGTTCTTGCAGTCATTATCGAAACCAAGTAACCAACTACAAAAGAAATGATTAAATAGTGTTGTTTTCTAAATACTGTTAGAATGTTATCACACACAGTTGAGAAGGTACTAGCAACACCACCCATCAATAAAATTAAAAAGCTACTTTGATACTGTTTCAAATCTGTTCCATAAACTATATCTAATGCTGGAATAGCAATGAAAGCTCCAACTATATAGATGAGTGTACATGTACCTAATAAAATACGAAATAGATTATTTTTATACGTAATAAAATGAGAAATTTTCTTTTCTTCAAGAAACACTGCAAGTTGTGTAATCATTGGTCTTAGAAAAATAATCATTAAATTCATTGCAAATATCGGCGTAAATAAAATACTAAAGTCTCTTTGAACACCATTACCAATTAATCCCTTATTATAAATATCATTTAAAGCATACTTTGGTTGATTGTAAATTGAAACTAATAGAAATGCATTAATAAACAATGGTAGACAATCTTTAAATACATTAACAACTTTGCGCGGTTTTACATTTCTGAAATTTAAGATATGGAATAACCTTGAATTAGTATAATCAAATAAAGCAATAAAAAGAAATGAGCTTATTGTTTGCAATATTACTGACCACAAGAGATTTTTTGAAACAAGTAGAACTATAGCAAATACAACAGTAGAGATTGTATTTCTCAAAAACAATGATTTACCTGCAATATCTAATCGTTCTCTTTGTTGAAATAATCCTTGAAAAACGTCTGATAGAGCTTCACTCACTCGGAAAAAAGACACCCAAAATATTATACCTATATTTGCATGTGTATTAGGATTTAAAATGATATAACCAATCAAAAGTAGAACCATTAAAATATTTGAAACTATCCTAGCAATCAAGTAAGTATCAAAAGAATACTTTTCTTTGATATCTGTCGCCTGAAAATCTCTTACTTGAAAACTAGCTACAATCACAAATAAATTAGCAATAGCATATGCAAAACTATAGATATCTGCTGAAGCACTATCTAAAACACGAGTAACAATAAAAAGAAGGATTACGGAAACAGCTGCGGAAGACATACTACCAAGGATATTCCAGAAAAAAACTTTTTGGGGAGTTACATTTTTCAAGTACTTTACTCTCTTTCGATTAACAATATTCCACTTATTATATCATAAGATTTTTAGAGGAATGGAAAACATAATTACTTATAATATCTCTCTTTAAGTAGCATTTTAAGCTTCTAAGATATTACTACTGATTAGTCATTAGAATTTTGTGCTTTTACATACTGCCTCATTATTAATCGTGCTATCCATTTAGGCCAGAAAATTTCAAACGTCTCTAAATCTTCTTTCGAACGAGTGTTATCACTAATTGTTTTAGAAGTCTCTGATTCTTGATGAATACGATGACACATTAGCTCCTTCGGAACAAAAGAGAAGTAACCATTCATACTACCAATTTTATACCAAGCAACCCAATCCAAATTCCCTTTTAAATTCTCATCAAATTGGAAACCTTTGAGTTTATCAAGATTGTAGGTTACAGCAGGACAACATATAGCATTTCCAAATGCTAGAATTCGTCTTCTCCAAATTTTATTTGAGGATAATATATTTATTGCTTTCAACATGAAGGTTTTGATTTTCAAATTTGTTGTTTTAGCAATTTTTTGTCCATCTTTTTCCTCAAAGTAATCAGAATAAATAATTAGAGAATCTGGTACTTTACTTGCCTTCTCCATAATTTCTAGGGAGTAAGTAGGAAGATAGTAATCGTCTTGATGAGCAATAGTAGCATACTTCGTTTTAACGAAGGAAAGTGCATTGTTCCAATCTTTCCCTATTCCCCCTCCTACTTTAGAGTGGTAAGGAATATTATATTTCAAGCACAAGTTTTCAATATAATCACTAGGAGTCGACGTATACAAAATCACCTGAGATTTCAACTCTTGATTTACTAATGATAAAATACATTCCTCTAGGAATGGGCTATCTCCATAAGCACATATAACAAATGTATGTTGATTTTCTGAAGTCATTTGTCTCCTTTTTTATTTAAATAGTCATTAAGATATTTCATCCCTAACTAAAACGACTGTATAATCTCTTTTACTTATCTTTCCCTCTCAAGGCAATTGTTTGTACTAAGTTTTTGAACTTTGTATCAAGTTTAGATAAGCGAACTGTTAATTGATATTGATTAATCAGTAGAAGGAAAATGATAAAGAGGAAAATAAAGTTTACCGCCGAAACAATTCCTAATGCTCTCGCAATTATCTCAGCTAATTTTGGAAAGACACTAAATACAAGTAAAACTAGTGAAAAGAAAATCCAAAATAGTGAGTCATTAATTTGGACTTGAGATTTTCGAATCCCTCTAAGAATAAAGGTAACGGTTGCTAGAGATACAAAAATTAGAACAATTTGAAACCAAATAGTCATGGAGTCTAGCCTCTCTTTCTAAAGTTTTGAATAAGTAGGATTGACACAAACATATGAGTCATATATTTAATCGAACGAGAGAGAGTCAAATAACTTTCTCCCGCTTGTCTATCTTCCATTCTAACTTGTGCTTCCGCAACTTTTACACCATTACGGATGAGATAAGAAACGGTATCTGGCTCTGGACCATAGTTAATATTAAGTGCAAACTCTTTAATTAAATCTTCTGAGAACATTCTCATTCCTGAAGTTGGATCCTTGATTGTTTTACCAGTGGTAAGTTTGATGGCTGAACTTATCAAGATATTTCCTAACATTCGTAAAGAATTTGGTCGTTTCTCTGTAACAAATCTAGAACCAATAACTAAATCAAAGCCATCATTGATTTTCTCTTCCAAACTTTGAATATATTCAGGTAAGTGTTGACCATCAGCATCAAATTGCACCGCTTTTTTATAACCATGCTCATATGCATATCTTAAACCTGTTTGAAAAGCCCCAGCAAGACCGAGATTCACTGGCAAATCAACAATATTGTAATGATTCTCATGGCAAATTTGTGAAGTTTTATCACGGGAACCGTCATTGATAATAACGTAGTCATATTGAGGATAGTTTTGAATGATGTTGTTAACAACATTTTCAATTGAGCCTTCTTCGTTATAGGCTGGGATAATAATGAGTAAATCTGACATTTTTATACGTAGTTTCTCCTGAAAACTCTATTGAAAAAGGGCAGCCAAATATATTTCAGATTAATTCAACTGACCTTGGTTTTTATTTCACTTCTTGTTTGTAAAACTCTTTCAAAGCATCTTGCCATGTTGGGATGACAAATCCAGTAGCCTTAGCCTTAGCCAAACTCATTGTTGAGTTAAGAGGGCGTTTAGCTTTAGCTGGGAATTGACTTGAATCTACAGGCTTCACTTCAACATCAGTCTCTTTGAGGATTTCAACCGCAAAGTCGTACCAAGTTGTATCTTCTGCTGCATCATTTGACAGGTGATAGTAACCGTATTCCTTCCGGTTTTCAGCCAAATAAGTCATAAACTCTGCCAATGTACGTGTCCAAGTTGGACGACCATGTTGGTCATTAACAACTGTAAGTGTCTTGTGAGTCTTGGCAAGATTTTGCATGGTGAAGACAAAGTTCTTACCATAGTTACCGAACACCCAAGCTGTACGGATAATGTAGTAGCTTGAAACATGTTTTTCAACTAACTCTTCACCCATACGTTTTGTACGACCGTACTCTGTCTGTGGATCTGGTTTGTCATCAACTTCCCACTCTTGACCGACTGGTTTTTCACCATCGAAAACGTAGTCTGTTGAAATATAAACTAGCGTTGCACCATGTTTTTCAGCAGCCTTAGCGACATTTTCAGTACCTGTCACGTTGATAGCATAGTCAAGCTCTTTACCTTCATCTTCAGCAGCATCAACAGCTGTGTAAGCAGCACAGTGATAAACCAAGGTTGGTTTTACTTCCGCAAAAACTTCATCTACTTTGGCAGCATCTGTGATGTCCATTTCTGCCACATCTACTGCTACATATTCTTCGTTACGTTCGTCAAGAAGGTGACGAAGCTCAGTTCCGAGTTGACCATTTGCACCTGTTACTAGAATCATATTTTTCTCCTTGTAGTTTCCAATAATGTCAGTTTCATTTTAACAAAAAAAGCAGAAAAAATCTGCTTTCATCCTTAGTTTTTCCACGCAGGTGTAATCCCTAAGATAAATCCTCTATAGACAATTGTAATTAAATATAATATTAAAACACTGGATGTTGAAAAAATAGCAATATAATACTTAGCTTTTGGGGATATTTTAAAATTCATTTTCATTCCTAACCAGGACATCAATGGTATAAGAAAAATAATGTATGCATGTAAATATCTACCTGTCAGATCATCAAAAGAAAAATGTTCAGGATGTGAGCTATAAAAGCCTAAAAATATACCAAACCAATTTAATAGATAAACTATTAGACCAGCTAGAGCAGTAGGTAGTCTGTATCCACTCTTTTGAGTTGACATCATTACTAATACTAAACAAACAATCCAACAGATATTCACTATATCCGGAAGATTATCCTGAACTACAGAGAATAATGTTGCACCCCTCCCACCCATAGTTGCAACATTAAAGTAATTATTGAAAAATACTTTTATCAAATCGGGAATATTATAGACTCTGTGAACAAATAAAACAACTGTTAAGAATAATAAACTAGTTACAATTGCTAATAACACTCTTGATATTCTAGAACAACGTTTAAGTGCTGATAATATAGGATTATATACTATTGGAATCCCCAATAATACTGGTAAAGCAAAAATATAGTTAAGTTTTGTTAACAAAATCAATGCTATAGTCATTACTGTATAAACAACATCTTCTTTCCTTACATCTGATACTTTTTTTAACTGACTCAAATACAAGAAATTTGTCCCAAAGGCTGCTACAGCAAGAAACGCAAAGATATCATATGATGGACTAGCTATTTTTTGCATAAAAGGAACAGTAAATATCATCAAGAAAATCAGATGATCAAACTTAGCCCTTCTAAAAATTAGATACATTCCTCCCAAAAAGAAGATTAAATTAAATAATCTAGCAGAAAATAGCATTACACCATAACTTGGATAAACTATCCTTCCTATAAGTAAACCAATTGCGGGGATAAAATGCCCAACATCTATTTTTGATGTTAGATTTTGATCGGTTAAAACATTAAATTTAATTCCATCATTGGCAACACTTTTAATCTTTTCACCATAAAATTTTCTTATAGAAATTTGTTTAGGTTGGCTAATAGCAATAAGTTCAATTTCTCTTAATTTTTTTTCCGAGGTCTCCCTAGGAAATGTCTCGGAAAACATAGAATAACTTTTTGCCATATGGAAGCCTTCATCCCCATTTGAAAGAGGATAAGCTGCAAACAATGATATTAGACCAAACAAAAGAACAATTAACATAAAGGCGTTAATTGTTTTCTTTTTTTCACTCATTCCTTCACCCTTTTTCTTTAATAACATACACTGGCCGTTTCTTGGTTTCTAGGAAAATCTTTGAAATGTAGTTCCCGATGATTCCCAAGGCTAAGAGTTGGATTCCTCCGATAAAGAGGATGATTGAGACGAGGCTTGCCCAGCCTGCAACACTCCCACCTATAGTTAGTTTTCGGATAACGACAAAGACAATTCCAACCAAAGAGATTAAGAATGAGAAGGTTCCTGCCCATGTGGCAAGCTTCAACGGTACTTCTGAGAAGTTGATAAAGCCATCAAGTGAATAGCTCAATAGGCTCCAGAAAGACCATGAGGTTTCTCCTGCTACACGTTCACGATTTTCATAAGAGACGTAGGCCACATCAAAGCCGACCCAAGAAAAGAGCCCTTTTGAAAAGCGGTTCACTTCCTTGAGCTCAAGGATGGCATCAACGACTTGACGAGTCATCAAGCGGAAATCACGCGCCCCGTCTACCATTTCTGTGTCAGAAACTTTATTAATCAACCAATAAAAGGCCTTAGCAAAGAGTGAACGAATAGGTGGCTCACCCTTGCGGTCAGCACGTCGTGTCCCGACAACGTCGTAACCTTCTTGGATTTTGGCATACATCTCGATGAGAAGTTCAGGTGGATCCTGAAGATCGGCATCCATAACTGTGACGTAGTCGCCTTCAGCTGCTTCAAGGCCTGCAAGTAAGCCTGCTTCCTTCCCGAAATTACGAGAGAAAGAGAGATAGTGAACATTTTCAAATTGTTTTGAAACCTGTCTCAGAACTTCTAAGGTGCGATCTTTTGAACCGTCATTGACAAAATAATAGTTGAAAGTCAACTGATTGGTCATTTGTCGTTCAACTGCCTGACAAGCCTCTAAAAAAGGATGGATGGTCTCTTCCTCGTTATAACAAGGAACAACGATAGCCAGTGTTTTCATAAGCCTTCTCCTAACGAATACCTAGGGCGATACGGGCATAACGGCTCATTTTTTCGATAGTCCATGCTGGTGTCCAGACCAACTTGACCTCAGTCTTAGTGACTTCAGGCACTTCTTTCATAGCGTCATAAATTTGGTCTGTCAAAAGATCTGCCAAAGGACAGCCCATAGTCGTCAAGGTCATGTCGATTTCAGTATAGCCATCTTGCTGGAAACGAATATCGTAAATAAGGCCAAGATTGACAATATCAATCCCCAACTCTGGGTCAATGACCATTTCTAAGGCTTCCAAGATACGGTCTTTGATTTTTTCAATTTCTTCTTCAGTGTATTTTACTTCAGACATAGCTTTTCCTCCAAAATCAGGACCTAATAATCAGGCCCCTTCCATTTACTATCTTAGTCTTCAATAAAGTCTTTAAGTTGTTTACTACGGCTTGGGTGGCGCAATTTACGAAGGGCTTTAGCTTCAATCTGACGAATACGTTCACGAGTAACGTTGAAGACTTTACCAACATCTTCCAAAGTACGCATCTTCCCATCGTCAAGACCAAAACGGAGACGTAGAACGTTTTCTTCACGGTCTGTAAGGGTATCAAGCACTTCATCCAATTGTTCACGAAGAACCACACGAGTTGTGTAATCTACTGGATTTTCGATAACTTCATCCTCGATAAAGTCACCCAAATGGCTATCATCTTCTTCACCGATAGGTGTTTCAAGAGAAACTGGCTCTTGAGCAATCTTAAGGATTTCACGAACCTTATCTGGAGTCATATCCATACGTTCTGCAATTTGTTCAGGTGTTGGGTCTTGTCCCAACTCTTGCAAGAGGTTACGTTGTTCACGGACCAATTTATTGATAGTTTCAACCATGTGAACTGGGATACGGATGGTACGTGCTTGGTCTGCGATGGCACGAGTGATTGCTTGACGAATCCACCATGTCGCATAAGTTGAGAATTTGAAACCTTTAGAGTAGTCAAATTTATCAACGGCTTTCATAAGCCCCATATTACCTTCTTGAATCAAGTCCAAGAACTGCATACCACGTCCCACATAACGTTTAGCAATTGAGACTACCAAACGAAGGTTAGCTTCTGCCAAACGTTGTTTCGCTTCCAAGTCACCATTTTCAACAGCGATAGCCAATTCTTTTTCCTCTTCGTTACTCAAGAGAGGAACTACCCCAATCTCTTTGAGGTACATACGAACAGGGTCATTGACCTTAGCTGAGTTTGAACCAAGAAGCTCCTCGTCTGTCAATTCTTCTGGTTTTGGGGCTTCAACAACATATTTAGATGAAGGATTTCCGTCCTTATCAGTGATAGAGATACCACCGTCTGTCAAACGTTCCAAAAGGTCATCAATCCCATCAGCATCAAGAACAAATGGGATAACTAGTTTCTCTGTGACTTCATCATCAATTGCTGTACCAGCCTTTTTGTGGTTACGGATGAAATCAGCGACTTGAACGTTAAATGCTGTATTTTGTTTTTTCTTTGCCATGTGTTACTCCATATCTCGTTTTTGGTCGATGAGCATTTGCAGCGCTTCTACCGCTGCATCCACATCACCGTGGTTACTTGATTCTCTTATTTGTTTACTTTGCCTACGGAAGTCCTGTTCCCTCAGAAAATGATTTCTACGCTCTTCAATAGCCTGGACTTCCTCTAAACTGGTTTCAGGTGGCAAAATCTCCTCTAAAACCTGATAATAGGCTGTTTGCACCTCTTGAGAAAGTACAGACAAGGCCACCGTATCGATTTGACCATCTTGCTTCAGAATATGATAGAGCTCCTCTAACTCAGGTGTTTGGAAGAAAAACTCCTCTCTCATGCGATAGTCATTCAAAATCATCGGATGATTTAACATGCGATGGAAGAGTTGGTTTTCCGCTCGACGAAGGCCTGTAATCTTAGGTGTAGAAGGTAGTTTGACCGTCCCTCTGAATCCTGACGCTGAAGACTCATAAGCACTATTACTAGCAGCCGATAATTGAGCCGTCTGCTGATTCCTCATAGTCAATCGTTCGTTATTGACCGCTTGCTCGACTTGGAAAAAATCAAAGTCTGGCAGAAGGTCAGCCACCTTGGAAATGTAGGAATTTTGTGCCGTTACAGAAGGTGACTTGGCAATAATCTTAGCAATCTGCTCGACATAGGCAATCTCTGCTTGAAGATTGTCTACATTGGCAGGCTTGAGCTGTCCTATCCAAAATTCCACATCTGAAATGCGGGATTCGACCAAGAGTTTACCCAAAGCCTCTTCAGATGTTTTCTGTAGATATTCATCAGGGTCCATATTATCTGGAATTTTAACAATATCGACTTGAAAATCCGATAAAAGCTCAAGAGACTTGGCAATCGCATTTTGCCCAGCCTTATCACCATCATAGGTAAGAACAATTTTCTTGGTTAACTTACGAAGACGATTGACATGCTCAGGAGTCAAAGCCGTTCCCATAGAAGCCACTGCATTAACATGCCCAGCTCTATAGGCCGCAATAACATCCATGAACCCTTCCATCAGATAGACCTCATGGGTTTTCTGTATCACTGGCTTAGCCTGATTGAGGTGGTAGAGTTCATAGGACTTATTGAAAATACGAGTAGCCCTTGTATTTTTGTACTTGGCTTGTCCTTTTTCAATATCTTCCTTAGTCCAAACACGCCCTGAAAAACCGATGGTCTTTCCAAACTCATTTTTAAGCGGGAACATGATTCGATTTTTAAAGGTATCGAAAAGACGATTACTTTCAGAAAGATTAAAAAGACCTGATTCTGTCAGTACCTCTTCGTCATATTTTTTTGATACAGACTGATAGAGGTAATCTGGTTCGTCAGGGGCTAGACCAATCTGGAAGGTCTTAAGTAAATCGTCAGTCATGCCACGTTCATAGAGGTAGGCACGCGCTGCTTCTCCTATCTTAGTCGTCATCAAGACTGCGTGATAAAACTTCAGCGCATCCTCATGAAGATCATAGAAAGCTTGATTAGGAGAATTCTGCTGCTGAGCCTGTCTTGGTGCATCTATCGTAACTGCAATACCTAAGCGGTCTGCCAGAACCTTGACACTTTCTTGGAAAGAAATCTGACGATATTCTTCTAAAAATTTGAAGACATCGCCAGACTTGCCACAACCAAAGCAATGGTAAAACTGCCTATCCTCAATAACGTTGAATGAGGGAGTTTTTTCCTTATGGAAGGGGCATAAGCCAAGGTAATTACGACCTGCGCGATTAAGACTGACAACTTCACCAATCACGTCGACGATATTGGTACTACTCTTAATATCTTCTATTAAAGCTTTATCAATTACCATCTAATCGCCCCCTATCTTACCATAATTGCATTACCTCTAATTATAACACGATGAAAAATGAAAGTAAAATAAAATCGATTTTTTCATGAGCAAATCTCTTGTCAAGATTTACAAAATCAGATAAACTATTAGAAGTAAATAAAAGAAAGGATTCATTGTCAAAATGATTAAAGAACTTAAAGACTTTTTGTTCAAGGGTAACGTCCTTGACCTCGCTGTAGCCGTTGTTATGGGGGCTGCTTTCAACGCTATTATCACTTCACTTGTTGGTGATATCATCACACCACTTATCCTTAACCCAGTTGTTAAGGCCGCTAACGTTGAGAACCTTTCTAAATTGTCATGGAACGGTATCGCATACGGTAGCTTCTTGAGCGCAGTTATCAACTTCATCATCGTTGGTACTACTCTCTTCTTCGTTGTTAAAGCTGCTAGCAAAGCAACAGCTCTTAGCAAAAAAGAAGCTGAGGATGCTGCTGAAGCAGCAGGTCCATCACAAGAAGAATTGCTTGCTGAAATCCGCGATCTTCTTGCAAACAAATAATTTTTATTTGTTCAACTAAAGACATATGAAACTCAAGACGTCTGAAATCTCAGTCGTCTTATTTTTTGTATCTCAGGACTACTAACTGACTTGTTTATTCGATGAAAAGAAAAAAACTTGAGAAGACTCAAGCTTTTTTCTGTTAATTTCATTCTTAATTAGAATTTTTTACGTTTGCGAGCTGCCTCTGATTTACGTTTACGTTTTACAGAAGGTTTTTCGTAATGTTCACGTTTACGAGCCTCTTGAAGAGTACCAGCTTTAGTCACAGAACGTTTGAAACGACGAAGAGCGTCGTCAAGTGATTCGTTTTTACGTACTACTGTTTTTGACATTGAATTCACCTCCTCAAGATAATGTAACATTTTACACGTTCTATTCAAGTATACAAGACTCGTCTTTTTCTGTCAAGAAATATATTTTAAGTTTGAGTATTTTTGATATCAAGGCTATTTTCTAAATCTTATTGGAGACTATCTGAGGCTTTGCCATACAAAAAAACTAGAGGAATCATCCTCTAGCTTATCTTTTACTCAACTGCTGTGTATTTAGAAGCATCCTTGATGTACTCGTCGTAAGTACCGTTGGCTTTCATTTTCTTGATGACTTTGTTGACTGCTTCTTTCAATTTGTCATTGCCTTTAGCCATTGCAACTGCTTTAGCATCACCATCGTCAACTTTGAGGGCAACACTTGCCAAAGCCAAATCTGGATTTTGTGCCACGTAACCTTCTGCTACTGGTTTTTCAAGGTCAACAGCATCAACTTGGCCAGATTTAACCTCGTTAATGGCTTCACCCATTGCTGTAAGTGATACAACTGTTGAATCCTTCAATTGTTTCTTAGTAAGTCCTTCTTCGATAGTACCTTTTTGAACAGCTACTTTTTTACCTTTAAAAGCATCAAGGCTTGAGTAGGTAGATTCTTGATCTTTACGAACGATGATAGCATTTTGTGTTTCGTAGTAAGGATCTGAGAAATCGAAGGTTTTCTTACGTTCATCAGTCACTGAGATACCAGAGATGGCAATATCAGCCTTACCAGCTTGAAGGCTAGAAAGGACATTGTCAAAGCTCATTGTTGTCACTTCAAGTTTAACCCCAAGTTCATCAGCGATAGCTTGTGCCAATTTGATGTCTGAACCGACAACTTGGTCTTTACCGTCTACCAAAGTTTTGAACTCAAATGGTGCATAGTCTGGACTGACAGCCACGACAAGTTTTTTATTTTCTTTAATAGATTCGTAAGCGTCTTTTTTTGACCCACATGCTACCAAGGTAACAGCAGCAAGGAGAGCCATGGCTCCAAGGAATAGTTTTTTCATAAGAAACTCCTGTATAAATATAATTTTTGCTCGTTTATTTTACTTAAAATTAGTGGTATTGTCAACATTTATTAAGAAATTGCGACAGTTTTTCTAAGCCCTTTTGAAGGACTTCCTTATCACAACAATAACCGATGCGGACATGGGACTCCTTGTCAAAACGGTTCCCTGGAACCACAAGCACACCATAGTCCTGAAGAAGCTCTAAGGCAAAATCTTCGATAGGACGATTCACATCTAATTTGACGAAGGAAGTTGACACACTAGCAGGCCTAACCCAAGACGCCTTAGGCTCTTTGGCAATCCAGGCATCCATAAGGGCGAGATTTTCCTCTACAATCTGACGGTTGCGTTTCAAGATGGCCTCTTTATTTTCCAAGACAAGGGTAGCCACCATATCATCAAAGACTCCGGCACAAATCATCGTGTAGTCGCGGTAATCACGTAGAATGTCCGCCACCTCAGTGTTAGAAGCTACCCAACCCACACGAATACCGGGAATGGAATAGGTCTTTGAAAGACTGTTGACGGCAATGCCCTTTTCATACAAATCCACAATAGAAGGTGCAGGTTGGTCAAAACTGCGATAGACCTCATCTGAGAAGATATAGGCGTCTACTTCTTTAGCGATAGTCACAAGCTCCTCAAGGTAAGCAGTATCCATAAGGGCACCAGTAGGATTGTTGGCGTTGTTAATACAGATCATCTTGGTATTAGGACGAATCAGACGACGGAGTTGGTCCAAATCAGGCAACCAGCCCTTGTCTTCTTCAACCTCCCAGAGATCCACGTCTGCCCCTAGCGACTTAGGAATGTCATAGAGCTGCTGATAAGTTGGATACATGGAGATGACATGGTCCTCAGGCTCAATAAGCGCATAAAGAGCTAGCATCGTCGCTCCTGTAGCCCCATTAGTTTGGAGGATATTATCAACCGGCATGTCCTTGTATAAGCTAGACACTTGAGTTTTGAACTCTGGTGCCCCTTCAATCCAGCCGTAATCCATCTTTTTCTTTAGTAGTTGAGCAAAAAAGGCTTCCTTATCAAGGCCTGATAAGTCAAATAATTCTTCCATTGTGAGGGCCTTAATTGAAACTCCTGCGATATCATATATGGCAGACTTTTCATGGACATTCAGCCATTCTTCAACACCAAAACGTGGTAGCTTCATAGTTTCTCCTTGCTTTTCTTAAGCACTCTATACGATGTCATTTGTCTATTTTGACAGACTTACCTACTTTGATAATAACTGTTTTTAGCAGAGAATTCAATAAAAAATGGGGTATTCCCCCATTTAGATTTAAGAATTTTTGACGACTCCCCTTGAGTGAGCAAAGCCAACACCAAACGAGACTTTCCGCCGTTGATGAAAGCACCTGAAATTGACTCGTTTCAGGTGCTCAGAAGTTTTAAATTTACTTACTTTGTTTGTAGGTTGATGCTTCTTTTAACCATTGGTCAAATTTTCCAGAGTCTTTAGTCTCTTTGATGACGGCATTGATTTCTTTAAGCAAGTCATCTGACCCCTTACGTGTTGCGACTGCATAAGCATCTGAACCGTCTGACTTGAGGTTAAAGTTGGCAAGGGTTAAATCATCATTTTGAGCGATATAACCTTCTGCAATGGCCTTCTCAAGTACAACTGCTTGAAGCTGTCCTGACTTGAGTTCATTAATCATTTCGCCATTTGAAGTCAGTGATACTACACTTGCCTTAGAAATTTGTTTCTTAGCAACGGTTTCTTGAACAGAGCCTTTTTGCGTACCGACAGTTTGTTTTGCGAGACTATCAGTGCTTGTATAGTCATTTACCTTGTCTTTTTTGACAATCACTACATTTTCTGACGTATAGTAGCTGTCTGAAAAATCATAAACCTTCTTACGTTCGTCTGTCACCGAAATCCCTGCAATGGCAATATCGGCTTTACCACTTTGCACGTTAGCAAGAACATTATCAAAAGACATCACGGAAAATTCAACCTTTACACCGAGTTTTTCACCGATAGCTTTGGCCAACTCGATGTCTGCTCCAACTAGCGTATCTTTGCCGTTAACCAATGATTTGAACTCAAATGGTGCAAATTCTGATTCTGTTGCCACGACAATTTTCTTCTTTTCCTTAATCGTTTTGGGATTTACTCCCTGACTTCCGCTACAAGCAACTAGAAAGCAGGTAGCGACTAGAGCTGTAAGGATAAACCAAAATTTCTTCATATAATAACTCCTTATTTGCTAGAACTCTTAAGTGAAAGAGTGTAGGCATCTTGAACATAGCTGTCAATCTTACCTTCTTTTTTGAGTTTAGCGATAACCTTATTAACCTTTTCTTTTAGCTTATCGCTTCCTTTAGGCATCGCTACAGCATAGGCATCTTTTGAATCAGACTTGAGCGTGATGTCTGACACAGCTAGGTCGCTGTTTTGGTCTACATAACCTTTTGCAATGGCCTTTTCAAGAACTACTCCTTCAACTTGACCAGACTTCAATTCATTGATGGCTTCGCCAGGTTGCGCCAAGGATACCACATTAGCATCTGACAAGTTGGCTTTGGCGATATTTTCTTGAATAGAACCTTTTTGAACAGCTACAGATTTTTTAGCAAAATCACCTGTTTCTTTGTAAGTTCCTGTCGCATCTTTCTTGACAACAAGAACCGTTTCAGACTCATAGTAGGTATCTGAGAAATCAAAGATTTTCTGACGTTCCTTAGTGGCAGATATTCCGGAAATGGCGATGTCTGCTTTACCAGATTGAACATTTGCTAAGACATTATCAAAAGACATTTCAGAGAATTTGACTTTTACGCCAAGCTCATCTGCAATTGCCTTAGCAATTTCGACATCTGCCCCAACAATCGTATCCTTACCATTTTGAATTGTCTTAAATTCAAAAGGAGCAAAGTGAGGATTAAGAGCAACTGTCAATGTCCCTTTATCTTGTACCTTTTCCAAAGAGTCCTTCGACGAAGAACAAGCTGCTAAAGCTGTCAAAGCGAAAATCCCTGCAAATCCCAACAAAAGTTTTTTCCATGTTTTCATAATCAATCTCTTTTCTATATTTATTAACTTATGTAAGTATAATAATGTATTATTATGCATTTGTCAACGAAAAAATGGACTTTTATTGATTATAATTTTATTTTTATTAATATTGGCATTGCTATAAATCTTGTAATTCGTTTATTTTAAAGCCTTCTATCTGATTTTAAGACAAAAAAACTATTCATTCATTTGAATAAATAGTTCATTTTATTACCAAAATTCTCGGACGAAGTCATCTTCAAGGCGCTCCCGATAGAAAAGTTCTGAGAGATTGTCTTCTTCAAAGACACGTAGCAGATTGAGCATGTCATAAGCCAAGTCCATCTTAGGCACATCCTCCCTGGCAACCCAGCGAACTTCGCCCTCCTCTGTTGAATGGATTTCTCTTTCAAAATCTGAGGTCCTATAGAGGAAAACCAAGTACCGTTCGTTATCTGTCGTGTAAAAATGCTTCATACCAACTAATTTAGGGTTTTTGATGGTCAAGCCAGTTTCTTCTTTAACCTCACGGATAACTGATTCTACCAGACCTTCATGTGCTTCGATATGGCCACCGGGTAGGGCTGCTCCCGACCAGTAATAACGCTTTGGATCGCGGATTTGCATGACAATATTTCCACGGCCATCTTCGATGAGACACATATTAGTTAAAATAGTTGCTTGTGAACGTGACATATATTTCCTTTCTTACTTATATTGCCTAAGTGATGTAACTAGCCTTAATCCATACTCTTCAGCTCAAGAACCATATCACGGATTTGAGCCGCCAACTCGAAGTCAAGCAGTTCTGCCGCTTCGTGCATTTGCTTTTGAAGTTTCTTGATGGCTTCTTGGCGTTCTTTCTTGTTCATGGCACTGTAGTCCACAGTATCTTCTGCCACTTCTGCTTCATTAGCCTTGGTAATAGAAATAAGGTCACGAATTTCTTTCTTAATCGTTTGTGGAACAATGCCATGCTCCTTATTATAGGCCATCTGGATTTCACGACGACGAGCTGTTTCATCCATGGCCTTCTGCATAGACTCTGTAATCTTATCCGCATACATGATAACGTGCCCCTCACTATTTCGGGCAGCACGTCCGATTGTTTGGATAAGTCCACGTTCATTACGAAGGAAGCCTTCCTTATCAGCATCCAAAATAGCAACCAGACTAACTTCAGGAACGTCAATCCCCTCACGGAGAAGGTTAATACCGATAAGAACATCAAAGACACCCAAACGTAGGTCACGGATAATCTCAGTACGCTCTAGAGTCTTAATGTCAGAGTGCATGTATTTGACCTTGACACCCATTTCCTTGAGATAGTCAGTCAAGTCTTCAGCCATCTTCTTAGTCAAAGTGGTTACAAAGACACGCTCGCCTTTTTCAGTACGAGCATTGATTTCACCGAGGAGGTCATCCATTTGTCCCATGGTTGGACGAACTTCGACTTCTGGATCAAGAAGCCCTGTCGGACGGATAATTTGCTCAACGACAGTCTCAGTTTGCTCCATCTCATAGTCACCTGGAGTAGCAGACACATAGACAATCTGATGAACATGACTCTCAAATTCTTCACGTCGAAGGGGACGGTTATCAAGCGCCGATGGCAAACGGAAACCGTAATCAACCAACATCTTCTTACGAGCTTGGTCCCCGTTATACATTCCCTTAATCTGACCCATTGTCATGTGACTTTCATCAATCATGATGAGGAAATCTTCTGGGAAGAAATCAAGCAAGGTGAACGGTGGCTCGCCCTCTTTTCGCCCATCCATGTGTCGTGAGTAGTTTTCAACACCATTTGTGTAGCCCATCTCACGAAGCATTTCAACATCGTATTCTGTCCTTTGGCGGATACGTTGAGCCTCGATGAGCTTACCCTCAGCTTCAAATTGCTTAACCTGAGCTTCCATCTCTTCCATAATATTCTTGATGGCCTCTTCCATATGCTCTTCATTAGTCATAAAGTGAGTCGCCGGGAAAAGAACAAGGTGCTCGACTTCACCGAGATTGCGTCCTGTCAAACTCTCAATCTCACAAATGCGGTCAATCTCATCACCGAAAAATTCGACACGAAAGGCGTGCTCATCACGGCTGGCAGGAAAAATTTCGACCACATCGCCACGCACACGGAATTTCCCACGTTGGAAATCAATATCGTTTCGCTCAAACTGGATATCAACTAGGTCATTTAGCAGCTTGTCTCGAGAAATTTCTTGGCCTGGACGAAGACTAACTGCTGAATCAGCATATTCTTTAGGCGAACCCAAACCGTAAATACAAGAAACAGAAGCCACAACGATAACATCATTACGCTCAAGGAGGGCCGACGTTGCTGAGTGTCGTAGCTTATCAATTTCATCGTTTACAGAGCTATCTTTTTCGATATAGGTATCTGATGATGGTACATAGGCCTCTGGCTGATAGAAATCATAGTAGGAAACGAAGTATTCTACAGCATTGTCTGGGAAAAACTCCTTGAATTCTCCGTAAAGCTGACCTGCCAAAGTTTTATTGTGGGCGATAACCAAGGTTGGTTTATTCACGCGCTGGATGACCTGACTCATGGTATAGGTCTTACCTGTCCCTGTCGCTCCCTTTAGGATTTGAGCCTTCTCCCCACCTTCGATATTATCAACCAAGGTTTCGATGGCCTGAGGTTGGTCCCCAGAAGGTTCATATTTAGAAACCAAATGAAATTGGTTGTCTTCTTTTCTATCTATCATTGTTTTTCCTTTCATTTATGTAATCATTCATCTCTTGGTCGGAGAAAAATTCTCCACTACTGATGGGAATATGTATCATTCGTGTCTCAGCAACGTATTTGCGCTTTCTTCGTGTCTGATAACCGAGTTTTTTATCATATTTCAAGGCCGTTTTACTATCTTTGAAAAAAATGTATAAAACTCTATACCTCTTCCTTTCCCAAGACCTTATATTCCCGAAATCATAGATACGTTTTAGGATATAGTATATAGCTGATGAGTGTTTTGCATCATCCATTGGCGTTGACCAGTCCTTCATAACCAAGTCAATTTCAGACAGCGGAATCTCAAAGGTTACTCGTCCACATAACCTTCCATAATAAATAAAGGTATCATTGTTAATTTCCAATATTTTTTTATGACCTTTAAGTCTCACAATACCATCAACTAAGTTAGTCAGAGCATGAAGAAATATTAGTAAAACGAGGAAGGCAACACAGTTATCCACAAAATTCCCAAAACGATAATCATCTATAAGAAAACAACAGAATAAACCGATGGAAGCGATAAGAAGTATAAGTCCATAGACAATCTGTACCCAAATCATACCTCGCTCAATCTTAACTATCATCTCTTCCTCTTTTACAAACTTTACTTCTATTTTAACATAGAAGTAAAAAGACCGAGTCTTTAGAACTCAGCCTTAAAAGTTTTCTTTCTTTAATTGTAATCGAAGAATGATGATACCTACCACCAGAACCACACAGGTAACGATATTCCCTTCTAGGCCAAAGGTCCCACCTGACAACCAATCAGGTACACCTGACCTGGCCTGAAAGTGCAATAAGCTGCCACCCGCATTCTGTCCACTAACTGACACGCCAACTAGATTTCCTTGCGCAAAGTTCCAAGCACCGTGAAGGGCAGCGACCCCCCAAATATTATCTGTCTTGAGCATGTAAAGGGCCATGAGAACCCCTACTAAAACAATACTGATGAGAGACAAGGCGGTAACTCCTTGATTTCCCAAGTGTAGCATTGAAAAGAGAGAACTTGAAATAGCAATTCCCCAAGAAAGGTTCAATCTATTAGTCACCGTCTGAAGCAACCAACCACGTGTCACCAGTTCCTCGGTTCCACCTTGGATAAACCAGAAAGGTATTAGAGATAGTATGTATAAGAGGGTTTTCTGCGAAAAGTCTACCTTCACAAATTCTAAACCGCCTAGTAAATAAGTCCCAAGGAAACTAACTAACAAGAGTAAAGTCCCAAATCCCCAACCCTTAAGCAAGTTCAACCAAATATGACCCTTGAAAAATCCAAGTGTACGAATGGGACGTTTTTCAACAACTTTAACCCAGAAAAAGATAGCTAAGGCAGTAAAGGCAAAGGCTCCCAACTGAAAATACAAGGTTGAAAATATTTTATAGTAAATCGAATGTGTATCCTGGAACTGAATGTTGCCATTTAATACTAAGAACGAAAGAACAATAGCCATTGGAATTCCCACAACAATCCCTGATAGAAATCCACTTATAAGGAAATAACCAAAGGCAATAAAACAGGACAGCATAATCATAAGCCAACTTGGGACTTTATCATATAGGCTAGTATATTTCTCAAGCATACGTTTCTTCATTTTTTTAGCTCCTGTAACAAATCTTACATGTATTCGATTACAGTGTAACTAATTGACACAAGCTTGTCAAATTCTTCTAAAACTCTTCTCATATCTAACAAACTTTGTTATATTTCCTAACATCAAACTCTAAGAAGTTTGATAACAAGACCTTTTTTTGATAGAATAGGAAGGTATTTTATAAAGGAGACTTTTTATAATGAAGAAAAAACTTCTGACACTCTTCTTGAGTGTCATGTCAGTTTTCTTTGTTTTCGGAGCTAAGGTATCTGCCGAGACTATCTCAGTCGTTTCAGATACAGCCTATGCCCCATTTGAATTCAAAGATTCTGATCAGACCTACAAGGGTATCGACGTTGATATCATCAACGAAGTTGCCAAACGTAAAAATTGGGACGTTAACCAAACCTTCCCTGGTTTCGATGCAGCTGTCAATGCTGTTCAATCAGGCCAAGCTGACGCCCTTATGGCCGGTACTACTGTTACCGACGCACGTAAGAAGGTCTTTACTTTCTCAGACACTTATTACGACACCTCAATTGTTATCTACACACGTAGTAGCGATAAAGTCAGCGACTACAAACAATTGAAGGGTAAAACAGTCGGTGTTAAAAACGGTACCGCTTCTCAAACTTGGCTTGATAAAAATGCTAGCAAATATGGTTTCACTGTTAAAACTTTTGACACTAGCGACTTGATGAACAACAGCTTGGATTCTGGTTCTGTTGATGCAGCTATGGACGACACACCAGTTGTTAAATACGCTATTGGTCAAGGAAAAGACTACGCTATCAACATTAAGCCTGAATCTATCGGTAGCTTCGCTTTCGCTGTTAAAAAAGGTGGAAAACACGAAGATCTTATCAAAGATTTCAACGAAGCTCTTAAGGAAATGAAGAATGACGGCACCTACGACAAAATCATGAACAAATGGTTGGGTGACTCATCAAAATCTTCTTCATCAAAACCTTCAGCAGATCTTAAATTGACTGGTGATGCCAACGCAAAAGCCACTCCTGCTAAGGAAACCTACACTATCTCAATGGACTCATCTTTTGCTCCATTCGAATACCAAAATGGTTCAGGTAAATATGTAGGTATCGATGTCGATATCATCAATGCCATTGCTAAAAACCAAGGTTTCAATGTCAAATTGACAAACCCTGGTTTCGATGCATCACTTAATGCTGTACAATCTAGCCAAGCTGATGCCGTATTGGCTGGTATGACCATCACTGATGCTCGTAAACAAATCTTTGACTTCTCTGATCCTTACTACACATCAAACATTCGTTTGGCTGTAGCTAAAGGAAGTAAGGTTAAATCTTACAAGGATCTCAAAGGTAAGACTGTAGGAGCTAAAAATGGTACGTCATCTTACTCATGGTTGGAAGACCACGCTGGTGAATATGGCTTTACTGTTCGTGCTTACGATGAAGCTTCTACTATGTACGACAGCTTGAACTCTGGTTCAATCGATGCTCTTATGGATGATGAAGCCGTTCTTCTATACGCTATCCAACAAGGGCGTAACTTTACAACACCAATTGAAGGTATTGCTACTGGTGAAGTCGGCTTTGCTGTTAAAAAAGGTGCTAATCCTGAGTTGATTGAAATGTTCAACAATGGTTTGGCTGCTATCGTGAAAGATGGTACTTACGATAAGATTATCAATAAATACCTCGATAGCAACAAATCAAAAGAAGGAAGCACAAAAAAAGCTACCGATGAAACAACCATCGTAGGCTTGATTAAAAACAACTACAAACAACTTCTCCAAGGTCTTGGAATTACCCTTGGTTTGACCCTTCTTTCATTTGCTATTGCTATGATTATCGGTGTTATCTTCGGTATGATGGCAGTTGCACCAAACAAGACACTTCGTGTGATTTCACAAGTCTTTGTTGACGTGGTTCGTGGTATCCCATTGATGATCGTTGCAGCCTTCATCTATTGGGGTATTCCTAACTTGATTGAAAACATCACTGGTCACCAGTCACCAATCAATGACTTCGTGGCAGCAACAATCGCCCTCTCACTTAACGGTGGTGCTTACATTGCCGAAATTGTGCGTGGTGGTATCGAAGCTGTCCCAATTGGTCAGATGGAAGCTAGCCGAAGCTTGGGTGTCCCTTACAATACAACAATGCGTAAGGTTATCTTGCCACAGGCGGTTCGCTTGATGTTGCCAAACTTCATCAACCAATTTGTTATCTCATTGAAAGATACGACTATCGTATCAGCTATCGGTTTGGTTGAACTCTTCCAAACTGGTAAAATCATCATTGCTCGTAACTACCAATCATTCCGTATGTATGCGATCTTGGCCATCCTTTACTTGGTCATCATCACATGCTTGACGAAATTGGCTAAACGACTAGAAAAGAGACTTAAATAATGGCTGAATTGAAAATCGATGTGCAGGACTTGCACAAATCATACGGCGACAATGAAGTCCTTAAAGGCATTGACGCCAAATTCTACGAAGGTGACGTTGTATGTATCATCGGTCCTTCAGGTTCAGGTAAATCAACCTTCCTTCGTACCCTTAACCTACTTGAGACAGTGACATCTGGTAAAGTAGTCGTTGATGGCTATGAATTATCAGATCCTAAGACAGACCTTGACAAAGCCCGTGAAAATATCGGGATGGTCTTCCAACATTTCAACCTCTTCCCACACATGACAGTCCTTGAAAACGTAACATTTGCGCCTGTTGAACTTGGACGTATGAACAAGGAAGAAGCTGATAAATTAGCTATGGATCTTCTTGATCGTGTTGGACTTGCTGACAAAGCCGATGCTACACCTGATAGCTTGTCAGGTGGACAAAAACAACGTGTGGCAATTGCACGTGGTTTGGCAATGAATCCTGATATCATGCTCTTTGACGAACCTACTTCTGCCCTTGACCCCGAAATGGTCGGAGACGTTCTTAACGTTATGAAAGAATTGGCAGAGCAAGGTATGACCATGATTATCGTTACTCACGAAATGGGATTTGCCCGTCAGGTAGCCAACCGAGTAATCTTTACTGCGGACGGTGAGTTCCTCGAAGATGGTACGCCAGATCAAATCTTCGATAACCCACAACACCCACGTTTGAAAGATTTCTTGGACAAGGTTCTAAACGCTTAATCATCACAACAGTTACTCTTGCTAGAGTAGCTGTTTTTGATTACCAATTTGGATAAGAAAAAAACAGAGCAAGTGCTAGACTTGCTCTGTTTCTTCATTTAATTCAGGGTGTTTTGCTACTTCTTCCCTTGCCAAACGTTCACGCTCAAGACGGAGTTTTCGGTTAGGATTTAAGCGCGTAAAGAGTTCTTCAAGTTTCTTTGGATTCCAAACATCGGCCGCAGAAACAAAGTTCCCATCTTTATCCCTGAAGGATATCGGTTTATCTCCCATTGTAAACCTCTTATTTCAATATTTTTATATTTCACCGACTTTACGCAGTTAGTGAGGTTGATAGACAATCCGCCATAGCGGCTACCGTAGACTATCAAATGCTTGGCACTTAGAGAGTCTTTCATGGTCACGACACGAAGGAAAGTCGGTCGATTATACCGACTTTGCGCAGTTAGTGAGGTTGATAGGCAGATCGCCATAGCGGCTGCCGTAGACTATCAAGCGCTTGGCACTTGGAGAGTCTTTCAACGTCAATCCACAAACTCAAATTCGAAGTTCCCAATACGAACGATGTCGCCATCCTTAGCACCACGTTCACGAAGCGCTTCATCAACTCCCATACCACGCAATTGACGTGCAAATTTCATGATAGATTCGTCACGTTCCATGTTGGTCATAACAAAGAGTTTTTCAAGTTTCTCACCAGAAAGTACCCATGAGGCATCGTCATCACGGCTAATTTCAAATGGACGTTCATCCTCGTTAAAGCCGTAGTAAACTTCTTCTTGTTCCATATCATCTTCGCTATAAAGCAAGAATTCGTCTGTTTCATCAAGCAATTTTGCAGTAGCTTCTAAGAGATTTTCCAAACCTTGGTGAGCCAAACTTGAAATTGGGAAAATTTGTGGCAACTCATCGAATTCATCGTAGTTAGCAGCCAATTTTTCCTTAAACTCTTTCAAGTTTTCCTCAGCCTCAGGCATGTCCATCTTATTAGCCACAATAATTTGTGGGCGTTCCATCAAGCGTAAGTTGTAAGTTTCCAACTCTTTATTGATCTGAAGATAATCCTCGTAAGGATCACGCCCTTCACTCGCTGACATATCAATCACATGAAGGATAACACGTGTACGCTCAATGTGGCGAAGGAACTGCGTTCCCAAACCAACACCCTGACTAGCCCCCTCAATCAATCCTGGAAGGTCAGCCATAGCAAAGCTCTCACCTGACTTAGTACGGACCATTCCCAAGTTAGGAACAATTGTCGTAAAATGATAGGCACCAATCTTTGGTTTTGCTGCCGTTACCACACTGAGAATCGTTGATTTACCAACAGATGGGAAACCAACCAAACCAACATCAGCCAAAATCTTCAATTCCAATTGAAGTTCACGTTCTTCACCTGGTTCACCATTTTCAGCAATTTCAGGAGCGGGGTTACGAGGTGTTGCAAAACGGATATTTCCTCGGCCACCACGTCCACCATGAGCAATGACAAACTCTTGGCCATCTTCAACCAAATCAGTAATAACTTTGCCGGTCTCAGCATCACGAACTGTCGTACCTGGCGGGATGCTAACGATGAGGTCTTCAGCACCTCGACCGTGCATTCCCTTGGTCATCCCTTTTTCGCCATTCTTAGCCTTGAATTTACGGTTATAACGGAAATCCATAAGGGTACGCAGACCTTCGTCAACCTTGAAAATGACTGTGCCACCCTTACCACCGTCACCGCCCCAAGGACCGCCATTGGGTACATATTTCTCACGACGGAAAGCGACCATCCCGTCACCACCACGACCAGCTTTGACACTAATCTTGGCTGTATCTAAAAACATACTCATCTCTATATCTCTCTTTCTGATTCATGTGTCCTATATCAAGACATTCTCATATGAGACAATTTCTGACAGACACAAAAAAACGCTTGATAGCGTCTTAAAGGACAGCTGCGACTGCTTGGAAAATCAATGCCCCAACTGTTACTAATAGCATAATCAAAACGACCAATACTGTTAGACGTTCAAAAAATGATTTCTTACGTGGTCCGTTATCTCCAAATGCCACTTGAATTTACCTCGTTTTTTCTTCTATTATTTCACAATAATAGTAACAAAAATCTGCCCATTTCGCAACTCTTAACTAGCTTAAGCCAAAGGAATTCCAAAAACAGCTAAAGCTTCCAACTCCTCCTCGGTTAAACGTCGCCAAGCACCAAGTTCTAAATCATCTGGCAGACTTAAAGGCCCCATACTCATACGTTGTAACTCTGTCACTTCCTTACCACAAGCAGCTACCATACGCTTAACCTGATGGAATTTCCCCTCAGCAATGGTAATCTGAACCAAGCTAGTCCCAGCATCCCTATCTACGGATACAATCTCTAGTTTAGCTGGTTGGCAAGTGTGGTCTTTGAGTTCAATCCCTTTTTCAAAAGCTAGGATATCCTCCTGATCCATGATACCATCCACCTTGGCTTGATAAATCTTGTCCACATGTTTCTTTGGAGATAGCATGGCGTGAGCTAAGTCGCCATTATTGGTCAAAAGCAGGAGGCCGTGAGTATCAATATCCAAACGACCAACAGGAAAGACCTGCTTATGTCTTGCTGTGTCATCGAGTAAATCGAGCACTGTCTTGTGACAGGTATCCTCTGTTGCTGAAATGACCCCCTGAGGCTTATTTAAAAGATAGTAAACAAAGGTCTCATGTGTCAGCTCCTGACCCAAGTAAGCAATTCGGTCTTTATTCTCATCAATCTGAGCCTTAGGTGATGTCTCCACTTGACCATTTACAGTCACTTGCTTCTTTTTTAGAAAGGTCTTGACCTGACTACGACTCCCGACCCCACAGTCTACCAAAAACTTATCCAGACGCATCTAAACTTCCTCCTTTATTGGAATCCAAACTTCCATCTCATAGTCTTCAGCCTGACGATTTCCTGGGAGATAGACCTCTACAGTGGGCTGGTCAATCATTTCAAAATGGTTCTTAGCATAGTGAAAACTCTCCCAAACAGCTGCCATTGCAGGCCCTCTAAGTTTAAATACCGCATAAGTAGCTGGTGCTAGAGCAATCATTTCCATACTATCATCCTCACCAGCCAAGGCTGTTACATAAGTCTTGCGACCGCCATCATTGATCCGAATGCCATAGGTAGGAACAGCCAAATCATCTTGTTCTGCTAAAAAAGGTACCCAAAGGAAGTCTGTTGGCTTACCTAATTCCTCTCCTTCAAAAGCCATCCCTGAAAAACTCAAAAATCCCTTCCGAACAACCCTCACATCATAACGAACGGTTACTAAATCCAACTTTTGAATCACCTTTTTCAGTTTTGTCAGCTCAACTGGAACCTCGTCCGCTAGGACATAGGAAATCTTTTCTACAAATGCTTCTTTTTCGGCATTACCAGAGCCTATAGGAACCAAGACCCAATCTTCTGCTGTGACACTCTGATCTTCACAAAGATAGGTAAAGTGCTTGCCTCCTTCGTTAAAAGACACATCAGCTAAACGAAAAAGAGGTTCAGGCAAATCGACAACCACCATCTCAAGCCCCTTTGCCTTAAACAAGAGCTCTTGATCCCTTAAACGCACTTTCATAGCCAAGCTATCACTATCAATAGAAAAGCTGTTATCCAAGTCCATTACAGACTGAAAGAAGGCCTGGTGTAACCCTGAAAAAGTCCAGACAGCATGCCAACGACACATCATCTCATAATCATCAATGGTCACAAGAAGAGAGAGTTCCTGCTGATCTGACGCATAAGAATAGGCTTGAACGCTCAATTGGTCTGGTGTCAGGTAGTCATTAACAAAGACCGCAAAGTCATCCATGGTTTGAAAATCTGACATAAACGCTCCTTTTCTATTCCTCGACCGAGCCTGTCACATACATAGTAAATGTAGCCCTTGTAAGAATTTTCTCTTCCTGATTAGTAATGACAACTTCCACCACCTTAGTCGTCTTACCATTATGAACACACAATCCCTCAATCTTGAGTTGGTCAGACAAATGCCCTGCCTTGAGATAATTGATATTAGACTGAAGTGTCACCGCATAGTCACCTGTTGAAATGGCCACGAGCCCTGCGACCTGGTCACAAAGCGTAAACAGATATCCCCCATGAGCATTACCAAAATAATTCAGGGACTTCTCGACTACCTTAGTTGTCACGATAACATGTCCCGTTTCAAATAGTTCTTCTTGAAAATTCTCAAATACACGGATCTCATGTAGTTTGTCTTCCATAGCAAGCCCTCCTATCGTTGCTCATTCCACACCTAGTGAAATGACACGTCTTTATCTACTAGTATAACACGAAGTTCATAAAGGATAATAAGCTTATTTGGCTAAGCTAATATCAACCTTAATATCTTCACGAAAAAGCTTCTTCACTCGACAATAATTATCCACAAAAGCCAAGAGTTCTTGTTCATTTTCCAAAATCAGATCCTCAGGTAAATGAATGGCAAGTGTGAAATGCCCTTCTTCATAGTTGGAATCAACCTGAATAGCAAGCTCCTCAATTCCCTGATACTTGGCAAAATAACTCTGTAGACACATGGTCACACAAGAAGCCAAAGCAATATTCACCAGGCTCATAGGTGTTTCCCCATCTTCCGTATAGCCAAAAAGTTCCACAGGTGCTCCATACCCCTCTGAAAGTGAATGGAATCGTTTGTCACCTTTAATTGTTGTTTGATACATCATATCACCTCAATCTATTTTTTATTATTATAACAAAGAGAGGGCTAAGGACCGAGCTGAACGATTTGAAATATCTATCAAAAAAAACAGAAAGCGTAAGGGTTTTTAACTCTTATTTTCCAATAGATTAGTCTTGTACAACACTGAGATTACCAAGGAGTTACAGTTGAGTAAAAACGACTGGAAGCGCTTTTAAAATTTTATTTTTTCATTTAAAATGAATTTACTAAGAAAAAAGGGAGACTATTATGAAAACATTTTCTAAATTAACTTTAGCCTCTGTCTCAGTTCTTGCCTTGTTGACCTTAGCAGCATGTGGCAACTCTAAAGACAAAACTGACTCATCATCTTCAGCACCATCATCAAGCAAGGTGACCAAAGAATCTTCTTCAACTGATTCAAGTGCTTCAGTAAAAGTCAACAAAGATGGATCAACTGAAGTCAGCGACGGAAACGCTAACTCAGCAAAAACAAACGGCAATAACACTGTAGAAGCTAACGATAGCGAAGGTAACAGCGCAACAGTTGGTCAAGATGGTTCAGTCGATGTTAATAGCCAAGACGGTACAAACGTCAAAGTCGGATCAGACGGAACTGTCTCAATTGGTAACTAAATAAGATAAAAAAGGCTAGCTATTCTGCTAGTCTATTTTTTTAGATTTAGATTGATGTAAACGCTTCCTGAAAGTGTTATAATAGGCGTGGAAATCCAAATTCAGGAGGTGAGACAATGAAAAATAAAATCGTCTTGGGATGTTTGGCTGCAGCGACTTGTGAGATTCTCTTTGGGCTCAGTTTTATCTTTACCAAATCTATTACAGCACAGGTCAGTGACCTGGCTTTAATCTCTTGGCGTTTTGTCACAGCCTTCCTTTTTATTAACCTCTATTTTCTCATCAGTCGACGTCGGATAACAATTAACGGTAGAATTCTTAAACCTCTGACACGTATTGCCATCCTCAATCCGATTATCTATTTTATCTGTGAAACGATTGGCATTCGTATGACGACGGCTTCTGAAAGTGGAGCCTTTCTCGCCTGCATCCCAGTCGTTGCCCTTATCATGTCTAGCCTTATTTTAAAAGAATGGCCCAGCCGTTGGCAGGTGGTCGGTGTCATCACCACCCTCGTCGGTATCATCATGGCTGTCTTTGCTGCTGGCGGTTCTACCGACTTCTCCCTGGTGGGCTACTTGATTCTAGGTCTAGCAGTTGTCTCCTACGCCCTGTATTGCGTTGATGTTGAAAGGGCTAGTCAATTCAGTAGTCTTGAGATTACTTATTTTATGCTTGCCAGTGGTTGCCTGACATTTGGACTCTTTGCACTCAGCCAAGGCTTTCTAGCAGGCGATTTGAAAGAGCTCTTGCTACTCCCTGTGATCAATCCAAAATTCACTATCACCATCCTTTATCAAGGCTTGGGATGCAGTGTTCTGGGCTATCTTCTATCAAATTTTGCCATCGCAAATATCGGGGTTAACCGAACAGCATCCTTTATTGGGATTTCGACAATTATCTCAATTCTAGCGGCTGTCGTCGTCTTAGGAGAACCCTTCTCGTATTTACAAATTTTTGCAGGAATTTTAGTCGTCTTGGGCGTCTATGTGGCCAATAAAACCTAAAACTCTCGGGAATTAATCTTCCGAGAGTTTTTAGTCTTAATCAAGCTCTGTTTGGATTAACACGACGAGTTCTTCCTCATTAGGAATGCTGCTTACCGCAGTCGGCTCAGGTAAAGCCTTACCTCCATACCCCTTAATAATATGTGATAAGAACACAGACGCTTTTGTCATGGCAAGAGGTAAAGAATCTACCCTAATGCTACGACCAAAATCAGGAAAACTAATTTGATAACCTTCCTCAATCGTGTGAAAAATCGCTGGATATTCGTATAACATGTCTCTTCCCCCATTTCAATACTATACTCCTCTATGATAAGATGCGTTTGAAGAGAAGTCAACCAAAAATCGTTATAATAAAGGTATTGAAACCATTCGAAACAATACAGCTCTAAAACAAAGATAATCAAGTATGCATTTCAGCGGTAGTTTTGAAACCATTCGAAACAATACAGCAAAGTTAAAATAAGGCTTAGTCCGTATTCAACTTGAGAAAGTGGCACCGATTCGGTGCTTTTTTGATGCCCAAAAAGCCCATTGGAATAATCCAACGGACTCTTTTTATAGCTACTATTTCTTAACCCCATCCAAAATCTCAATCACCTTATACAAATCTGGTTCTGTGATTTGGTAAGGCGCTTGTTCACGGACAATTGGTTTAGCACAAAAGGCGATGCCGATGCCAGCTGCCTTAATCATAGGCAAATCATTAGCACCGTCACCCATAGCAATGGTTTGCGAGAGTTCGAGATCATTTTCTGCTGCCCAATCTTTGAGTTTGGCTACCTTGACATCTTTGGTGACAATGTCACCATAGACCTTACCAGTTAAGACACCGTCAACCACCTCTAGGTGATTAGCCTTAACATAATCGATTCCTGCTTCAACTGCTAGTCTATCCACAGTCTCATGGAAACCTCCAGAAACCAAGCCTACCTTAAAGCCACGGGCGTGGAGTTCATCTATAAGTTCCTTGGCCCCCTTGTTGAAATGAATACGGGCGTAGACCTTGTCAAATATACTCTCTGGCAATCCCTTGAGGGTCGCCACACGCTCATTCAAGGCCTGTCTAAAATCCAATTCTCCACGCATGGCACGCTCTGTGATTTCAGCAACCTTTTGACCAACGCCTGCTTCTTCTCCCAATAAATCAATAACTTCTTCTTGGACTAGCGTAGAATCTACGTCCATAACTAATAAACCTTTAACTTCTGACATAATTACCTCGATTCTTCGATGTCTATATAAGCCTTCACTAGATTTAATTCAAATATGAAATGAAAAACGAACCTTACAAAAAATTCTGGACCGTAGTCCAGAATCTTTCTCTTACATACGAATTTGTTCGCGTGTCTTCTCGTAAGATGATACAAAACGATCTGTCACACCTGGTTCAACTGTTTCCAAGGCATAAGAGATTTCTTCCAAAGATGCATCATAATCATGATCAACCTCAAACAATTTAAGTGCATGCTCAAAGCTACTTTGAACAGCAGGTTCGAACGAACGGTAGCGGTTTGAGTATTGCAAGAGTTGCTCAGTCAAGGTTGCATTTTGAACAACCAAGTAAGCAGTCTCTTCCAAATGATCAATGGCGTTTTTAGATGTTTCTGTCAAACGCATTACCGCATCAATATTAATACGGCCACGGCTGAGTTCGTCCATAAGGGCCTCAATTTGAGCACTAGTTGAGAAGAATACACTCAAGAAGGATTGAGGAATACCTGGCAGGTTACGTTTTTCCATGTAACGCTTGATAACATGCAATTTATTAACATAAACATCAAGCTCTTCACGTGCTTTAGCTTCGTTTATCTCAATAGCCTGAAGATTTTCAAAGACCTCAACCTGACCATTTTCAACAGCTGACAAGGTATTAAGACTCTTTTCAAAGATTTTCTCAAGTTCTGAGAATGGTTTCACCTGAGTTTCAAAGTTTTCAAGGGTTGGAAGAACAGCTGTCTCCACACCTGAAATATCAGATGCAAAGCTACGAACATCTGCCGCATATGTTTCATCGAAGATGTAAGTCAACATGAGACGCTCAAGCTCTTCTTGAAGTTTCTTGTTGTTTTCTTTAGCATGCTTGAGATAATCTGGCAAAATTTTCTTTTGACGCATAACAACCTTGTATGAGGCAATTTCACGTTCAAAAATGCTATACAAGTTGTCAATTTTTTCTTGAATCTCAGCGTTTTCTTCTTCCGCACGGTCTAAATCAAGAGAAACCAACTCACTTGAGTTTGAACGGATAGCTTCACGAATTTCTTGGAAGCGACGTTCGATATTTTTTTCAGGGAAGTGATAATTTTGCTCAATCAACTTGCGATAGCCAGATTCCAAATCATCCAACTGATCTGGGAAATCATCTTCCAACTTAGCTACAATAGCAGGAATCTTCTCTGAAATTTGACCCAATGCAATAGTGTGCTCTTCTGCACGATCCAAGATAGTAGATGCTTCAACAGGGTCACCTGATGAGTTAAGAGTCACGAATTCTGCAAACTCAGCTTCAATGTTTTTAAGCTGCTTATTGATTTCGGTCATGGTAGAACCGAAATTATCAGAGTTTTCCTCGATTGAGTTTTGCAACTCTTCATACAAGTCTAATGCATGCTTAACGCGAGCACTGTTCTTTTCTTCTTGTTCTTTCAAGGTTGAGAGCGCCTCACGGATAGACTTGATGTCTTCTTCCACAAGATCTAACTGACTCTCAATGTTATTGATTTCACCACTAGCCTTGAAGAAATGGAAGGTATCATTCATATTTTCAGCTTCGAAAATATGATTTTCAATATCTGCGAATGAATTTGTCGAGATATCAATCCATTTCTGATGCCATTCACGGAATGTTGTTTGACTTTGTCCAATCAAGTGAAGCTTTTTAACTTCTTCAATTTCTTCGTTAATTGGCAAGTCAAACAATTTTTGCTTGCGTTCTTCAAGCTGTGCAATCCGCGAATCATTTCGTTTTCTAATAAGAATACCGACTAAGTAAGCGATAATTACGAGCATAACTACCACTACAATCAGTAAAACAATTCCGCTAGACATAGTTTCTCCTTAATCGTCTATTATGTTCATAAATGTAGAATAACATTACGATTATATCATAGTTATTCTAGCATTGCACCCTTTTCTAAAAGAATATTAGATATCTAGAGTACTGTAAACGGCATTTTCTTCGATAAATTCGCGACGAGGTTCAACCTTGTCTCCCATCAGCATATCGAAAATCTTATCGGCCTCTGCAGCATCATCCACAGAAACACGTGCCATCAAACGATTTTCAGGGTCCATGGTAGTTTCCCAAAGTTGGTGGTCATCCATTTCACCCAAACCTTTATAACGTTGTACTGTAGGTTTTGAACGTCCCACACTGTAGTTTTCAAGAGCAGCACGCAATTTGTCTTCTTGATCGACACCAGGTTGGATGTATTCTTTAATCTCAGAACCAACCTTAACCCCATAAATTGGTGGTTGAGCAATGTAGACATAGCCTGCTTCCAAGACTGGACGCATAAAGCGGTAAATCAAAGTCAGAAGCAAAGTACGGATGTGGGCCCCATCGACATCGGCATCGGTCATGATTACCAACTTGTGGTAACGAGCCTTGCTGACATCAAATTCAGCTCCAAAACCTGTTCCCATAGCTGTGAAGAGAGAACGAATTTCTTCATTGGCTAGAATCTTATCCATGCTAGCCTTTTCAACGTTCAAAATCTTACCTCGAATTGGAAGAATAGCTTGGAATTCACGGTTACGACCTGATTTAGCAGATCCACCGGCTGAGTCCCCTTCGACAATGAAAAGTTCATTCATTTCAGCATTATTCGATGAACAGTCTGCCAACTTCCCTGGAAGGTTAGAAATTTCAAGACCTGACTTCTTACGTGTCACTTCACGGGCACGCTTAGCGGCGATACGGGCCTTAGAAGCCAAAATCCCTTTTTCAACAATCTTCTTAGCGATAGCAGGATTTTCCAAGAGGAAGCGACTCAAAGCTTCACTGAAGAGACGATTGGTAATCTTAACCACTTCAGAGTTTCCAAGCTTGGTTTTGGTTTGACCTTCAAACTGTGGGTTTGGATGTTTAACAGAGATGATAGCAGTCAAACCTTCACGAACATCATCCCCTGTCAAATTATCATCTTTTTCTTTGAGAATCTTATTCTGACGTGCATAGTCATTAATGACACGCGTTAAGGCTGTTCGGAAACCTTGTTCGTGAGTACCACCCTCATGGGTGTGAATGTTGTTAGCAAAACTCATTACCGTTTCATGATAGCCAGTCGTGTATTGCATAGCAACTTCAACCGAAATACCATCCATCTCACCATCAGTGTAGATAGGTTCATCAAAGATAACATCCTTGTTTTCATTGATGTATTTCACATAGGATGTGATACCACCTTCGTAGTGATAATGTTTCTCTTGTTTGAGACCTTCACGCTTATCTGTGATAGAGATACGGAGCCCCTTGTTCAAAAAGGCTAATTCTTGGATGCGTTTAGCCAATTTTCCAAAATCAAACTCGGTTGTCTCTTGGAAAATTTCTGGGTCTGGCGTAAAGTGAACAGTCGTACCATGTTTCTCTGTTTCACCAATTACTGCCAAATCTGCTACCACTACCCCACGTTTATACTCTTGGAAGTGGATATGGCCATTTTTATAAACCTTAACATCAAGTTGTGTTGAGAGGGCATTAACGACCGAAGAACCAACCCCATGCAAACCACCAGAGACCTTATAACCGCCTCCGCCGAATTTACCACCAGCGTGAAGTACTGTAAAGACAGTTTCTACCGCAGGACGGCCAGTTTTTTCTTGGATATCAACTGGAATACCACGACCATCATCGACAACCGTAATAGAATTGTCCGGCTCAATAAAGACTTGAATATGAGTGGCGAAACCAGCCAAGGCCTCATCGATTGAGTTATCGACAATCTCCCATACCAAATGATGCAACCCCTCTTTTGAGGTTGAGCCAATATACATACCTGGGCGCATACGTACCGCTTCAAGTCCCTCTAAGACTTGAATCTGGCTGGCATCATATTCTTGCGCTTTTTCTTCAAGATTTTTTAATTCATCAGTCATCTATGTCACAATCTCCAATAATGATTTATGGCCATCAACAAGCAAGGTATCCAGACCCGCTGCTTTTCCTGCCTCTATATCTATCTGGCGGTCACCAATGACCAAGCCGTGTTTAATATCGTATTTTTTAATTAAATAAAGGAAACTATCTGGACTCGGCTTTCTAGCAAAACCATTTTCAGAAGTTACAACCTCTGTAAAATAAGAGGCAATTTCTGCTTTATCAAGGATGTCTAGCACCAAGTGATTACGGTGGCTAACCAAAAAATTACGCCCACCCTCGGTCACAATCTTAGCTAGGACAGCCCTAGCACCTTCAAAAAGAACAGGTTCCTGTAAATGCTTGGCTTCCTCCTGCTTATATAGGGTTCGAAAATCAGCTATATCAGGCGCAAACATAGCAATGGCAGTGCTCGTTGATACCTTAAGGGCATCATAGACTGCTTGAGGTTCTGCTGTACGCTCAAACTGTTCTAAAGTTGCTAGAAAGGCTTGGGTTGATACCTGGTAATTATCCAATAAGGTACCACCCAAATCCCAGATATAATCTCCATAATTCATAACCTTAATTATAACATAAAAGGTCAGATTTTGCTTGCTTTTCACAGCTAAAAAGGCTTGGAAAACCTATCCAAACCTTAATTTTTTATTTCAGAATCAAACTCGCCACAATAGGACTAATAAAGACATATAGAATCCCTGTTACAGCGATTGAGAGACCACCCATGGCACCTGCAACCTGACCATATCTGAAGGCAGTTCCTGTACCTACAGCGTGTCCGGTTCCTCCTAGTGAAAGTCCGATAGCGACCGGGTCTTTAATCCCAATCATTTTTAGAAAGACAGGACCTAAGACAGAGGTTAAGATACCCGTAATAACAACTACAACCAAGGTTACCGTCGTAATCCCCTGCATTTTTTCCGAAATTCCCACAGCCATGGCAGTCGTAACAGACTTAGGAAAGAGCGAAATAGCCAAAAAATAATCCATTCCAAAAAGCTTAGCAATCAAGGCCGTGTATGTCGTATTTAGAACACAAGCAACCGTTGATCCAATTAGAATACTCTTATAGTGATGGCGCATGAGGTGTAGATTTTTATAAAAAGGAACTGCTAGCGCGACTGTTGAAGGAATAATCAAACTGTTAAGATAAGAGCCACCGACATAGTAATCCTTGTAGGAAATTCCTGTATAGTGCAAAATGACGATAATCAGGGCAGTCGATACAAGAAGAGGTGTCGTCAAAGGATTAGGGAAACGGCGATAAATCAATAGCCCTAATGTGTAAGCTAGTACAGAAAGTGTTAGCCCAAACAAGGGTGTGTTAAAAAAATTAGCCACGTTTAACCTCCTCGTAATCACCTTCAAAATGTTTTTTGATGAAACCGACGACTACTGCAATCACTACAATATTAAGAACCAAAGCTCCCATAATAATCAAAATAATAGGGACAATATTCGCTGAAATAGCATTCCAACGTTCCATAATACCGACACCTGCTGGCAAAAATAGAATAGTCATATTGGCAATTAAAAATTCTGCCACAGCATGTATATGACGTAGACGAATCCACTTAAGCTGAAGAGCAATCAGAAGCAAGAATAAGCCAATAATGCTTCCAGGAATAGGTAATTTGAAGAATGTTGACAGAGCTTCACCAATAACGGCAAACAAACAAATCAACATGAATTGAACGTAGTATTTCACAACTTGCCTCCTAGGTTTAATCACCTATTAGTCTACTCCTTTTTTTTTGAATATCAAGAGTTTTCAGTAAATTCTTTTGAAAATTTGAGAGCCATAAATCAGCCCCTTTGAATATAAAAAAATCCAACCTAAAGGCTGGACTCTATCACAGATGCCACCACCGAGAATTGAACTCGGAACGGAGCATTACCATTGCTCTATTATACCATTTAACTATAGCGGCAACTGTTTTAATCTTACCATATTTCTATTTACTGTGGCAAGATTTTTTGCTTATTTTTTATAAATTTAAGTCTTGATAAGGCGTACGGTAACCAACCTGTAAAACCTTACCATCTTTAATCAAGATAGGACGTTTAATCAACATACCATCTGAAGCTAAGAGTTCAACAGCTTCATCAAGAGATAGCGTTGGTAGCTTATCCTTTAATCCTAGAGATCGGTAGGATTGTCCACTCGTATTAAAGAATTTCTTAAGTTCTAAATCTGACCCTGCCAGAAGCTCTTTTAAAAACTGAGCCGAAGGTGGGTTTTCCTTAATATTAATAGATTTAACATCTAAACCTAATTGATTGAGTTCCGCCTTTGCCTTACGACAAGTGCTACATTTGGGATATTCATAAAAAGTGTACATGTTTTTCTCCTTTTTTCTAGCATAAAATATCTGTCTAAGACTTGTCAAACCTAATGCCTTCTAAATGAAGTAAAAAACGCTTAGCCTCTTCTCCTGCTGCATATTTTCCTATATGACCACTACTAGGAAGAACCCGATGACAAGGGACGAGAACCAACCATGGATTCTTACCAACAGCAGTTCCTACGGCCTGTGCCGATTGACATGAAATCACTTTCCCAATCTGACTATAGGTTCTACTCTGCCCCGCAGGAATGTCCTGTAAAGCTGACCAAACCTTTAACTGGAAGGAGGTCCCTCTATCTGCTAGAGGGAGGGTATCTGGACTTGGATTATTACCTTTAAAATAAGCCTCTAACCAAGCCCTCGTCATTTTCAAGATAGGATTTGAGGTGTCTACTAATTCCTCTTCCTTAATACCTGCCTGAAAATGCTTTTGTCCCTCCAACCAAATGCCATAAAGCGCTTGATCACTTGCCACCAAACACAAGCGTCCAATAGGAGATAAATAATACTGACGATAAAACATATATTTATTATAACAAAAAGACAGGAATTCCTTGTTCCTGTCAATTAACTCTTATTATTTACCTTTAATCAAACGCACACGAACGATATTGTCGCTAGCCTCAAACTTAGCAACCAATTCATCAATCTTAGACTTGTCTGTTTCATCAAGGTCAAGAAGTGTATAGGCATAGTCTCCCTTAGAACGGTTGATGATATTATCAATATTGATATTAAAATCAGAAACCGCTGTAGAGATACGAGCCACAATATTAGGCACGTTTTTATTAATCAAGGTGATACGGTATGGGGCACTCAAGGCCTGTTGCACACGTGGGAAGTTAACAGAGTTAACAATCTCACCTGTTTCCATGAAACGACGAATGGTTTGACCGGCCATAATCGCACAGTTAAGTTCTGCTTCACCTGTTGATCCTCCAACGTGTGGGAAGACAGTCACATGAGGTTTATTAAGTAGCTCTTCTGTACCAAAGTCGGTGATATAACGTTTAACCACACCTGTTTCCAAAGCATCAAAGAGGGCATCGTTATCTACCAACTCTGCACGGGCAAAGTTAATGATAGTTGTCCCTTTTTGCATAAGGTTAAAGGCATCCGCATTGAAAGTTCCTTTTGTGTCAGGTGTCAATGGAACGTGAACAGTGATATAATCACAGTTTTCAAAAATCTCTTTGAGATCAGAAACACGTCTTACATGGTGAGAAATATTCCAAGCTGCTTCAATAGAAACGTATGGATCGTAACCATAGACCTTCATACCCAAACGGTAAGCATCATTGGCAATACGTGCACCAATAGCACCAAGCCCGATAACACCAAGGGTCTTACCAGCAATCTCGCTACCAGCAAACTGTTTCTTCCCTGCTTCAATTTGTTTAGGAACATCGTCACCACTAAGTGTGTTAACCCAAGCATTGGCCGCAATATAGTCACGTGCTGAGAGTAAGATAGAGGCCAGAACAGCTTCTTTAACAGCGTTAGCATTGGCACCTGGAGTATTGAAGACAACAATTCCTTTTTCAGTTGCTTCGTCAACTGGAATATTGTTAGTTCCTGCACCAGCACGCGCAATAGCTTTCAAGTTGTCAGGGAAGACGGTATTATGGAGATTTTGACTACGAATGATGTAGGCATCTGGATTTTCCGCTAAATCACCATCAATTTGGAAATGATTTCCAAGTTCCTTCAAACCAATCTGGTTAATATTGTTATATGTTTTTACACTAAATACCATAATTTTATTCCTCTTAAATCAATGTATCCCGTGGTGAGCTGCTTCATCAACTTCTTGATAAAAGGCTTTCTCACGCTTGGTTTTGATTTTCTGATAAGCAAGACGTTCACCATCAATAGGGACCTTGCCACAATAGACATAGCCAAGTTTCTCCAAAATATGCTGCATGATAAGATTATTTTCATGCGTGTCGCAACGAAAATCATGAGCATCAGTTCCCTCAATAAGACCTTGAATAAAGGTTTGAGCGACTCTTTGACCCGTAACCTCAGTCAAAACAGCAACCCTATGGAAAGTAATGTAGCGCTTATTGTGATGTTTCCAGTCTCCATCATAGATTTTGTCGTAAGCAGGGTCTCCATCAGTAACCACCGCAGCATAAGAAACAATTTGACCATCAATGAGTCCTACATAGGCCTGTCCCTTAAGGACATCGTCGAAGATTGTTTCTTCAGTAGGGTAACCATCAGCTCCTTGCCATTGGGTGCTACCAGCTTCTACTAAAGCAGTTCTAGCACTCTCAATGACAGTCATAATAGCCCCAATTTCATTTGGAAAGGCTTGTCTAATTTCCATCTCTTTACCTAATTATTTATTTTCGGCTTCAAATTTCTTCATGAAGTCAATCAAATCAAGCACACCTTGACGTGGGAAAGCATTATAAACACTAGCACGCATACCACCTACTGAACGGTGTCCTTTGATATTCTTGAAACCAAGAGCATCTGCTTCTGCTACAAACTTAGCATCCGACTCTTTACTTGGTGTGACGAATGGAATGTTGCAGACAGATCGATCCTTGGCATCTTTGACAGGGTTTGTGTAGAAATCAGATGACTCAATGTAATCGTAGAGAAGACCTGATTTTTCGCGTTGAATTTCAGCCATCTTGTCTACGCCACCAATTTCATTTTTAACCCAGTCAAAGACGAGTTTTGAAATATAGATGTTGAAACATGGTGGTGTATTGTAAAGTGATCCTGCCTCAGCTTGAATACGGTAATCCAACATGGCAGACAATTGTGGCTGGTCATTTAGGAAGTCCTCACGAACGATAACTACTGTTACACCAGCTGGTCCAATATTTTTTTGAGCTCCAGCGTAGATAAGGGCAAAGTCCTCAACATTGTAGCGAGCAGCCAAAATATTTGAAGACATATCAGCTACAATTGGCACACCGTTAGTATCAGGCAAATCGTAGATAGCTGTACCCTCAATGGTATTATTCGTTGTCAAGTGAACATAGGCAGCTTCTGGATCAATTGTTGCTGGGTCAAAACTTGGGATGTGATCGTAAACAGTTTCTTCTGAAGAGGCCAAAAGAATTGGTTCGAAAGGAATGGTTTTTGAAAGTTTAACAGCTTCTGTATAAGCTTTTTTACCCCATGAACCACCTACAAGGTAGTAAGCTTTCTTACCTTGAGCGAGGTTAAGTGGGACCATTGTAAATTGTGTTGAAGCACCACCTTGCAAGAAAATAACCTTATAGTTATCAGGAATGGCCATGAGCTCACGAAGTGTCGCTTCCGCATCTTTAACGATCTTGTCAAATTCTGGAGAACGGTGGGACATTTCTAGCACGGACATACCGGAATCTTGATAGTTAAGCAATTCAGCCTGCGCTTTTTCAAGCACTGGTTTTGGTAATGTAGCAGGTCCTGCTGAGAAATTATAAATTGTCATAAAGACACCTCCAAAATTTTAATGGTCCCATTATAGCGAATTTTCTGAATATTGTAAAGTCCTAACAGTAAAAAACGAACGGAATTAACCGTTCATCTTTAAAAAGTTAGGTATTTTATGTATATTTTTATCAGCATTTGATTTTAGTATCCGTTTATTTCTGCTTAAGAAAATAAGCTGCTCCAATCAGATTAGCTCCATTATGATGATGACAGGCCACAATCTTCGGACGTTTAATAATTTTACCAATAAAGTCAATCTCATGGTGAACCTTATCAAACTGGCGGTTGACCTCCTCGATAAGAATAGGCTGGGCTGAAATACCACCTCCAATAACAAAGGTTTCCATATCAAAAATGGTTTGAAGATTCAAAATGGTAATGGCTAAGTTACGGCAATAGCTTTCAAAAAGTGGATAGACCATTTTATCTCCTACATTAATTGCCTCAAATGCGGCTAAACCATTCTTTAAGTCAGAGTTACCTAACACTTCATTAATTTTGGTAATTAAACCTACAGCTGACAGAGTCATGCCTCGCATCAATGAAGGCTCAACTTTTTCCATTTGAACTGGTAAAATAAAGGTCAACTCGCCCGCTTGAAAATGACTTCCTTGAAAAAGTTTACCATTAATTATAAGTCCACCACCAAGACCTGAACCCAAAACAAGGGCTGCACCATTGGTCACTCCTTGCAAATGACCTGTGGCTAGCTCTGCCAAGGCTGCCGCTTTACCATCATTAAGAGCCATTACAGGCAAATGGTACTTGGCTTCAAGGACCTCTTTAATACGAAAACCATGGAAAAATCTCAATAAGCCACCATGATAAATGACACCCTCCTCAGTATCAACCGTCCCAGGAACACTAATAGCAACACCTGATAGCTTGGCTTCAACTGAAGTGACTATATAATCAATAACATCAATAGCTTGGTCAAAGGTTTGTGGAGATGACTGCGTCGGCAGACTTTTTTCAATGGCAAACTCCTCCGAAACAAGTGCGGACTTCACCTGTGTTCCTCCAAAATCAATCGCTAAAATCGTCATAATCATCCTCCACAGATTGTTTTTCGTCATTATAGCATAAAATAGCTAATAGTAGAAAAAACGGTTTCAAAATGCTATCATAAACTTACAGAATTAGATAAAAGGAGTATCTCACATGACTAAATTTCTACACACTTGTGTCCGTGTCAAGGACCTAGAAGCCTCACTTAAATTTTATAAAGAAGCTCTTGGTTTCAAAGAAGCTCGTCGAAATGATTTTCCAGAATATAAGTTCACCCTTGTCTACTTGCAACTCGAAGATGATCCTGATTACGAGTTGGAATTAACCTACAATTATGACCACGAAGCCTATGATTTAGGAGATGGATACGGTCATATCGCTGTTGGTGTCGATGATTTAGAAGCTACACACCAAGCTCACAAAGAGGCTGGATACACTGTTACAGACCTCTCAGGTCTTCCTGGTAAACCAAAAATGTATTACTTTATCACTGATCCAGATGGCTATAAGATTGAAGTTATTCGTTTGGCTCAATTCCTAGAAAAATAAATCAAAAAAGTCAGATCGTATAGATCTGGCTTTTTTTGTGCTTAATTTTTATTATCTGCTTTCAAGGCTGACAAAATTTGGGTACGAATATCATCCACACCGTTTGGATTATTTGGCAAGAATAAGGTTTGATTTCCTTTCGCCGCAAAAGTATTAAGGGTATCCAAATATTGGTTAGTCAAGAGAATAGACATAATCTGCTCTTCAGACATCCCCACATTAGCCTCTTTTAGTTCTGCAATAGATTCAGCCAATCCATCAACAATAGCCTTACGTTGTTGGGCAATACCAACACCATGAAGACGATCTTTTTCAGCTTCGGCTTCGGCTGCTGTGACAATCTTGATCTTATCAGCTTCTGCCAATTCTTGGGCTGCTACACGCTTACGTTGGGCAGCATTGATTTCGTTCATAGACTGCTTAACTTCAGCATCTGGTTCAACTTTGGTAATCAAGGTCTTAACAATGATATAACCATAAGTTGTCATTTCTTCTGCTACTTGGTGTTGAACCTCAAGGGCAATCTCATCCTTTTTCTCAAAAAGCTCATCAAGCGTCAATTTAGGAACTGATGAACGAAGGGCGTCCTCAATGTATGATTTAATTTGAGCCTCTGGACGCATGAGTTTATAGTAAGCATCTGTAACATTTTGCTCATTTACACGATACTGAGTAGCCACATTCATCATAACAAAGACATTGTCCTTGGTCTTGGTTTCGACCACAATCTCACTTTGAAGCAAACGTAGTTGAATACGAGCTGCAATTTTATCGATACCAAATGGCAAACGCATATGGATACCACTCGTTGCGATTTTTTGATAGCGTCCAAAACGTTCAACGATAGCTACTGACTGTTGACGTACGACATAAAGCATACTGATGAGAATTCCCAAGATAATCAAGAATGAAATCAGTAAAAAGAGAAATGCTGCTTGCATGTTAAGTCCTCCAAAATAAACATTAAAAATTTCTTTGTTTTATTATAGCACAGTAATACAATTTTTCAAGAAAAATAGTATATCTTTTTCAAGCACTTGGACAATCAGAAAAGAGGCTGAAACACTAGCGTTTCAGCCTCTCGTATTTTTTTGACCGATTTTAGAAGCTAAAGGTCAAAAGGTAACTTTTTATTTACGATACATCTTAACTTGAAGGTAAATATCGTTATAAATTCCAAGCCATTTTTGACCTAGGTTATTATAGACTTCAAGGTTTTTAATGGTTGATTCTGATGGGTAAAAGGCCTTATCATCCGTAATACTCTTTGGAAGTAAGGCTTTGGCTGCCTCATTAGGTGTCGCATAACCGATATATTCAGCATTTTGCGCTGCATTTTCCGGTTTAAGCATGAAGTTAATAAAGGCATAGGCTTCCTTCTCATGCTTCACAGTTTTAGGAATCACTAGATTGTCAAACCAAAGATTTGAGCCTTCTGATGGGACAACGTAACGTAGGTCCTCATTTTTATCAAGCATCTCACTGGCTTCCCCTGAGAAGGTTACTCCAATAGCCGCATCACCTTGAACCATGTAGCCCTTCATCTCATCACCAACAATAGCTTTGATATTTGGTGTCAGACTATTAAGTTTAGTTTCAGCCAAACGTAATTCAGTCATATTCTTCGTATTCAAGCTATATCCCAGGCTATTAAGTGAGAAACCAAGGACTTCTCGCGCGCCATCAACCAGCATAATCTGGTTTCTGTATTCGGGTGACCAAAGATCGTTCCAGTGCTGAGGTGCTTTTTTCACCAATTTCGTATTATAGACGATTCCGACTGTCCCCCAAAAATAAGGGATAGAATAGTCATTATTAGGATCGAAACTAAGCCCCTTAAAACTTGAGCCAATCTGATCAAAGCCATGGATTTTAGATTTATCCAACTTCACCAAAAGGTCTTCCTTGACCATTTTATCAATGGTATAGTCTGACGGCACAGCAATGTCGTATGTCGTACCACCTTGCTTAATCTTAGTATACATAGCTTCGTTGGAATCAAAAGTTTCATACTGGACCTTGATTCCTGTTTCTTTAGTGAACTTGGTCAAAAGATCAGGATCAATATAATCACCCCAGTTATAAATAACAAGCTTGTCCGACACATTTCCTGTACGACTTTGCATGTAGGCAGAAATTCCCCAAAGGCAGAAAATAATTGCTAAAATCCCTGCCAGAAATTGATAGAGTTTACGCATCGTGCTCCTCCTTTCTCTCCTTGGTAATCATATAATATCCAATGACTAGAAGAATAGAGAACAAGAAGACAACCGTTGATAGGGCATTGATTTCCAAGGAAATCCCTTTACGGGCACGTGAGTATATTTCCACAGCAAGTGTTGAAAAACCATTCCCCGTAACAAAGAAGGTTACTGCGAAGTCATCCAAAGAATAGGTAAAGGCCATGAAATAACCAGCGATAATACCAGGTGTCAAGTATGGCAACATAACCTCACGTAACATCTGCCATTGGGTCGCACCCAGGTCATAAGCTGCATTCACCATGTCTCGATTCATTTCCTTGAGACGTGGTAAAACCATGAGAACCACAATTGGGATTGAGAAGGCAATGTGACTCAACAAAACCGATACAAAACCGAGTTGGAAACCAATCAAGGTGAAAAGAATCAAGAAACTCGCACCAATCATGACGTCCGGTGCAACCATGAGTACGTTATTTAGGGATAAAATCCCAGTCTGTTGCTTCTGTTTGCTCTCATAGATAAAGATAGACCCAAAGGTACCAATAATCGTCGCCAGAAGAGCACTAAGGAAAGCTAAAAAGAAGGTTTGAGCCAGAATTAACATAAGTCGGCTATCTGAAAACATGCTCTGGTAGTTATCCAGAGTAAAGCCAGTGAAGCTATTCATATCGCCACCACTATTGAAAGAATAGGCGATTAAATAGAAGATTGGCAAATAAAGGATAACAAAGACAAGAGCTAAATAGAGATTTGCAAATTTTTTCATTGACGTCTCTCCTTTGTTAACCACATGGTCGCAATCATGGCAGCAATAAGAACAACACCAATGGTTGCACCCATTCCCCAGTTTTGTGTCGTGAGGAAGTGCTGTTCAATAGCTGTCCCTAGGGTAATCACTCGGTTCCCACCAATCAAGCGTGTCAGCATAAAGAGGCTGAGACTAGGAATAAAGACAGACTGGACACCAGAGCGTACCCCATTGAGCGATAAAGGAAAAATAACCTTGGTAAAGGTCTGCCAATCATTTGCTCCCAAATCTTTACTCGCATTCACAATATTTTCATCCAAATCATCCAGTGCATTGAAAATCGGTAGAATCATAAAGGGGATTTCAATGTAGCTAGCCACGAAAATGAAGGAGAAATCCGTAAAGAGAATTTGCATGGGTGCAATCCCAAAGAAGCCGAGAAAGGCATTGATACCACCTTGTTGCCCAAAAATCCCCATAAAGGCATAGGCTTTCAGAAGGAGGTTGACCCAGGTTGGCAAAATGACCAACATCAACCAAAGTTGCTTATGTTTTAGTCTGGTTAAAAGATATGCCGTCGGATAAGAAATGAGAAGGGTTACCAGAGTAATGATGGCTGCATAAAGAACCGAGTTAAAGCTCATCCTTAAGTAAGTCCAACTGGAAAAGAAGGTACCATAATTGTCCAAAGTAAAGTTGCCACTGATATCAAAGAAAGACTGATAGAGTAGCATGAGCACTGGAGCAACCACGAAGAGTAGGAGCCAAAGGAGGTAAGGAACCGAGAAGAGGCTAGCTGTTTTCTTCATAGCGCTCCTCCTCAATGGCATTAATCAAGCCATCTTCATGCTCTTCCACTTCCACATATTCTTCAATACGAGCATCGAATTCTTCTTCTGTCTCATTAAGACGCATGATATGAATATCCTCAGGCGTAAAATCAAGACCGATAATCTCACCCTCAATCGCCTTACGGGTTGAATGAATCATCCATTCATTACCAAGATTGTCATAGGCAATGATTTCATAGTGTACCCCACGGAAGAGCTGAGTTTCCACGCGAACTTGCAATTTGCCTTCCTCAGGAAGTGTAATCTGTAAATCTTCAGGACGAATCACCACTTCGACAGGTTCATTAGGACGCATTCCTCCATCAACAGATTCAAAACGTTTCCCATTGAACTCAACCAAATAGTCCTCAATCATAACGCCTGGTAGGATGTTAGATTCTCCAATAAAGGTTGCAACGAAGTGATTGATCGGTTCGTCATAGATATCAACCGGAGTTCCTGATTGAACAATTTCACCATCATTCATAACAAAAATCCAGTCCGACATGGCCAAGGCCTCTTCCTGGTCGTGAGTGACAAAGACAAAAGTAATCCCTAAACGTTGTTGCAATTCGCGCAACTCGTATTGCATTTCAGTACGTAGTTTCAAATCCAGTGCTGACAAAGGTTCATCCAAAAGGACTACACGGGGTTGGTTAATAATCGCACGAGCAATAGCCACACGTTGACGTTGACCACCTGATAATTTTTGAATCGAGCGCTTTTGATAACCATTTAGTTGAACCATCTTTAAGGCTTCTTCTACACGCTCTTCAATTTCCTTTTTAGGCACCTTTTTCAATTTAAGGGCAAAAGCCACATTGTCAAAGACATTCATATGTGGAAAGAGGGCATAAGATTGGAAAACGGTGTGGACATCCCTTTTATTGATAGGAATATCATTGATACGTTTTCCATCCAAAAGGACGTCACCACTGGTCGCATCTAATAGACCTGCAATGATGTTCAAAATCGTTGATTTACCAGAACCAGAAGCCCCAAGAAGGGTATAGAACTTACCTTCTTCTAGTTCAAAGTTGATGTCTTTTAAAACTTGTGTGCCACTGTCTTCAAACACTTTTGAGACATTTCGAAAGGCAATAATCGGATTAGTCAATTGTCATAAATCCTCCATAGATAGCAAATATAGGGATAGGGTTTTATTAGTTTAATTCGTCGCCAATGATACGTACTTCAGGCTCTAGTGTAACACCTGAATTTTCCTTAACCTTAGCGATAACATCTGAGATAAGGTCTTCATAGTCTTTTGCTGTTCCTTGATCGACATTGACCATGAAACCAGCATGCTTAGTAGACACTTCAACACCGCCGATACGATGTCCTTTGAGGTTAGCTTCCATAATCAGCTGGCCTGCAAAGTGACCTGGTGGGCGTTTAAAGACCGAACCACATGAAGGGTATTCAAGAGGTTGTTTAAGCTCTCGCAAATGATTAAGACGATTCATCTCATTCTTGATTTGCTCGTAGTCTCCTGGTTTGAGGTTAAATTTAGCTGAAATAACCACTTCACCTGTTTCTTGGAGCACCGAACGACGATAACCAAAACGCATATCTCTTGCATCAATCGTACGAATATCTCCGTCTTTTGTAAGAACCTGAGCAGAAACCAAGATATGGGCAATCTCACCACCATAGGCACCCGCATTCATAAAGACGGCACCACCAACACTACCTGGAATCCCCGCTGCAAATTCAAAACCAGTCAAACTTTGGAAACGAGCCACCTTGGTTGTCGCAATCAAATTAGCCCCCGCTTCAGCTTCAATTTGATAACCATTAACTGCAATACCATTCAGTCTGTCAAACATAATCACAAAACCTCTGATACCACCGTCACGGACAATCAAATTACTGGCATTACCGAGCACCATCCAAGGAATGTCATGCTTATTAGCAAATTTGACAATACGAGAGAGTTCATAGCGGTTACGTGGAAAGGCCAAATAATCCGCTGGACCACCAACCTTGGTATATGTATAACGTTTTAAGGGTTCGTCGAAACGAATATCAATCCCCACTAAATCTTCTTTAAGTTCATCTAACATGTTATTTTCCATACTTTTTCTATACATTTATTTCTTTGTAGGTATCGTGATAGACTTCCCCATATTACTATCACTACCTAAAAATGAGTTAGTATTTTTCCCTAAAAATAAAAAGAAAAATACGGCAAAAAGCCAAGATTAATTATAGCAAAAAATCCCCATCTTGACGACAAGGAATTTCACGCAAAGCTAGTCCATAACTTCCAATTTACGGACATCACTAGTGTTTAATTGACTCAAATATTTTTTGTAGGCTTGGCCAGTTTTAGGGTCAACCAAATCATCTGCTATTTCTATCAAGGGAACCAAAACAAAAGCTCTCTGACTCATATAAGGATGGGGCACTTTAAGGTGCTCAGTCTCCCAGATTTCCTGCCCATATAGAAGAATATCAATATCTACTGTCCGAGGCCCCCAATGCTCATGACGAACGCGGTCAAGATTTTTTTCAATTTTCTGGCAATAACTTAATAAGGTTTCAGCCGGCAACTGAGTCTCTAAGAGCAAAGCAAGGTTCAAAAAATCAGCCTGTTCTGTCAGTCCCCAAGCAGCCGTTTCATAATAGGAAGATACTGCTTTAACCTCTGTCTCAGGTAAGTCATTCAAGGCCTCCACAGCTTTTTGGAGATAGTCCTGACGATCACCCATATTAGATCCCAAACTCAAATAAACTCTTGTCATCGGCTACGCTCCAATTCAATACCAACACTCTTATAATGCCCATTAATTGGTGGATTTTCCTTGGTAATTCGAACTTTAATAGATTGAATAGGTGCAAATTGTTCAAATAAATCCTCACAAATCGCACCCGCCAAACGCTCAATCAAAATGTACTTTTTATCTTCCACTTGTTTTTGCACGGCTTCGAAAACCAAACCATAGTGAACCGTATCATCTAGATTGTCACTCTGTGAAGCCCTAGTTAGATCAACAGTCAATTCCAAATCAACCACAAAAATTTGCCCTAGGGTCTGCTCCTCAGCAAAAGCCCCGTGATAACCATAAAAACGGCAACCATTTAAAATAATTTTATCCATAGTTTCTCCTTAAGACACTATACTCTTCCTTATTCTAACACAAAACAGTTGAAAAGTTGGTCTCTAATTAGTATGATATTTTAGACAGATCTGAAGTTAGTGCATTTACACTTTATGCAATCGATTGCATAAATCTTCTGATTTGGTAAAATATAGGCACAGGAGCTAAAAAGAGACTCCTGAATTATAAGCAAGACTATCTCAACTAATAAGGAAAAAAACTATGACAAATCAAACCGCAATGCAATATTTTGAATGGTATCTCCCAAGTGACGGTCAACACTGGAACAATTTGGCTGAAGATGCCCAACATTTAGCAGACCTAGGCATCAGCCACGTTTGGATGCCACCCGCTTTTAAAGCTACAAACAAAGATGATGTTGGTTACGGAGTCTATGACCTCTTTGACCTTGGAGAATTCGACCAAAAAGGAACAGTTCGCACCAAATACGGCCTCAAAGAAGAATATCTCAATGCTATCAACCAACTCAAAGAAGTTGGTATTGTACCTATGGCCGACGTTGTGCTTAATCACAAGGCGGCAGCGGATAAACTTGAGACCTTCGAAGTGGTCGAAGTTGACCCAGAAGACCGTACCCAAGAGATTAGCGAACCATTTGAAATCGAAGGCTGGACACATTTCACCTTTGACGGACGCAATAAAGCCTACAACGATTTTGAATGGCACTGGTACCACTTTAACGGAACTGACTTCGATGCCAAACGTAATAAAAGTGGTATCTATCTTATCCAAGGTGACAACAAAGGCTGGGCAGACAACGACTTGGTTGACAACGAAAATGGTAACTTCGACTACCTTATGTATGCCAACCTAGACTATAAACACCCTGAAGTTATTGAAAATATTTACGAATGGGCAGATTGGTTCGTTGAAACAACAGGCGTTCAAGGGTTCCGAATGGATGCTGTTAAGCACATTGATTCTTTCTTTATGCGCAATTTTATTCGCGATGTCAAAGAAAAACAAGGTCAGGATTTCTATGTCTTTGGTGAATTTTGGAATGGTAACGAGGAGGATAACAATACCTATCTTGAAAAGATTGAAAAACGTTTTGACCTCGTCGATGTTTCCCTCCACAACAATCTACACAACGCTAGCACAGCGGGAGCTGATTATGATTTAACAACAATTTTCGATCATTCCTTGGTCAAAAATCATCCTGAACATGCCGTGACCTTCGTAGACAACCACGACACTCAACGCGGACAAGCTCTAGAATCTACTGTTGAAGAATGGTTTAAACCAGCTGCTTACGCTCTCATCCTTCTCCGTGAAGACGGTCTTCCTTGCCTATTTTATGGTGACTACTATGGTATTGAGGGTGAATTTGCCCAAGAAAATTTCCAAGAGAGCCTAGATACCTTGCTCTACGCTCGTAAAGACCTAGCTTACGGTGAGCAAACAGACTACTTTGATGATCCAAACTGTATCGGGTGGACACGCTCTGGCAACGAAGATGGGGCTCCATTAGCTGTAACGATTTCTAATGATGCTGCTAACAGCAAGTCTATGGAAATTGGTAGTGATTGGGCTGGACAAGCCTTCTATGACATTCTTGGAAACTGCTCTGATACTGTAACCATTGACGAAGACGGATGGGGAGACTTCCCAGTTTCTGAAAAATCTGTCAGCGTTTGGACAATTCAAGACTAAGAAAAAAAGCTCAGTTGAACTGAGCTTTTTTTAGTATCATAAAATTCCTGAAATAGTCTTAACGATATCATGATTGACGTCAACATTATGTACACGGACAATCTGACATCCTTTGGTAACTGCATAGCCAGATAAGGCAGCTGTCCCCTGGTCGCGATCCTTAGCTTGAGTATTCCCACCTAGTAGGTAGTCCACAACTCGCTTACGAGAAATTCCAAAAAGAACAGGATAGCCCAAGGCAACGACCTTGTCCAAGCCTTTTAGCAGGTCAATATTGTGTTGGACATTTTTAGCAAATCCAAAGCCTGGATCAATCCAGATATTGTCCTTGGCCACACCTGCTTCCAAGGCAGCCTGGGCACGTTGACTGAGGAATGTACAGACATCTTCTGTGACATCATTGTATACTTCTTCTTTTTGATTATGCATAAGGATAATCGGCACATTCTTTTCAGCTGCTAAAGCTAACATCTGACCATCATAAAGTCCAGCCCAGACGTCATTTAGAATATCTGCACCTGCTTCAAGAGCAGCTCTAGCAGTGGCTGTCTTATAGGTATCAATACTGATGAGCACATCATATTTTGCCTTGATAGCCTGAATAACTGGAACGATACGAGCAACCTCTTCTTCCTCAGTAACAAATTCTGCCCCTGGTCTTGTAGATTCGCCACCGACATCGATAATAGCAGCCCCCTGGGCAATCATGCGCTCAACCTGAGCCAAGGCATCCTCTACTGTGTCAAAATCGCCACCATCTGAGAAAGAATCAGGGGTGACATTCAAGATTCCCATAATACAGGCCTTACCTGTAATCTCATGTTTACCGATAAACATCTTAACTCCTAAAAATCACGCATCAATGAAAGAATTTCCTTGCGTTCTTCACGGTCTTCTTTATAAAGGCCCTTAGCGACAGTTGTGATTGTCTTACTTCCTGGTTTCTTAATGCCTCGCATAGTCATGCACATGTGCTCTGCTTCAACCATGACAAAAACTCCTCGAGGATTCAGAGCTTCTTCAAGTGCTGTAGCAACTTGATCTGTAAGACGTTCTTGCAACTGCGGACGACGAGCAGCTACTTCAACCGCACGCGCTAATTTGGAAAGTCCTGTCACCTTGTCTCCACTTGGCAAATAAGCCACATGGGCCTTACCATAAAATGGAACCAAATGGTGCTCACACATAGAGTAAAAAGGAATATCCTTGACAAGGACAACTTCGTCATGAACTTCTGAAAAGACAGCTGTAAATTGATCCTTAGGATCTTCATTTAGACCTGAAAACATTTCAGCATACATCTTAGCCACACGTTTTGGTGTATCCAAAAGTCCCTCACGCTCAGGATTTTCACCTAGAGCTTCCAATAGTTGATAGACTGCTTGTTCTACTTTTTCTTGATTTGCCATAATTTCCTCTTGCAACGTTATAATACTATCTATTATACCTTATTTTGCTGGATTTTTCTTGCAAAAAATAAGATTTCCTAGCTACCTAAATCTCAAAAAAAGCGAAGACCACCTTTCATATAGAGGTTATCTTCGCTTATATTTTTTAGTCTTTCAAGTGGTAAGAATAAGATGAAACAACAATATTCTCACGCCATTTGAGATAATATTTCAATCGTAAACTCATTTGGTTGTGAAGCATGGTTTGCCATGATTTTTTAGGTACAAACTGAGGAATCATGACTGTCAGAGTCGCATTATCCTTCTCAGCTTGAGTGGCGACCTCGTCCACATACTGAATGGTTGACTGAGTGATTGAGCTATATGGTGATTGGATATGAACCATCTCAATTTCAGGGAAATATTTTTTAAACTCTTGTTCAGTTTCCTTGTCCTTGTTCTCTGTATCTTTAGTAGATACATGCATGGCGATAACCTTGTCACCAATAGAACGTGCATAGGAAATAGCTCCGATATTAGCCTTGGTAACATTCCCAACAAGGATAAGAACAATATTTCCTTGATAATGGTGTTCTTCTACCGCTCCATCAATACGCAACTGTTGAGCAACACCATTATAGTGTTTTTTAATCTTAAGGAACATCCACATCAAGATTGCAATAATCGGGAAGAATGGCCAGATATCTCCTAAACGGAAAAGGAAGAGAATGAGAACGATAGCATAACAAATGAGGGCACCTAAGATATTTGCTAAAGAGTGTTTCCAGAATCCCTTACCATATTCACGAATCCAATGGACAACCATCCCCGTTTGAGAAAGAGCAAATGGAATAAATACACCGATGGTGTAAAGCGGAATCAACCGTTCCGTATTTCCTCGGAAAATAAACAAAAGGGTAATGGCACCAATTGCAAGTGTCAAGATCCCATTAGAGTATCCCATACGTGCACCTTTTTCAAGATACATGTGAGGCATGTATTTATTTTTCGCCATATTAAAGGACAACATCGGAAAGGCTGAAAAACCTGTGTTAGCTGCTACTGCAAGAATCATAGCAGTAGAGAATTGGAAAATGTAAAATAGAATACTACCAATCCATGATTGACCAAGAATTTCTCTAGCCATTTGTGACAAGATAGTTACTCCTGCATGAGGTGTAATACCTGTCCACCAGTTGAGGAAGGTAATTCCCGCAAACATAGCCCCCAAAATGCTAGACATGATAAAGAGGGTTGAAGCTGCATTTTTGGCCTTAGGTTTTTGAAAGAAAGGCACCGCATTAGAGATGGCTTCTACCCCTGTCAAAGAGGCAGAACCTGAGGTAAAGGCCCTTAAAATAAGAATCAATGACACACCTGTAATGGGTTGTCCTAAATGTGCTGTGGCTGCGTAAGGCATATGACCAGTTAAAATTTGAAAGAAACCAAATCCCAACAAGAACAGCGTCGAAACAATGAAGAGATAAACCGGTATCATCAAAGATTTTGCCGACTCACGCATTCCCCTAAGATTCATAACCATCAAAACAAGCACCAAAATCATTGATATCTCAAGATTGAAAGGATGAAGGAAGGGAAGGGCTGAAGTAATGGCATCTGCACCTGAGGCCACTGAAACAGCAACTGTCAACATGTAATCGACCAAAAGACTGCCACCAGCTATCAAGCCAAACTTAGGAGACAGATTTTCCGTCGTTACCATATAGGCACCACCACCTTGGGGATAGGCCTTGATAACCTGTCTATAAGAGATGGTAAGGCTGGCCAAAAGGACGAGAACCAAAAGCCCAATAGGGATTGACCACCAAATAGCCGCACTAGATACAGCTGTCAGAACCAAGACGACTTGCTCTGGACCATAGGCGATAGATGAGAGTGCATCACTCGACAACATGGCCAGGGCCTGAATCTTGGACAATAAGTGTTCATCACCACTATCATCATGAGTTAAAGGTTCACCGATTAAAATGTTTTTCAGACGTTGAAACATTGCGATCTCCTTGCTTTTAAAACATACGATGGTTATTATACGCCCCTAAATGTCATCTTTCAAGTCTTAAACATCACTTGCCTGCTCTAAAACCCATTTTCTGACCTGAGAAATAAAGTATAGAGATCCCGTAATCACATAAAGTTTCTTATTGTCAGTCGTTACATGTTCTTTAATCCATGTTTTGAAATCTGGTACCTGCTTATAAACTTCTGGGTATTTATCTAATTTAACACTGTTTGGATAGTCAAAACTCGTTACAGTTAAGTCACCAACCGATTTTAGTTGAGCCAGCATACCATCAATAGGCTTAGTGTCAATAGCCGCAAAGAGAAGCTCAATCTCCTTATCTGCATGTTCTGATTGCAGCAAGTCAATCAAAACTTTAACACTCTCATTATTATGAGCACCATCAATCATGAGATTAGGTCTTAAAAATTCTGTTCGACCTCGCCAATTGGCATGAGCTAGTGCGTCCTTTATGAGTTTAGGAGTTACTTTAGGATAATCTTTTTGAAGCAATAAAGAAGCCATAATAGCTAAACTAGCATTTGCTACTTGATGTTGACCAGCCATGGCCAAGGCTATATCATCTAACCTTTGCTCCCCATAGGTAAAATCAAAGGAATGACTAGACCCTTCAGCTGTGAAATCTCTCCCCAATTCATAGGTCTTGGCCCCTTCTTCACGCGCCTTTTTCTCGAAAACATCTCTAACATCAGTACGGTCAGTCGCATAAATAAAAGGAGCCCCATTCTTCAAAACACCAACTTTTTCTGCTGCAATTTCAGCATGGGTATTTCCCAAAATAGCCTGATGGTCCAAACCAATCGAAGGGCAAAGAACTGCCAAAGGCTTAAATAGATTAGTCGAATCATGAAGGCCGCCCATTCCAGCTTCAATGAATGCGATATCAACAGGATGGACCTGACCAAAATAGAGGAACATCAGAACTGTGATAATTTCAAACTCTGTCGCATTTTCATGCTCTGTCTCTTTTGGTAGACGTTCAACCACAGGCTTCACACGACTAACCAAGTCAAGTAAGTCCTCTTCTGAAATCATCTGACCATTAAGAGAGATTCGTTCCTTGAAGTCAATAATATAGGGCGAGGTAAAGGTTCCAACTTCATAGCCTGCCTGGGTAAAAATTGTTTGTAGGGCATTGACTGTAGACCCTTTGCCGTTTGTTCCCACGATATGCACAGCCTTGAGATTATCTTGTGGATTTCCCAATTCTTTAAGCATCCAAGCCATACGCTCCAAGCCAGGCTTGATGCCAAATTTTAATTGTCCATGAATCCAATCCAATGCTTCCTGATAAGTCATAATTACTCCTTTTTTGGCTAATGCTTCAACTTAGTCATTAAACTGACCTTTAAACTAGATTCCTAGTTTTTCCTTGAGCTTAATGAGTTGACATTCTTATTATACCAAAGACTTCTAGTCTATAACCAAAATATGCAAAAAAGGCAACCCTAGGGTCACCTCTTAAGCTTTCTCTTTTTCGTCAATAACAAGACGAACTTTTTTACCTTGAGTAGGTACCGAATAGACAATCGCTCTTATCGCCGTAATAGTACGTCCTTTTTTCCCGATAACACGCCCAATATCGGCTGGGGCAAGATCAAGATGGTACTCCAAAAACTCAGGACCGTCAATGATTTTGATGGTCAACTGATCTGGTGAAGCAATTAAAGGTTTAACGATAGCGATAATAAGATTTTCAATGGTATCCATAGGCTAAAAAATTATTTTGAGAATTTTGATTCGTGGAATTTCTTCATAACGCCTTCTTTTGAAAGGATGTTACGAACTGTATCTGAAGGTTGTGCACCTTTAGACAACCACTCAAGAACACGCTCTTCTTTAAGTGTTACTTGGTTTTCTTCAACGAGTGGGTTGTAAGTACCAACTGTTTCGATGAAACGTCCATCACGTGGAGCACGTGAATCTGCAACGTTAATACGGTAGAAAGGTTTTTTCTTAGAACCCATACGAGTCAAACGGATTTTTACTGCCATTTTTAATATCTCTTTTCTTTAGTTTTTTTATTATGGTGAGGGCTCTTATCGCCCCTCGACCTTAACTAGTATACCATATAATTTTTATGTGTCAAGAAAAAAACTTGACAGACTTGAATTTTCTACAAAAAAAAATTAGAGTTTGACTCTAACTTCCTTTTAGACTATTTCTTAGTTGTGGTCTTATGATTTTTTTCATAAGCTACTTTTGCTTCAGCATATTGAGCTTCTAAACTCTTAGCCGCTGCCTTTGACACTTTCTCATAAGTATCACGACTAGTCAACTTGCCATCCTCGTTGTATGTAGAAACAACCAAGGTATCTTTATTTACAGTATAAGACTTGGTGCGTTTTCCTTTACGGTAGAGTCGGTAGTTATCTACGTTATCCGAGATATAGTAATCTACTAGATTCTTATCTGCATTTGGATAAAGTTGCGAGACAACTTTAGTCAACTCACGCTTAAATTCTGAAACTTCTTTAGTATAGGTAATAGATTTATTCCACTGATCAACAACTTGATATTCCTTCAAATAATCTGAAGCTGTAAAAGTAGGCTGCTCCTCCTCACCTTTTTTATAGAAGTAAGAATGCGTTTGTAAATTATTAGAATGATCAACTTTAAGGAAAGAGACGTAAATTTCATCTTTATCTTCATGTTCTTTCAGAGCATTGGTTAACTTACCAGAATTTTCGTCCAAGACCTTAGACGATTTTAATTCCCAAGTTCCCTCAATGTTCCCCGAAGCATTACGCCAAAAACCGTATACACCACCGACAAGCAACATCAAAACAACAGCAACAAGACTAGAAATCAAGGCTCCTTTGCCCCAATTTTTGGCCTTTTGCGACTTTTGATTAGCGTTTTGAATCGTTTCTAGAAGACGAACCTGACTTTCCAATCTCTTTTCCAACTTGGCAACTGTCTGTTCTTCCTTAGATTTAGCTTTGGCAGCTAGCTTTTCGGCTTTTTTCTTATCACGAGCAGCTTGACGAGCAATCTTCTTAGCTGCCTTTTCTTCCTTACGATCAAGTTTTGTCAAATCCTCAGATAATCCAAGATGCTGTGCTTGGTTACTGAAAACTGGAATAGCTTGATTAGGTTCATTCGAGGTATTAACAGAATGATTTCCTGCATCTGGACGAGTTGGCGCATAACTTGCCAAACGTTCCTTAGCCTCTGCGACGCGTTTGCGCTGTTCCTCTTCCTTTTGAATATCCTCAGCCTGACGGCCCGACTGAATGGTTCTTACTTGACCAACAGTCTCTTGAGATAGGGCCTTTCTCTTTTCCTGGGCCGCATTTGCCATAGCTTCTTGCGCGTTGTCACGCTCTTTCTGAGACTGAGCTAGGGCTCTGGCGGTTGCGGTTCCTTCTTCAAACTGTTGGTCAGCTGCTGATTCACCTTGATCAGCTACTTGGTTAGCCTCTGTACCTTCAGAGAGAACAAACTCTCCTCGTTCCAAGGCCTCTTTGAAGTCGATTGGTCTTGGTTTTCGGCCATTAACAGCCTCAAAGTACTCTAACCATTCGTCTTTCAACATAATAAATCCCCCTGAATTAAAAAACACATGATTAACTTCCCTATTTTACCATACTTTTTAACATAAAAATAGGGATTAACAAGAATTCTAAAAATTCTTATTAAGTCCCCATTAATTTTCTTTTGGTGTAATAGACAATAACTGGACAAAACGGTGTTGTGCTGATTCCGTTTCAAGCGTGACGTTGTCGTATCTGAAGAGAATCTCCTCGATATTTGCTAAGCCCAAACCACGACCTGTTCCTTTCGTTGAAAATCCTCTTTGTTTCAAAGGAGCTACATCAATAGAAGCTTCCTTAGTTGAATTTTCAACAACAATAACTGATTGATTTTCCATCTTAAAGATAGCAATAGATAATTTTGGTTTATCTGCTAATACAGTAGCTTCAATAGCATTATCACAAAGAATTGATATGATTGTAATCAAGTCGAGTGGACGCATATCTGTGAAGAAGACCCCCTCTTCAACCTCCACATGACATTGAATACCTTTATCAAAAGCCTCAGCCACTTTAGATGATAAAAGACTCTTAAGTGGCATATTGGTCACACGAGTTAATTTTGCCAAATCAAACTTTTGCTGCTTCAAATCTGATGCCGAATCTTTCAAGACACTATCATAAATCATCTTGATTTGATCGATGTCTTTCATCTGGATGGCTTCATTAAGCGAAATCATAACATTAGTATAGTCGTGACGGAAACTGCGTAGCGTTTCGTAAAGACTTTCGACCTGCTCAGAATACTTCTCTAAATCATCCAAGTGACGTCGATTTTCTTTTCTACGCTCATTTTCAAAGAATTCATCTGCATATTTATTAACCTTGTAAACAGCATAAAAAATAGCTACAAACCCCACTAAGGTTATCACATGTCCAGCATAGTACAAGGCAAAAAATCGCGAGGCCACGACGACAGAATAGTTCAAAATCACATAGCCAATCAAGATAAAGTTAGTGAAAAACATAATCCGACCAAATTTACGATCTCGCTCTAAGACCCTCAAATATTTAAAATCAATGTTAAGGAGCTTGGATAGAGCGACAAATGTTGGAATAATTAAAAGGTCAAAGAAAATGAAATAAAGATAACTTCTGTTTAGAAAATCCGATGTGATGCCGAACCCTGGCATCAGGAAGTAGGCATAACCATTAAAAATCAACAGATAGAGAACTAGAGGATAGAAGGCATAAAAAGCCAACATATTGGTGGTTCTCTCCTTGCCATAGAAATAGGCATAGAAAAGAAGGTAGAAGGGTGTCATAAAGGACAAACCGACATTATATGACATCCCCAGTATTCCCCCTATACATTCAACCAGGAACGCAATAGGAAGGATTATACGTGGTACCTTGACCAAGCTGGTCCTTTCGTAAATCCACTGTATGACAATGAAATGCAAAAGATATTCTAATGCAATTTGCAAATTGAGCATCATTTAATGGTTAGCCACCTCCTTCTAGTCATCTCTAAATATACGGCAAAAAGCCATAACACTATTCTATCACAATTCCTGATAATAGATGAGATAAAATTAAATAATTATCTCGAATTTCAGAAAACTTTCAATAATGATTAGAGAAGAAGGGGAAAATCTAAGACCTAACGATTTTTCAAACGTTCCAAAAGTTCCTTTTTACGTGTCCGCGATAGGAGGCATGACTCATTTTCCTCAAAGAAGACCATATTAGCTGTACGATCCACACTTGTCACATTATTCACATTGACAACAAAAGAGCGGTGCGTTTGGAAGAAAATATCATCCAATTTTGCTACTTCTGCAATTTTCCCATAGAATTCCACTAGGTTTGACTTGGTATGAGCGATTAACTTATGTGGCACAGGGGCTGTCTCAATGTATAAAATATCATCATAAGGAATATTAACATCATTTTTATCCGTTTTAACAGTTAGACTCTGTGCCTTGGTTTCTTGCTCAACCTGTGAATAAGCAAAATCTAAAAGTTCTACTAAAGCTCTCTTAAGATCCACATCTTCCATGGATTTATCGACAAAATCTAGAGCTTGAATCTTATAACGGAAGGTCAAGGGCATAAACTCCGAGTAAGCTGTAACAAAGGCAATTTGTGCTTTCAAGTCTTCCTTACGGATTTCAAGCCCAATATCTAGTCCCTGCTTAGTTTGATTTTTAAGGTCAATATCCAAAAGATAAACCATGGATTTACCCGAACCTCTATCAGCATCTAACAATTCCTGACCCTGTTCATAAAAAGTAATCCCATCAACAACGGCCTTCGACTCCTCAACTGCTTCGTCCAATAAACGACCAACACGATGACGCTGCAAGGCATCATCTTCAAGGACGATAATAGAAAGCATCTTATATCCCTCTTTCTTTCTAATATACTTTAATATACCTATCTAATATTTTATCATAATTAATTGGATAATATTCCTTTTTTTACAGCATAAAGTCTTTTTATCTCACCTAATTTCATTTATAAAACAATTGTTATCTCATTGTCACTTTATATTCATTTTTAGGTGTTATCATGAGAACTGTTTTTGTTTTAAATTAAAAAGGAGAAAGTTATGTTACATTCTTTTAAAACGCAAGGGACTAAGACAAGGACCTTGTTGACCCTTGCAACTGTCGGTATCATTAGTGCTTTTCTTGTAGGAAGTCCTCAGCATGCCTCTGCGGATCAAACCTATGTTTCAGATCCTAATCAAACTCTGACATTTTCCGAACTTGAAACAGGTACAACTACAAATACCATCGCTCAAACAGGTGTTTCTACTGAAACACCTACTACTGTGACTACTATATCACATACCTCTGTGGATGATCTTCATACACATGAAAATGACTATGAACAAACTCCCACAAACACTCCAACTTTTGAGGAATTGAAACAAAATAGTCAAACAGCTAGCAGTACTGTCGACAGCCAGACTGGAAGCAAAACCTATGAGACTAGAATTCCGACAAATACAGATAGCAATCATAAGGCTGTAGAAAACCAGTCTGAACCAAAGACAGAAACTGTCGCTCAAGCACAAACCTGGTCAAAAGATGGTGCCACATGGGTTTCAACAGAAATTAATAATGGTAATGTTCATAAGATTCTATCTACTTATATTCCAAAACCATTAACACCTTCTACAAAACCAACGACAACAGCTACACCAAAACCTAAACAATCAACTCCTGCTGTTAGTCAACCTAAGAAACCAACGACTGTTGTAAACAAACCAGCGACTTCTACAACGACACAACCTAAGAAGCCAACAACGACTGTCACTAAACCAACAACTCCTAAAGCTACTCCTATCCAACCTGCTAAATCAGTGGACCGAGTTGCTCAAGTATGGCAAAAGAATAACGAACTCGTAAAAGAGAATTACGATACTCCTCACTGGTCAAGTAAGGAAGCGACGGTTTTCATCAATGCTAAAAATCCTGAAATCGTGAACGCCTACAAACAGGCTATCACTTCTTGGAATAACACTGGTGCCTTTAATTTCTTGCTCACTAACGATAAACAAAAAGCCAACATCATTGCTGATGAACGTTATGAAGGTAATGTGGCAGCTCCTCTTGGAGTTACCTACTCTACTTACTACCTCCAACTAAGCAATATAGTAATGCTACTGTTTACTTGAACACCTTCCATGTTCAAAACAAGTATTACCAAAAGAACGGTGGGAAACTCCTTAACACTGCGCAACACGAATTAGGCCACTCAATTGGACTTGAGCACAACAGTGCTGTTGCCTCTGTAATGGAACCTAAAGGTGGTAAGACAAGTATCCAACCAGTTGATATTAACAATGTTAAGAAGCTCTATAGCAAGATTTAAGTTCTTACACCATCACTATAATTTATAAGCAGACCTATCAGGTTCTGTTTTTTTTATACAAGTGAGATGACCATTCAAGACCAGAAAATGACTGTTCATGATTTTTTCTTACATATTTTAAAGATATGTAAAGTTTTCTCCATTTTTTTTGGTAAAATAGAAAATGTAAAGAGAGACCGGATGAGTTAGAAAACTCAACTTTGTTAGTTTTTGCTCATTATTCTCATAAACAGAATAAAAATAGTCTAGGAACCCTTCTTAACATTTATACCTATCTTCCCCAAACACTTTTCCCCATTCCTAGATTATCAGATCTCTCACAAGAAAAGCGTCTAGCTCACCCGGCTAGACCTTTTTTCTTTTTCCATACTTTTGCTATAATAGAGCCATACCGTTTGAAAGGAACTCATAAAATGACTATAGATCAGCAACTTCTTTGCTACAAACGTTTACCAAACTGGACAGCTACAACACTTCCGGAAATGGTGACGCAAAAACACAATACTAAGGTGGGAACTTGGGCTAAATTGACCATTCTATCGGGATCTCTTCACTTCTACGAATTAGACGAAGAGGGAGAGGTTACTGCAGAGCATCTCTTTACCCCCGAGACAGAGATTCCTTTTGTTGAACCACAAGCTTGGCATCGCATCGCTGCTGCTTCAGATGATTTGGAATGCTATCTTTCTTTTTACTGTAAACCCGAAGACTACATGGCTAAAAAGTATGATACTAAGGCCCACTCCGAGGTTCTTGAAGCAGTCCAATCTGGCCATATCAAACCTGGTCGTACCCTTGACCTAGGCTGTGGTCACGGTCGTAACGCTCTTTATTTGGCATCTCTTGGGCATGATGTTACAGCCGTTGATGTTAATAACGAAGCTACACAACGCATCCAAATGATTGCAGATGAGGAAAATTACAATGTTAGAGCTGGCTACTACGATATCAATGCTGCTGCTCTTCCTGAGTCTGAGACCTTTGACTTCATCCTATCAACAGTAGTCTTTATGTTCCTTGATCCCGATCAAATTTCGGCTATTATCAAGAATATACAAGAGCGTACTGTCGTTGGTGGTTACAATCTAATTGTCTGTGCCATGGATACCGAGGAACACCCTTGTACCATGCCTTTCCCATTTACATTTGAAGAGGGGGAGTTGAAAAATTATTATAGTGACTGGGAGTTAGTCAAGTATAATGAAAATCTTGGTCACCTTCACCGTTTGGATGAATATGGCAATCCCATCGCCCTTCAATTTGCAACCATGTTAGCTAAGAAGGTTAAATAAGAGCGAATGACTGTAGAAGAGCTGAACACAGCTTGACTTGTCTTCAAAGTAAAAACTAGGAACCCAGTCGGATTCCTAGTTTTTTAATTGTTTACAATGTCTGCATATCCTGATTTAAGGTCTGCATTTTCTGTTTCTTTGACATAATAGACACCACCATTGGTAGTTGGTGAATAAAGCACAAAGGGAGTCCCATCTTTTTTAATGGTGAAGAAATAACGGTGAACAGATACATTTTCCCATCTCTCGTAAACGGAAACAATGGTATACTCAGAACTGCTATTACCATTTGCAGCATAAGTAGCATCCACAGTCTGGTTATGGTCCGACATCCAACGGATAGGCAAGGAAGAGGCTTCATTGGTAATTTCTTTGTATCCAGGCTGATTCATCTGATTGCCCCAAGAAACCATCAAACTAGCAAGTTGACTAGCTTTGTCATTGGTCCAACGTGGATTTTCAGTATAGGCTTCCTTGGCATGGTTAGCGTCAGGTGTATCAATACTTGCACTACTAGATTCACTTGTCTTCGTATTTTCGATTGATGACGTACTTGACTTGGCATTAGCCTTATCTGTCGATGAGAATATCGAGCTAGCCACTGTAGCAGACGACTTAGTCTGTTTGACGTTCTTCATTGAACTAGAGACTAGAGTCAAGCCAATACCAACGACGATCGCTACTAGAGCCCCCAGAAGAATATAGATATAATTATAATTTTTCGAGATTCCAATAAGGCCAGACTGATAAGCTAATTGTAGTTCATCAGGTTTCGGTTTACGCCCTTGAACTTGCTCAAAACGATTTATCCATTCTGCTTCTGATAGCTTTCGCATAATTTCCCTCTTCTCTTTATCAATCATCTTCCATCCTATCATAGAACAGGGATGATGACAATAGTAGAGAGAACTTGAGGCTTACCTTCAACCTATTATCCTTTATTTTCAAAATAACTACGAACAATCGGCGCCACTTCTTCACCATAAAGTTTAATAGCCTTTAGAACATCCTCATGTGGCATAGAACCAATTGGGAGATGAAGCATGAAGCGATTTAGCTGTAAATCCTCAACAATACGAATGATTTTTTGAGCAACGTGAGTGGAGTCCCCAACGAACATGGCTCCGTTTGGTCCAACACTAGCATAGTACTGCTTTTTAGTCATTTCAGACCAATGTGGGCGATCCTTAACAATGTTATCCACCGTTTGTTTCGTTGGATAAAAATAATTTTCTATCGCTTGGAAATTATTTTCTTCAATCCATCCCCAAGAATGAGCGGCCACCTTAAGTTGTTCATCCGAATAACCATTTCGAGCACCAATTCCCTTATAAACCTCAACTAATTTTGCAAAGGCCTTTGGATTTCCTCCAATTGTAGCATAGGCAATTGGCAGACCTTTTTCCGCAATTTGAATGGTCGACTCAATGTGACCACCTGTCGCTACCCATACCGGAAAATCATCTTGGACTGCTCGCGGATACACAGGACGATTGTCAACAGATTGAGTATGCTTACCTTGCCAAGTTAAATTCGTTTGCTTTTTGACTTCCAGAAGCATGTCTAGTTTTTCATTGAAAAGTTCATCATAGTCTGACAGGTCATAGCCAAAAAGTGGGAAACTCTCAACAAAAGAGCCTCTACCTGCCATGATTTCTGCACGACCATTTGACAGAGCATCGATAGTTGCATACTGCTGATAGACACGAACAGAATCAATAGATGACAAGATGTTTACTGCACTAGATAAACGAATCTTCTTGGTATTAACAGCACCTGCTGCCAGAACAATTTCCGGTGCCGACACCGCAAAATCTTCACGGTGATGCTCTCCAATCGCATAAATATCTAGTCCAACCTGATCCGCCAATTCAATTTCTTCAACAAGCTCTCGAAAACGTTGGGCATGAGAGATAGCTTTTCCAGTCGATTCTAGGAGGGTTGTTTCTCCAAAAGTTGAAATGCCAAGTTCAATCGTCATAAATCTTTCCTCCAGTAATTCTTTTATTTGTTATGAGAATACATTATGACTAGTTAGTGATAATTACAAATAAAAAAACCTAAGACTCTATTTTCCAAGAAAAGTTAATAGGGTTAGGCAGAAAAGTAAAACTAAAACACCCACAACTAGTAGGAGACCAATCTTATAGCCTAGGGGATTTTTGGGATTTAAACTAATTCCAAGGCCATACCTACGGAGGACAAATAAGGGTTCTGAGGGAGATTGCTTAAGGTTGTAGCCTAAGAGAGACCTTAAGTAAAATAAAAAGAAGACACTCACCCCTGGAAAAATGACAAATGGAAGAATAATTCGCTGTGACAGACTAGTCATGATTGTAAGAAAGACTTGTATCAACAAGAGAGCCCAAAACAAATAATAAATGTACGATTGCTTTTTCATTAATATGTACCTCTCAATCTAAGATAAGTATACTCCTCCTAACTTCTCATATCAAACCCATAACTCGCCTGACACCTTATTTTCTGCTACAATAGAAAGGAAAGATTCAAAAAAGGAAACTGTACACATGAAATTAATTTCTTGGAATATTGATTCCCTAAACGCCGCTCTTACTAGTGATTCTGCACGCGCTCAATTATCACGTGCTGTTATCGACACTTTAGTCGCTGAAAATGCAGATATCATTGCTATTCAAGAGACAAAACTGTCTGCTAAAGGGCCGACTAAAAAACATCTGCAAATCTTGGAAGACTACTTCCCTAACTATGACAATACTTGGCGTTCATCTGTTGAACCTGCCCGTAAAGGTTATGCTGGAACCATGTTCTTGTATAAAAAAGAATTGACACCAGTCATTACTTATCCTGAAATTGGAGCACCTTCAACCATGGACTGTGAAGGGCGCATCATCACTCTTGAATTTGGCAATTTCTTTGTGACACAGGTCTACACACCAAATGCTGGTGATGGCCTCAAACGTCTGCTTGAACGTCAAATATGGGATGAAAAATATGCGGATTACCTAGCTGAATTGGACGCTCAGAAACCCGTTCTTGCGACTGGTGACTATAATGTTGCCCACAAGGAAATCGACTTGGCTAACCCTTCAAGTAATCGTCGTTCACCTGGTTTTACAGATGAAGAACGTGCTGGCTTCACTAACCTCCTTGCCAAAGGATTCACAGATACCTACCGTCACCTCAATGGCGACGTTACAGGAGCCTACACTTGGTGGGCTCAACGTAGCAAAACATCTAAAATCAACAATACAGGCTGGAGAATCGACTACTGGTTGACTTCAAATCGTATTGCCGATAAGGTCACAAAGTCAGACATGATTGACTCTGGGAAGCGCCAAGACCACACACCTATTGTCTTAGAGATTGATTTATAAAGTATCTCTAGACATAAATCACAAAAAGAGTAGACCTGCTACTCTTTTACTATGCCCAATAATTAAGGAGAAATATGAAAACCAAACTTAACACCACTCAAAAGCTCGTTCTGTCAGCTATAATGATGGCCCTTTATATCGCTATCCTCTTTGCTTCACAAGCCGTTTCCTTTGGTGCGGTTCAGATGCGTCTGGCCACTGCTTTATATGGATTAACTTATATCTTTCCATTTTTGGTATTCCCTATCAGCATAGCCAATGCTATTGGTAACTCTTTTGGCGGATTGGGATTGATTGACGTGGTCGGTGGCTTCTTTGCTAGCTTTTTAACAACCGGTAGCATCTACCTCATCCGTAAAGCTAAGTTATCTAGCTGGTTTATCATTCTTCCAATCCTACTCATTCCTGCCTTAGTGGTACCAATCTGGCTTAGCGCCTTACTCAAACTTCCTTATTTTGCTCTCGTTATTAATCTCCTCTTAGGACAATTAGTGCCTTCAATCTTGGGGGCTGTACTGGTACGAGAGTTAACTAAGCGAGGATACAAAGACTGACAGACAAAAGTATCTCTGCAAATTGCAGAGATACTTTTTTTAGTAATGATATGCTTTTTCGTAAGCTTCTTTTGGTGTCAGTTTATCACCAGAGATAAGCAAACGGTAGTCAACATTAGTAGGATCTTTCTGATACTCATCAACCCAATCTTGATTCATTTCGAGGTAAAGATTATAAGTTCCCAACTCAGTCGAAACAGTACCTATCTTGTAAAAATCTTTATAACGCTTTTGGTTATCCGTTTTTTTCAATTTTTCATATCGATAATAGGTTCTGGCAAAGTCAGTGAACTGGTATTCTTTCTTATCTTTTCCAGAGCCAGTTGTGACTTCAATGGTGCCCTTGTTATTAGTTAAATGTAAATCATAATCATAATCATTGTGACTATTCACTTGGAAGACACCTGAAGTGATGTCACTGTCATCAGAGAATGTCTGAATATCAGCGAACTTAGCAGCCTGCCATGAAGTAGGGACTCCTTCATATTCACCATCGCTCTGTAGACCTAGAAGTGACCAATAATGACCGAGATAGAAGGTATTAGACTTCTCACGATCTGTCACCAGTTCACCTACCATCTTAAGGTTTTCAGCACCCAGACGGTATGGGTTAGAGAGATAACCAAAGACTGGGAAGAAATAAATGATGACTGTAAAGGTCAAAAGAGTCTTCATATTAATCTTATTGATAGCCCAGAAGAAATAAGCAGCTGAGAACAAGAGAGCGTAAACTGCACCATAGCTAAACTTATGCGCATGGGCAATCAAAAGCAAAATGAAGAAAATAGGTTGGATAGGACGAATCTTATGATAGATGATAGAGAAAACGTCCTCCTTGTCTTCCTCAGATTTGAAAATCAAGGACAAGACAATAGTCAAGAGTACAAAGAAGGCGCCAAACCCGAAACCAACATCGTTTGGACGGAAGAAGTAAGCCAAGATGGACATGTCCATTACCAATAGCCAGACAGATGCAAATTTGATCATGTTGTTACCAAATTTTTCAGCTGTTTGACTAGGTGCCTTCAAAGGTACCTCAAAGGCTTGTGCAAGTGCTCTCTCTTTGGCCTGGCGTTCGGCCTCAATGGTCGCTTTCATTTCCTTAGTACGACGTTCCTTTTGGAACAAATGGGCAACCTTGGTCGGTTCATCTTGTCTCGACTTGGTAATGCTCAAAAAGAGCAAATATTGCATAGCAAAGATGAGAGCTGTGTTCCCACCGTATTCTAGGAAGGAACCATCCCAAATACTAGAAACAACTGCAAAAACGATATAACCTCCAATTGAGATTAAAACCGTCAAAAGCAAATGAATCCAACGATAGCGGTAAGTGTATTTATCAGTTGTATCTCGTCTCAAAAACGTGTCACGTGGGTAAAGATACCAGATAACGAAGATAAGTTCAATGGCCTGAACTGCTGTTAGAAAACCAACATAGTTGAAGCCAAAAACGGCTGCTACCACATTGATGAGATAGGAAATAATAGCCAAAACTCGCAGACTGGTGCGCTTAGACAAGAGTCCAATACTCATCAGGGTGATAGTTGAGAAGGCAGAAAAACCAGCGCCCATCTTATTATCAAAGATAAACACATTGACAAAGGCAAAAATCAAGATTCCTAGAAGAGTTAAGACTTGTTTCTGCATTTCTTTTTTCTTTTCTTTCATATTTTCCCTCCTTATGAAAATGATAACGCTTCCGTATTCCTATTTTAACACATTTATACTATTTTTGTCAGATTTGAAAAGACATTCGGATAATCGAATGCCTTTTTTATTAATTATCCATTGCTTCAATCTTAAGGAAAACAAAATCTCCATCAAAGCGTTGAATATACTTTTGAAAGCCTAATAAACTAAAGGTTTCAATCTCATAACGGACCTGATCAACACCATCACTAGTGCTTTCCTCTAGCAGTTTAAGTTTTGGAATATCGGATTCCAAGACATCACGGTAAAGTCCTTTATACTCAAAGATAATTCGAGCCCACTCGTTCCCAGAAAGCATTGAGAAAGCCTGGTAACGCACCTGCTCATCTGTAATAAGACGGGCTTGTTGTTCAGGACTGAGCGTGAAGGCGACGTCATTTTCAGATTTGTGAATGGTTTGGAAACGATCAACACGGAAATAACGGATTTCAGAGAACTGATAATCACAAGTAAAGTTATCATCCAGTTTGTAAGAAATACAGTAGAAATAATGGTTATCAAAAATGACTGAAATTGGAAAAACCTTATATTCCTCCACTTTTTCTCCTGGCTTACGGTAACTAAAAGACAAAGGACGTTGGTCCACAATGGCATCGAAAATGGCAGAAATAGCCGGTAAGAGTGACTTATCTTGATCCTGATAAATCTTAAGTTCTTGATAACTATCTAGTTCTAGCTCAGTCAATCGCTTGATACGTCTGCGCTCCTTGTCGTCTACAGCCCTCTCAACAAAGATGTTGATAATTTCTGCTACTTCATCCTTTCGAAGGGCACGACTCTCTAAAAGAATCTTAGATAGGATAACTGCCTGATTGTATTTTAGGTTACCATAGCCCTGTTCATACTGTGCATGATAGGAACCGTATTTTCTGGAATACTTAACCTTCATATTTGGACGTAACTCAGTCAAATTTTCCTTGAGTTCACTCACGTCCTCTTTAAGTGTACGCTCACTTATGCCAAAGCGAGCTAGGTAGTCCGTTTTTGAAATGTCATTTCCCTTTTCCAATTCAGACATAAAATACAAGAGACGTTTGGTTTTTGATGCTGTCATTATAAAATCCCCCTTTATAATCAAACCTCTTATTACTAAAAAATTGCTGTCTAGTTATTCATTATCATAGATAGTCATCCCTAGTAGCGACGAGCCACAGAATTATAGCTCAAATAATAGTCCTTTTTCTTTTCGTTATACTCAAAAGATAGTCTTAACAATTGTGCTTTCTCAATAGGTCTATTCTGATCAGTGTAATCAAGATCAACTGACTTATGTATGATTCCTGATGAATGGACGTTGATACTTCTCTAGGACCTTTTTGCCTGGGAATTTTCCCTCACTACCTCAGACAAGGATGTTACTGGACCCAGATAATCTTGGTCTTTAGTACGTAAGCTATTTATCTGCTCTTCCGTCCAATTACTGCTATAATTATCAACCTCAGTGACGCCATCAAGGGGATAAGTCGCTATTCCACCATCACAGACAAAGCGTCCCTTTTCGTCCTTCACAAAAGAGAGATCACTATACTCATTGCCATCTCCACGGTCATATCTCACCTTGAGACCACTAGACTCCATCTCGACATAATTGCCCTTACCATGACTTTTAATAATCGAACGTAAGGTATCCGCCTTGGGTTTCAGATTTTCAAAATCTTCTTCCGTCCAGTTATAAATCGCAGACTCATCTGCGTAATCTTTGGGATCATCGCTATCAGGTTTATCCTCATCAAGATCTGACTGAGACACCTGCTGAATCAACCTGTATTTTTTTATAGCCCCTCGATAGACAGAACCACCTAAAGTGGCAAAGAAGGATAGCACAATCAAGCCAACCACGATTGCGGTGAAGAGAAATCTACCTAGCTTCTGTCCCATTCTAAAGAGAATGGTAGCAAGGACAAAACATGCCACAATTACAGCCAGATACACAATTATCGGCTTATACTTCCAAGATAAGAAGACCGAGCCCCAGCTCACACTTAAGAGTATCAGTGGTAGAGCAAGAGTCAAAAAGAAATATCGCTTCGCAGCTTTTTCCTCCTGAAAAGCAGATTCAAACTCTGGCCCTTTATTATTAAAAGCCGACTCGAAAGCCTGATCACCATTCTTTAGATGATCATCACTTAAATAATGTTCATTCTCTTTATTAAACTTCTACTCCTCTAAATATTCTATATAACAATTTCCCAGTTTTTTCTATTGTAACAAATGAAAGCGTCATTTTCTACAAATATACTTAAAAAGCAACCTATCTTAGGTTGCTTAAAGGTTTAACATTAGTCATTCTCAATTTTTTCAGCTTCTGTACTGAATTTTTGTGCGATGGCTTCAAGAGCTAATTCATCTGTATCTGGAAGAGTGATGGCATCATCAGAAATCTCATCAATATTTGCATAAAATTCAATATGATTCTTCAGATTTTGGAGATGAATTGGTGCATCACCACCGTATTCGCCATCGAGGTTAATCATCATACGATCATCACTTAAAGGCTCAATATACAGCGAGCTCGTTTTGATATAGGAAATTCTCTTGTCATAGATGTGTTTACCACCTTGGAGAATTTGACGAATGAGGTCAACCAATTCAAAGAGGTTAGCTGTCTTAACCATGATTAGAGTAAATTTACCATCATCCAGTTTAGCATCTGGGGCAATCGTTTCAAAGCCACCAACTGAATTGGTCAAGGCAACGAAAATCATGGAAAGACCACCTTCAAAGACACCCTCATCATGCGTAATACGAACAGGAACCTTCTTAACTTGTGGTAGCAACTCTGCCCCCTTAACAAGGTAGGCCAAATAACCAAGTACTGTCTTTAAGCGACTAGGTACACTATAGGTTAGTTCCGTAAAGGAACCAGCAGCCGCAATATTGATGAAGTATTTGTCATCATAGGCACGGCCAATATCCATCTGAAGGGTCTGATTTTTAGCGATAACCTTGGCTGCTTCAACAGGGTTTCCTCTTGGAATCTTCAAGGCGCGTGCAAAGTCATTTGTCGTTCCCGTTGGAATAACCGCCATTTGTGGGCGTTTTTTAAGCGGGGCAATCCCAGAAACAACCTCATTGATTGTACCATCGCCACCAGCAGCAATAACTAAGTCAAAGCCTGCTTTGGCCGCACGAGTGGCCTCATTTTTTGCTGAGTTCTCATCTGGTGTTGTTTGAAAGGCTGACGCTTCAAAGCCAGCACCTTCCAGAATATCCAAGACCTCGGCAACATTTTTTTTCATAATTTCTTGTCCAGATGTTGGATTATAAATTAAGCGGGCACGTTTTTGTTTCATATTGAACTCCTATAAATCTAGCAACCAAGCCTCATCTTTTACTTCAATTCCTAGGCTTTGTGCTTTTTCCAACTTACTTCCGGCATCACTACCAGCAACTACTAAATCTGTTTTCTTAGAGACAGAACCTGTCACCTTAGCACCCAGAGCTTCTAGTTTTGCCTTTGCTTCACTACGTTTAAGATGCTCCAATTTTCCTGTCAAAACAACTGTCTTACCAGATAAGATAGCATCATCTGTCACCTTTTGTCCAAGATAGGACAAATTAACGCCATAGGATTCCAGTTCTTTCATAAGAACTTGAGCCTCCTCCTTAGCAAAATAGCGCTGGATGGACTTGGCAATAACCTCTCCTAAACCATCTACAGCAGCAATAGCCTCGACATCTGCACTGGCTAACTCTTGTATACTGCCAAAAGCTTCTAGCAACTGCTTACTAACTTTGGCGCCAACATGACGAATACCCAAGCCATAGAGCAATTTCTCTGCAGAATTTTCTTTTGATGCTTGAATGGCTGCGTAAAGTTTTTCAGCCGACTTTTCCTTGAAACCTTCCAATTGAAGGAAATCCTGACTGTTCAAGCCATAGATATCAGCCACATCTTTAACCAATTCAGCTTTAAAGAGCTTTTCAACCACTGAAGGTCCCATACCTGCGATGTTCATGGCATCTCGAGAGGCAAAATGGATGAGGCCTTCCTTGATCTGAGCAGGGCAAGAAGGATTGATACAACGTAGGGCAACTTCATCTTCAAAATGTAAAAGACCACTGCCACAAGATGGACATTGAGTCGGTACTTCCATCGGCTCCTGTGTCGTACGTTTACTCTCTACTACACGAAGTACAGCAGGGATAATATCACCAGCTTTGTAGACAATTACGGTATCACCGATACGAATGTCTTTTTCGGCAATGTAATCTACATTATGAAGGGTGGCTCGACTAACCGTTGTCCCCGCTAATTGCACTGGAGTCAAATTAGCAGTCGGCGTTACTACACCCGTACGACCTACCTGCCAGTCCACTGAGAGAAGCTCTGCTTCCTTTTCCTCAGCCGGGAATTTATAAGCAATAGCCCAACGTGGCGCCTTGACTGTAAAACCGAGTTCTTCTTGCATAGCCAAACTATTGACTTTGATGACAACACCATCAATGTCATAGGCCAAGTGATCACGATCTTCTCCAACAGCTTGAATAAAGTCCCAAATCTCATCCATCGATGATGTGACAATGCGTCGTGGATTAACAGAGAAACCGAGTTCTGCCACTTCATTTAAGACATCATTTTGTGTGAGACGCTCCGTTGGACTAGCTTCCTGATAAAGGAAAGTCGCCAAACGACGCTCTGCAACCACTTTGGTATCTAATTGACGAAGAGTTCCTGCTGCAGCATTACGTGGATTGGCAAATTCGGCCTCACCATTTTCCTGGCGTTGGATGTTGATGCGTTCAAACTCAGCCCGTGGCAGGTAACACTCCCCACGCACCGTAATATTAAGAGGTTGGTCCAACTTCAGAGGAATATCTGAGATACGCTTGACATTTTCAGTGATATTTTCACCTACAGAACCATCACCACGTGTCGCACCTACCTGAAGAATACCATCCACATAGGTCAACGAGATAGAAAGCCCATCGATTTTGAGTTCAGCCATATAATCAGCATTAGGAAATTCGTCCTTAACCCTCTTATCAAAGGCATCTAGCTCTTCTCGTGAAAAAGCATCCTGCAAACTATAAAGCGGATACTCATGTTGATATTTTTCAAAACCATCAAGTACCAGCCCTCCCACACGATGTGTTGGACTATCTGCTTGGACAAGTTCTGGATGTTCAGCCTCCAAAGCTACAAGCTCACGATAAAGCTTATCATACTCGGAATCTGACACTGATGGATTATCTTCCGTATAATACTCTTTTGCATACTGGTTAAGTTTAACAACCAGCTCTTTCATTCGTTTTTCCATAGGAACATTTTAACATAAAAGCAGAAAAAAACGCCTTTACAGACGTTAATTTAGGAAACAAAATCAATAACTTTGGCCAATTTCTTAATAAGAATTGCACCAACTAAGAGAGAAGCCAATTCTCCCATAGCAACAGTGAACCAAGTTGCCCAAAATGGTGCCTGAGTAACCAAGGTCAACTCAGCCGCAATTGTCACCATGAAGAATGAGAAGTAAAAGGCAAAGTAAACATGAGCCTTGTCAAAAAGTCCACCTAAAATATCTTGGTTCTTAAATCGGTCGAAGAAATAAACACCTGAACCGACAAAGACCAGGGTCGAGAGACTTCCGACAACCACATCAATCATGTTAAAGCTAAAGAAATTAGCAATCACACAGCCCAAAGTCACGGCAATGATATACTTGCGATTATAAAATCCTAAAAGATTGAACATTTCTGCAATTCGGAACTGGTAGGGACCATACGAAATTAAGTTAAAAGGTGGCATAACAGTCAAGACTACATAAAGAGCTGCCACAATAGCAATATGTGTTAAATCACGAACAGTTTGTTTTTTCATTTTTCCTCCATAATCATTATTTTTTTATTATCTACAAAGGATAATATTCCCGTCAAAAGAGCCTGGATCTCACCAAGCTCTCTTTATCATCTAGGAATCAGCCTCATCTTTTTTGTGTTTTTTGCTGTCACTACCATCTCCAGAAAAGCTCTGAATAATAGTAATCACATCTCCTCTTCTACTTTTCAGTTCACCTTGTCTAAGCTCTTGATAGGTCGCATTAAAGACGGCCCCCAAAATCAAAATCCTGGCCAAGAAGATGAACCAAAGCATGAAGACGAAAATCATAATGGATCCAAATAACTTGATATCAACTAATCGACTCAAGGTACGAATCACATAAGTTCCAAACAAGTTGCTTAAATAGCCAATCACTAAAGTCGTAAAGATAGTCCCTGGCATAACATAGCGGATTTTTCGAATCTTCACATTCGGAAGCACAAAATAAAGCACCATCATTCCCAGGAAGACAACTGCAATACTCAGAGGCTGGATACTATTTAAAATAAACTGAGTCATCTTGGAACCAATAGGATAGGTCTGTGTAATAACTCTAAGGACCGACTGAATAATCGTAGACAGCATTAGTGCAAAGGTGAGCAGGAACAAGATGACCAGACTCATGAAACCACCAACAATGTGACTAATAAAGACATCACGGTGTTCTGAAGCACCATATACCTTGTTAATCGCCTTTTGAAGAGAAGACAAGGACTTAATCATTGTCCAGAATCCCGTCAAAGAGGCAACTCCCAACAACTGTCCAGAAGGTGTCGAGAAGATATCCTGAACAACGTTGGCTGCAGGTGCATAAAACTGCTTAGGAAGGTGCTCATTCATAAACTTCAAGAGATCAGTCGTATCAATATTCAGATAGGGAAAGACATTTGCCGCAATGACAATAAGCGGAAAAACCGTCAAAATGAGGTAGTAAGCCACTGCGATAGTTGAAATATCAATCTCTGCACTACGATAATGCATAAGATAAACCTGCAAAGGGCGCCATTGGAGTTTATCCAATAGACGGGCCATTAAGCCTTGTCGTTTCATATTAGTAAGTTCTTTCTTCGCCTTGAGAAGTCAAAATTACTGGACCACCCTTAGTGATAACAAATTGGTGCTCATATTGACAAGAAAGTCCACCGTCAAGAGTTTTGTGAGCCCAACCCGTTTCAAGGTCAGTATCGATTTCCCAAGTACCAGTGTTAATCATTGGCTCGATAGTCAAAACCATTCCTTCTTTGAGACGGAGACCTCGTCCAGCCACCCCATAGTTTGGCACCATTGGTTCTTCGTGCATTGTTGGCCCAACTCCGTGTCCAACCAAATCACGAACAACACCGTAACCACGACTTTCAGCATATTCTTGGATAGCTGCACCGATATCACCGATACGGTTACCGACTACCGCTTGTTCAATGCCAAGGTACATAGCCTCACGTGTTACTTCCATAAGTTTTTTAACTTCGTCAGATGGCGTTCCAATCGCATAAGCCCAACATGAGTCAGCCAAACCGCCAGAATATGATTCCGTGTATTTTTTAACCTGAGCAACATTGTCAAAATCCAATTTTGACACATCAAGGACTGACTTATCGATAGGTTCTGACAAGACCATATCAACCTTCAAGAGGTCACCATCTTTCAAAATATAGTGACGTGGAAAGGCATGTGCCACTTCGTCATTAAGGCCACAGCATGTCGCATAAGGGTAATCCATAATGCTTCCCTCAACCCCAATCTGAAGGGGAAGGACATTCTCTTCTTTACAACGACGACGCACATACTCTTCCACTTCCCACATGTCTACTCCTGGTTTCAAGAGGTCACGTAGACCAATGTGAATGCTAGCAAGAAAATCCCCTGCCCTATCCATTGCTTCAATTTCACGTGCTGATTTTAATGTAATCATTGTTTTCTCCGTTTTCTTTATATCTTTTATTTTTAGTTACTAAGTTTTCTTAACCACAACGACTGATTTGCAGACGGTATGATTTCCGTGAGTAACCATAAGGTCCAGATGGGCTCTACGTCTGGTTTCAGCGATAATACTTGGTGTAATCGTCACCTTATCATCGATCTGAGCTGCCTGAAGAAAGTAAAACATCATCTCTTCAATCACAAGACCATTTTGTTCCTGCTTTTCCATGATACGATAGACAACCTCTTTAACCATCTCTGCAAGAACACCCTGAGTGAGGTTTCCAGAATTGTCAATCATAGTGGGCTCGACCTCAAAGCTGAAAGCATGCTTGTCCTGGTTTAGGTTAGCTATCATTTGATCGCTAAAGGTGTGCAAGTTGCCACGATTATTGTCCTGAAGTTCTTCCAAAACCTGACGACGCGTGATAACACCTAGATAGTGTTTTTCTTCATCCACAACAGGAATGATATCAAAGTCTTCAAAAATCATCTTTTGGGCAACAGTTGCCAAACTAGTCTCAAGTCGTGTCACCGTCGGCTTTGTCATGATTGCCTTAAGCATGGTCGTCGGTTGCTGATTAGACACATCCCGCATGGTCACAATCCCAATCACTTTTTCAGACTCAGATAAAATTGGAAAACGTACCAAGTTGGTCCGTTTAACCAAATTCTGAAAATCCCTGACTGTCATTTCTGGAGTCATGTAGTTGTAGTCTTCTCGTCTGGTATAGACTTGAGCTACAGTCTTGATGTCTGTTTTGATACGGACATTCGAAAGTGCCTGGTTAATCATGGTTGCCACGGTAAAAGTATCGTAAGTTGTTACCATGACTGGAAATTGCTTCAAACGTGAAAGCTCTTTAACCCTATCGGAAACCTGAAAGCCACCCGTCACTAGAATAGCATTATTGTGTTCTAGGGCAAGCAATTGAATATCCTCACGGTCCCCAACAATAAGAAGATCTCCTTTGGTTAGATAACGGGTGATATTCTCAATAGTCATGGCTCCGATATAGAACTTACTGAAGACACGTTCCAGACCTTCGTGACCAGAGATAACCTCAGACTCTGTAATCTCCGCAATCTCCGCAAAGGTCAGCTTATCAAGGCGAACCTGGACTTTCTTTTCAATTCGAACTGTCCCACTCCGAGGACGTGTCTCAACCAACCCTCGATTTTCAGCTTCTTTGATTGCTCGATAGGCAGTTCCATCAGAAACCTGTAAGTGATTCGAAATACTACGCACACTAACACGCTTACCGATAGGTAAGGCCTCTAGATAATCTAGAATTTCTTGATGTTTACTCACAGTTCTCCTCCTTCTCAAAGCGGAGATAATCACGCATGGTACGGGTGTATCGGTCTGCTCCCTTAAAATGGGACACAAGTTTAAAGCCAGACTTCTCTGCTACACGAGTCGATGCCTTATTTTCCAAGTGGGCAATAAGAATAATACGATCCATTCCCATAGCTGTCAAAGCCAAATTTGACAGACAAGTAACTGCCTCTGTCATTAAGCCTCTACCCCAGTATGAGGCATTCAAAAAATAGCCAAGCTCTGCAGTCCGTTTCTGGACATCTATCTTTTCAAAACGAACGACGCCAATCATCTTTTCTAACTCTTTATCTACAATAGCCCATACACCTAGAGGCTCCTTCATGAAGTAATGAACCAAAAGGCAATCCGTTTCATGCTGTGTTTGAGTGGCAGGAAAGAAAAATTGTAGATTCTTAGGATTTGATACAATTTCGTGTAAATCAAAACGATCCAAAAAGATGAGTGGTCTAAAAGAAAGGCGCTCCGACTCAAAGAAGGCAAAAGCACCCAGACTAGTCCAAATATCCATGATAGTATTATAACACAGTTTTAGAAATGGAAAAAGGCTCAACCACTAGGGGTTGAACCTTAGACTTAATCTTCAATCAAACGAATATCTGCACCAAGGTCAGAAAGTTTCTCAATGATATTTGAATACCCACGAAGAATAAACTCAATATTGGTAATTTCAGTTTGACCTTCTGCCATAAGACCTGCCGTAACAAGCGCAGCACCTGCACGCAAATCACTGGCTTTTACTGGCGCACCTGAGAGTTGCGTTGGACCATTGTAAACAATTTGTCCACCGAGTACCTGAATATCAGCACCCATACGAGCCAATTCAGGAACGTGGTTCACACGCTTCTCATAAATCGTATCAATAATTTTTCCTCGACCACTTGCTTTCAACAACAATGGTGTCATCGGTTGTTGTAAATCCGTCGCAAAACCTGGATAAGGCGATGTCTTAATGTCAATAGGTTTTAAATCACCTTGCTCTTCAACAAAGATGGCATCTTCTTCAACTGTCATACGAACACCCATTGCTTCAAGTTTAGCAATAAAACTTTCAAGGTGTTCATAAAGAACATTTTTAACCTTAATTCCCTTACCGATAGCCGCGGCCATAGCAATATAGGAACCCGCTTCAATACGGTCTGGAATAACCTGGTGACGAGTGCCATGTAAGCTTTCTACACCGTCAATCGTGATCACTTCTGTACCAGCACCACGTACTCGCGCACCCATATTATTCAAAAGTGTTGCCACATCAATAATCTCAGGTTCACGCGCTGCATTTTCAATGACCGTACGACCGTCAGCCTTAGCCGCTGCCAACATGGTATTAATCGTCGCTCCAACACTGACCGTATCCATGTAGATATGAGCACCCTTAATGCGTTGACCAGCATCAGTCGCAATACGCATAGATTCGTCTTCATAGGAAATGCTAGCACCCATCGCTTCAAAAGCCTTAAGGTGAAGGTCAATAGGACGTGGTCCCAAATCACAGCCACCAGGCAAACCTACTGTTGCTTGACCGTAACGTCCAAGCAAGCTACCGTAGAAATAGTAAGAAGCACGAAGACTGTTAATCTTACCAAATGGCATTGGCATATCCTTAACGCCTCGTGGATCAATTTCGAGTGTTTCGCCATCACGCTTAACAGAACCACCCATTACTTCTATAATTTCAATTAGGTTATCGACGTCGCTGATTGCTGGTACCCCGTCAAGGGTAACCACTCCATCAGATAAAATGATGGCTGGAATCAATGCAACAACTGAATTTTTAGCACCTGATACTGTAACTTCTCCCTGAAGTTTCTTACCACCATTGATGATAATTTTACGCATACTGTTCAATCTTTCTTATACTGGAATATTAGCTTTTACATTCTACCATAGATTGAGGTGCATGACAAATTAAGAACTCTAACAATTATCGGACAGTTTCACTTGACCATTTAAACCAGCCCTTAAAACGGATGGCTCCGTCTTTATCTGTTCGTAAAATTTTAATGTGGCGTTGCTTAAAACGTTCTATTGTTTCATCATTTGGATGTTTATAACGATTGTTCTCACCAGCTGAAACAAGTGCAAGGGAGGGGTGCAGCTGGTCCAAAAAAGCTTCAGACGAAGAACCTTTTGAACCGTGGTGTCCAGCTTTGAGTACGCTTGCCCTTAAAGTTGGATAGCTAGCCATCAGTTCCTCCTCTCCTTCTTTTTCCAAATCACCGGTAAACAGAAAACTGCTTCCTAATAGCTTTCCGTAAAGAACTATCGAATCATTGTTACCACCATCACCAATTTTATTGGGATAAAGAACCTGTAGATTACTTCCCATCATAGGTAATTTGTCGCCAGCCTTTAGAGTGTGAACTGGGCATTTTATAGTCCGAAGTCTTTTAACAAAGCTAGACTTAGTCAAAGCCCCCTGACTGACACAGATTTCCTTAATCTTAAAACACTTGGCCACTTCTTCCAAATCACCAATATGGTCTGTGTCCGTATGCGTCAGGACCAGATAATCAATTTGAGACACTCCTCTAGCCTGTAGATAGGGAATCAAGGTTTTCTCCGCATTGCTCGTCTGGCTAGACTCTTGCCATTTTTCCTTAGTTCCAAACGTCACCTTGCCACCCACATCAATTAGGATGGTATCGCCTTTCATACTCCTCAGAAAAATACTATCTCCCTGACCAACGTCAACCACAGTCACCTCATTGGTTAAAGGATGTTTGACCCAGACCATCAAAAGCCCAAAAATCATCAAAAGGCAAATCCTAAACTGAGGCTTTTTCCAAAAATCAAAGAGCAAAATCAATACAGCTATCATCAAGCCAAACTGAAACAAACTAGGTTTCCCTAAAATCAAAGGTTGACCTATCCAGGATTGTATCCAAGTCAAAAAGGACTCCATCCATTCAAAAAGTGGGTTGATTTGAGAAAAGATTACCAGTCCTGAGAGGGCAAAGAATACTGTCAATACAGGCAAGAGAAAGCTATCAAATACAATTGAAAAGATTGCAGTCAGAATCAAACTAACTGGTTGAAAAGTCCCATAATAGTAGGTTAAAAAGGGCAAAATCCCAAGACTCAATACCAAGCTCGTATAGATTGATTTCTTTAAAGATGACAAGTCCTCAAAATCAAACAAACACAACAAGAAGGCATAGGAACAACTTAATACACCTCCCACTGTTAAGAGAAAACGAGGTAACAAGAGAAACAATAGAAGCAAGGTTATTCCCATATTGTCCAGTTTTTTAATACCAAACTCAGCCAGCAAACTTTGAACCAAGGCACGTAGGACTGAAGCTGTCCATCCTGTCATTAGGCCATAACATAAGGAAAAAGGCAGCAAGACGATAAATAGATAATCTTTAGGAAGACCTAAGCGTAGGAGACCGTAGCGAAACCATCCCAGAAAAAAGCCCACTTGCATCCCCGAAAGTGCGAATAGATGAATAATACCTAAACTTGTGTAAAGCTGGCTCTGCTCATCGAACTCCTTATCCAAATACCCAAAGAGCAGGCCTGTCATATAGTGTCTCATAGGACTGGGAAAGTTCGTCTGGATATGAACCAAAGCCCTCCTCCTCAGTTGATGGAAAAAAGCTAGGGGAGATAGAGATTTTTGAGGTACCACTTGGTCCAAGCGCTCAATCTGAGCGATTCGATAAATACCTTGACTGGCTAGATAAGATTGATAATTAAACCCTTGAAAATTACGTTGACCAGTTGCTGTGGTTAACGTAATTTTCCCTTTTAATACTAGCGTTTGACTAGTAGTCTTGAAAAAATGCTGCTCCTTCTCAGATTTGAGTCGGTAAAAGACCTGATAGGTTTGTCCCTTTGCCTTACCGATAGCGGATAATTGCTCACCATTAACCGATAGCGTATCAGCAACCAGAGTCACCTGATTGATTTCAGCAGGGGCTTGTTTATCTTGTATGCTAGCTCTATGATGCAAGAATAAAAAGTAGACCAAAAAGAAACTACCTACAAGTCCCACCAACTTTAGGGCTGTCTTATTCTTACAATGATGCTTCAAAAAACAGACCATCAGAAAGACAAAAGTCCCAATAGCATAAACATTAGTGATAAAAATCGTAAAATAAAGGGCAGCTATTAAAAGAGACAAGGAAAAAAGACTGATTGGCGCTTTTTTAAGCCACATAGATGGACTCTCTGATTTTATCTAACGTTTTATCACCAATTCCTGAAACATTTTTCAGGTCATCTACGGACTGAAAGCCGCCATGACTTTCGCGATAGGCGATGATATCCTCTGCTCGCTTAGCTCCAATTCCAGAAATGGTTTGCAATTCCTCTGCAGTCGCTGTATTTAAGTTAATTTTCCCATCCTTAGCATTAGTTTGCCCTCCCTTGTCAGACACCTGACTAGTTCCTGATTGACCAAGGACAGAAAGGTTTTCATCCTTAGTTGCCACATAGATAACCTCTTCGTCTGACAAGCTTGCGGCTAAATTAATACTCTTAGCATCCGCATCCTCAGTCATTCCTCCAGCGACCTTGATGGCATCAGTTACCCTAGCGCTTGCTTTTAAGGTATAAACACCTGGATTAGCCACAGCCCCCTTAACATCCACTGTTACTTTTGACTTATCCTTTTCACTTTCTTCAGTCTTTGACTGAGAAGACACTTCAGTAAGTGATTTTGACCCTTCTTTGGATGAGGAGGTTGACAATGTTGTCACATCTGTATAAGACGTCTCCGCCTCCATGCTGTTGCCGGCACCACAAGTCATCCATAGAAAGAAGCAAAAAATCACCATCAGTACAGCGATGACACTCACAAACAAACGATTATCTTTGACATAGGCTAGAATCTTTTCCTTCACGCTATTCTCCTTAATTGATATATTTTCTTTCTTATTCGTAAAAAATTTAAAAAATATATCAAAAAGTAAAAAAACTCCATCAGATCTATGTCTGATAGAGTTTTTAGCTTATTTCTGAGTTTCTTTGGCACGGTGTTTTTCAGGATTCCAAACAAAGCTAGCTACATATGAGAAAACCATGGTCAAAAGTACCGCAATGATAGCCACAATACCGAGAGGTACTCGGTAAATATAAGTCAAAGGATTGGGTTTCTTGCCTGTTTGATAGCTCAAAGCTTCCTCATCAAGGCGATCAAATTCAGACTGGATACGACGAGCAACCTCTTGGATATTTTCGTCATTCAAACGCTTCAAATCTGAAATATCAATGGGATTACCATAGTTCATATCCACACGTTCACCTGTCAAGAGCCCCTTGAGTTCACGAGGTCCTTGATAGACAACCGGCATAATCTTAACCTTAGCCATCTTAGCGATAACTGCAACCCCACCCTTAACATCAGATGAATGGCGGCTACCACTTGGGAACATAATCAAACTACGGTTACTCTTCTTAAGCATGTTAACAGGGTACTTGATAGCTTCTTGACCAGGATTTTCACGGTCAATTGGGAAGGCTCCACACATACGGATCCACCAACCAAAGATACGACTCTTGAAGAGTTCTTTCTTAGCCATGAAAATAAACTGCTTAGGACGGGCTGAAAAAGCCATATAAACAGGGTCCCACCAAGTTCTGTGCGGAGCAACCAAGATATAGTTTTCATCCTTGTTCAATAATTTATCGCGATTGTGGTAATGGGCATTACCATTGATAATCCAAAGAAGGAAGACAACAAGCCCACGTAAATAAGCGTAAAACACGTTTTTACCTCTTTTTCTACAAGTTTTTTACTATTATACCAAAAAAGGAGCTCTTTTTTCACCGAATTTCTTTGTAAAAGTCTTGAAAATGGTGTGGCACTTTCTAATAGTTTGAGCTATAATGTAACTATGAAAAAAAGTATTGAGATTATAGGGAAAAATCGAAAGGCACTTAATCTTTGCCTCATTATTGCAAACTTGGCTGTTCTGGCTATCCTAGGCTTTGTCCTATTCCAACGCCATAACACGAAATCTGAACAAGTAGCCAAGGCTGAAAAGACTGAACAAGTCGCTAATAGCACAAGCTCATCTTCAGAAAAAGCTAAAGAAGATGATGAAACACAACTCAAGAAAGGTAGTAACCACAGCATTGCAGCTTCTGACTATGCTTACGATGTTACTGCTGTGAATAACACTATTCGAGGCCAGTCTCAGGATATCGACGACAAGGTAGTCTTTTTAACATTTGACGATGGGATTGATCCAACACTGACCCCACAAGTCATGAGTATTTTGAAAGAATACGGTGTTCACGCCACATTCTTCCACATTGGTTACACCATTACACAAGAAAATGCGGACATCCTCAAACGCCAAATTACAGAAGGACATGCGATTGCCAACCATAGCCTCAGCCATAACTTTAATCTCCTTTATCCAGGACGTGTTCCTAATCAAAGTCAGATTGTTTCTGAGGTTAACCAAACCATGGCTAATTTCCAAGCCATCCTAGGTAAAGACTTCAAGACAAGAATCTTCCGTTATCCTGGTGGTCATATGTCATGGCAAGGTTTAGAAAGTACTGACCAAGCTCTCGCCAAGGAAGGTGTCCAGTGGATTGACTGGAACATGCTTTGTGGTGATGCAGAACCAGCCTCTGTTCGCCCAACGACATCTGAAACCATGATGGCCTACTTGGATGGTTCACAAAAATATTTCCCTGAGAGTCATGTTAAGGTTGTGCTTATGCACGACACTGCTGGTAAGGAGCTCACAGTTCAGACCCTTCCACAAATTATCGAATACTTCAAAGATCAAGGTTACACCTTTGGTGTCCTAGAGTAATCACTCACAACAGTTCCTTTGGGAGCTGTTTTTTGTTACAATAAAAGCTATGACAAACCCAATTTTAAAAGATGGAGAACGCATTGACCAACTCTTCTCCACAGATGTAAAAATCATTCAAAATAAGGAGGTCTTCAGCTATTCTATCGACAGTGTCCTCCTCTCGCGATTCCCAAAAATTCCAAAGAAGGGGTTAATCGTCGACCTCTGTTCGGGAAATGGTGCCGTTGGCCTCTTTGCTAGTACACGAACTGAAGCACCAATTACCTTGGTTGAGCTACAAGAACGCTTGGCTGACATGGCTAAACGTTCCGTCACTCTTAACCAACTAGAGGACCAGGTGACCGTTGTTAATGACGACCTGAAAAATTTGCTTGACCATGCTCCACGATCTCAGGTGGACCTTATTCTCTGTAACCCACCCTACTTTAAGGCGACAGAAACGTCCAAGAAGAATCTGTCCGAGCACTACCTCTTGGCCCGTCACGAAATCACAACCAATCTAGAGGAAATTTGCCAGGTCGCTCGTCATGCCCTCAAATCCAATGGACGCATTGCCATGGTACATCGCCCAGATCGTTTTTTGGATATCATCGACACCATGCGCCAGTATAATCTAGCACCTAAACGCATCCAGTTTATCTATCCTAAGATGGGACGTGAGGCAAATATGCTCCTGATTGAAGCCATTAAAGACGGCTCGACAGATGGCTTGAAAATCCTTCCACCACTCTTTGTGCATAAGGAAAATGGCGATTATACTGACGAAATTTATGAGATTTACTTTGGAAAAAAGACTGAGGGTGAGTCCTAAACGATGACAGAAAAGGATAGCAAGGCCTACATGTATGTGGTTGAGTGTGCTGATGGCACCCTCTATACAGGCTACACCACAGATGTCGAACGCCGCCTCAAAACCCATAACTCAGGCAAGGGCGCTAAGTATACCAGAGCTCGCCTACCAGTTAAACTCCTCTACTCAGAAGCCTTCGCTAGCAAGCCTGAAGCCATGAGCGCCGAAGCACTCTTTAAGAAAAAAAGCCGAGAGAAAAAACTAGCCTATATCAAAGAACACACGGAAAAATAACCGTGTGTTTTTTTGAATTTACTTGAGACTACTACTTCTACTTTCTAATAATAACTATTTTACACTTAAAATGTTTGCGCTTTCATAAAAAAATACTATAATTAGGAACTTTGAAAAAGTTCGCTGACGTCCGCACTCACCTAAGGGAAGTCTCAAAAAATAGGTATATAAAAAAACGCTCTATTTTCATAGAGCGTTTTCATTGTTTATTTATCACCCTTGTTACGGATAACAAAGCCGTTTTTCTTCTCGCTTGAGGTACGGTGTGGGCGTTTGTTGCCATGGTTTTCGAAGTCACGGCTATTCTTCTTAGACTTGCGTTTGAAGTCACGACGGCCACCGTCTCGGTCATCGCGGTTACGGTCGCCACGGTATCCACCACGACGGTTGTTATCGCGACCACGGTTGCTACGGCCACCTTTGCCGCCTTTACCACCAAAACCACCACCTGATGGTTTGAATGGCAATGGTTTTTCACGAGCAATTTCCACTTCTGGCATTGTCTCTGGGTCTTGAACGGTCAAGCTCAAGATGTAAAGTGCCAATTCTTCAGGAGTGAATTCTTGAGCCAATTTAACCGCATCACCTTTGAACTTGTCAAAGTTAGAACGGATAGCTTCATCCGCAAAGTCACGTTCGATTTTCTTAAGGGCAACTTTCTTCTTAGCTTGGAAGGCTTCTTGAGCTGTTGGTGGCTTAAGACCTTTCATGCGTTTCTTAGTCAAGTTTTCGATAATTCCCAAGTAACCCATTTCATTTGGTGCTACGAAAGTAATAGATTGACCTGATTGGCCTGCACGTCCTGTACGTCCAATACGGTGAACGTAGCTTTCTGGATCTTGTGGAATATCGTAGTTGTAGACGTGAGTGACACCTGAAATGTCAAGACCACGCGCTGCAACGTCTGTCGCAACCAAAATATCGATTTGGTCGTTCTTGAAGTCACGGATAACACGAAGACGCTTATTTTGGTCAAGGTCACCGTGGATACCTTCTGCACGGAAACCACGAAGTTTCAAACCACGTGTCAACTCATCCACACGACGTTTGGTACGTCCAAAGACAATTGACAATTCTGGTTGGTCAACGTCCATAAGGCGGGTCATGGTATCAAACTTCTCTTGTTCCTTCACTCGGATAAAGTATTGGTCAACGTTAACATTTGTTAATTCTTTAGCCTTGATTTTCACATGCTCAGGATCTTTCATGAACTGCACACCAATACGTTTGATGGCATCAGGCATAGTTGCTGAGAAAAGAAGGGTTTGACGTTCTTCTGGTACTCGGCTAATGATAGCTTCAATATCTTCAAGGAAGCCCATGTTAAGCATTTCATCAGCTTCATCCAAAATTAAAGTCTCGATATTATTGAGTTTCAGAGCTTTACGTTTGATAAGGTCAAGGAGACGACCTGGTGTCCCTACAACAATGTGGGCACCTGAACGGAGGGCCTTAATTTGTTTCTCAATACTAGAGCCACCGTAGACTGAGCGAACCTTAACGCCCTTATCACGGCCAAAACGGAAAAGCTCTTCTTGAGATTGCACTGCCAACTCACGTGTTGGGGCAATCACAAGGGCTTGGATTGTATTTTCTTCTGTACGAATTTTATCTAGGGTCGGCAAACCAAAGGCAGCTGTTTTACCAGTACCAGTTTGGGCCTGACCGATAACATCCTTACCTTCAAGAGCCAGTGGAATCGTCAACTCTTGGATAGGTGATGGCTTTTCAAAACCGGCAGCTACAACAGCTGATTGGATGTCTTCTGATAGGTTTAAATCTGTAAATTTCAAAGTATTCTTCTTTCTATTTGAAGGCGGTGCGAAGCCACCTTATGAGACTTGGTTGTGTAGTATGTTAACTACCTGTATTTAATAGTCGTTTATTTTAACAACTCATCTAGTCTATCATATTTAAGAATAAAAAGACAGTGAATAACGTTTTAAAACCGCCTCCAATTTGAGAAGACGGTTTCAGCCACTAATTATTATTTATGGACCAACCAACGCAAGTAGCGGGCCAAGACCAAACAAAGAATCGCACTACCGATAATGATGAAAATCCAGGCTAGACTGACAGTCATAAACGGTAGAGGAACATTCATCCCAAAGAAACCGGTAATAACGGCAAGCACTCCCAAGAGTACCTCAATAATGGTCAGATTGCTCAAGTTGTTGTTCAGGTTGTTGTTTAGGATATTGTTATAAGAACCTGATAATTGCTGTAAGACCTTAGAAATGAGGTCCGTCATGGCTACTAACTGTCTAGCTTCAATCATGGCATCATCAAACTGTTCTTTTTCGACCTCATTGAGACGACGATAAATGGCGTGCCCCTTGATGTGTTCCAATAGAAGACGGTTTTGTGTGGCTGCAGCCACCAAATAGACCATGCCTGTTTCCAAATCTGAAAGGTCGTAAAGATTCTTACTTGTCGTTGTCTGTCTTAGGCGTCGACTAACCTCATCCTTTTGCTGATCCAAACGTTCAATGACGGGATAGTAGGCATTTGAAATCATCTCAAGTCCTGCAAAGAGCAATTTGTAGATAGACAAATCCTCATGGTTATCCACATAATCTTGCATCTTGCTTATCACATAAGCGTTATCCTCGTTACTAATGGTCACCAAACGTGTATCTTGAACAATAAAGGTCAGAGGAATGGTTTCATAGTGTTCCTTGTCCTTTTCAAGCGCCAGAACATTATAGATAAAGGTGATTGTCCCAGTCTCACGGTTGTAATCCATGTGGGCTCGTTCATTTTTATCCAAGGCATACTCTATGGTTTCCTGATCAATATCATACTTGGTATAAAGATAGGATTGCTCAGAAATAATATCTGAGTCAATATTAATCCAGTGACGCTTATAACCCAGTTCTTTTTCAATAAACATTTTTCTTCCTCATTACTCAAGCACTGCTGCTGCCAAAGCTTGTTGGATTTCAAATACATTATTATCACTCTTAAATTGAAGGACCTCTGCAGGCTCCAGTGCTGATGAAATCCAAATCTTAAGTTCAGCATCTAGGTCAAAGTGGCCCGAGCTCTCTACAGTGAAACGAGAGATTGAGTGATAAGGGATAGACTTGTAAGAAGTCTTCTTCCCTGTAACACCTTGTTTATCGACTAAAATCAAGCGCTTCTCTGTAAAGACAATCAAGTCACGAACAAGGACATAAGCTAACTCCACCTGTTCACCTGGAATTAAGATGCCCTCCAATTGGCGCTCAACCTTATCATTATCTTTTTTAGATGCATTGCCAAGCAGTCCTGAAAAAAGTCCCATAGTTATTTCTCCTTTTTTATTGTAAAGATAATCCTTGCTTTAACTATACCACAATTTTAGGATTTCAGACACTTGCAGAAATGGGTTTCTGGTAGTACAATTAAGGAGTCACAAGAGGAGCAATTGCTGAGAATGGCTAGCTTGAATTTTTTCTTCAAGACTTGCCTAAACTCTTACCACCTGATCAGGTTAGAACCTGCGTAGGGATGTGTCTCAAAATAGATTGAAATAGAAGAACTTCTATGACAACGTTTTGATGTGGCAAAAATAGCCAATCAAGACGATTGGTATAGGAGGTTTTTTTATGTCGAAAACAAGTATTCGACCAATGATTGAGGTTGCCCTTTTTGCAACCATTGCTTATATCCTGGACCTAGTTACTCAACCCATGTCACTAGGCCCTTGGATTTCCCTTTCCTTTAAGATGGTGCCCATCTTTCTCCTCAGTTTTCGCTGGGGCTTAAAAGCTGGTGCTATGGGCGGTCTTATCTGGGGGCTACTTCAAGTTGTTACAGGGCAAGCCGCCGGTGGTTGGCTAACCTTAACACAAGGTTTTCTGGAATACTTTGTCGCCTTTAGTCTGATTGGTATCAGTGGTGTGGTCAAACCAGCCCTTGATAAAGCCATTAAACAAGACAATAAAGTCAAGTCTCTGATGCTTATCACTTGGGGGATTCTGCTTGGTAGCTTTGCTCGTTACCTCATTCACTTTATAGCCGGTGTCATCTTTTGGGGAAGTTATGCCCCTAAGGGACAAAGCCCTTATCTCTATTCACTCATTGTCAATAGCTCATCTTTCCTAGGAGAAACATTGGCCAGCCTCATTGTTTTCTTCGCCCTACAACGATTCCTAGGCATATTACTCAATACAGAAAAATAAAAGAAACCATAGGACAGTCTTTAGTGGCAGTCCTATGGTTTTTTGTGTGTTTATAAAAAACAGCAATCATTGCCTATTCACAGTAATAACCTCACTTTTGTTTTCCTGTATTTTATGTTAAGATACAAAAAAATATATATTCCCATATATGCAAACTGGAGGCTTCCATGAAAAAATTTGGAGCAATTTTTAAAAAATTTCGTAAATCAAGAGGGATACGATTAAAAGATGTCGCAAAAGCTGGTATCTCGACATCTCAACTGTCTCGTTTTGAAAAAGGACAGACAGACTTAACCATTACAAAGTTTATGTTAATATTAGACGAGATTAATATGCCTATTGACGAATTCATGTATGCTGTCCATGATTTTCATCGTGATGATCTGAATGAGCTATTGTCAAAAATTCAACTTTTTGTATCAACTCATGATATCGATGGATTAAAGAAGTTACTTAATTATCAATTAGAATCAGAACCTAAACGAGAGAAATTTCATCACATTAATACTATTTTATTAAAAATTCGCTTGCAAGATTTATCTGGAGAAAGCTACTATACGCAACAGGACCTAGCTGATTTAACCGATTATCTATTTAGTGTCGAGTACTGGGGGTATTATGAATTATTGATTTTTGCAAATACCTTAGATGTGTTGAACCATGAGACTCTTATGGTTTTGGCAAAGGAGATGTCTAGAAGGTCTGATTTTTACAAAGAGATTCCTAATAATCGACGCATGATATCAACCATGTTATTAAATGTTTATATTACATGCATAGAAAGAGAAGAACTCATTGATGCACTGTATTTTGAAAAACAATTAAACCAATGCTTTTTTATCGAGACTGAAATTTATGAACGATTGGTTTTTCAATATGCACAAAATTATTATCAATATAAAAAAGAAGGAAATAATCAGTCCATTATCGAAATGAAAAAATATATTGGGGCCATGAAATTGGCAGGGAGCGAGCATATTGCAAAGACTTATGAAGCACATTTGAAAAAATTGATAGAGGAAAACAGTTAGAAAGCATATATGGGAATTTATTAAATAAGATTATTATTCTTGTAAAATTATTTTGTTTAAAGAATATGTGAATCCAATTTCATTTCCAGATTTGGTAACCAATATGGAGAAACGATATGTCTAAATCCTTTCTGAAATTACTTCTCTCTCAATTATTTGCTAACTTAGCTGACATTTTTCTCAGGGTATCTCTCATTGCAAATATCTACGTCATTACAAAATCCGTTATTGCGACCTCAATGGTTCCGATTCTAATCGGATTATCAGCTTTCGTGGCAAGTCTTCTAGTGCCATTGGTGACTAAAAAACTAGCTCTAAATAGAGTTCTTTCATTCACTCAATGTGGAAAGACTTTTTTATTAGCAATACTCCTTGTAATGCTCTTTAAGGCTCAATTTGTTCCAGCCTTAGGAATGTATATCTTTGTTGTCGCTATTTCTATCTTAGATGGCTTTGCGTCGCCCGTATCTTTTGCCATGATTCCTAGATATGCCACAAATTTGGGAAAGGCAAATGCTGCCTTATCAATGAGTGGTGAGGGAGTGCAATTGATTGGTTGGGGACTAGGAGGACTCCTTTACGCTTCGGTTGGCCTATTTTCTACAATGTTGATAGTCCTATTTCTTTATCTTCTTTCTACTTCTGTGATGCTCTTTCTCCCACAGGCTAAAATAGAGCAGTTAGAGGCGGAGACTAATCTGGATACTCTAGTAAAAGGATGGAAGTTAGTTGCAAAAAATCCTAAATTAAAGTTATTTGTCCAAGCAAATTTATTAGAGGACTTCTCCAATACAATCTGGGTGTCATCTGTAATCCTTGTTTTTGTAACCGAGGTGTTAAAACAAACTGAAAGTTACTGGGGCTACTCAAATACAGCCTATTCCCTTGGTATCATTTTAGGTGGAATAATTGTCTACAAACTATCCGAAAAGTTTTTAGCTCATAAGTGGAAAAGTATTCTCTTTCCACTCTTAGCAATGGCGACCATCACAGCCAGTATCCTCTTTTTTTCAAACACACAAACATTTTTAATTTTCTCAAGTTTAATCGGCTTCTTTTCTCAGTTAAAAGAAGTCCCTGAAAGTGTCTTTCTTCAAGAAACTGTGGATGAAAATCAGTTAGTACATGTTTATTCTGTATTTGAAGTCATTTCAACCCTTGCTTTTTCAGTTTTCGTCTTTCTGATGAGTTCTATTACTGAAAGTTTTGGAATTACAACAAGTTTCTGGCTATCAACAATTTGCATACTTTTAGAAGCTGGCTTGATTTATCATAATCGTAATTATCTAAAGTAATTAATCATAGGTATACTTGATAACTATTAGGTTTATAAAAAATATAGGACTATCTGATTAGATAGTCCTATATTTTGTGTTGTTTTAGAGATGTGACGTAGATATCATTATTAAGATGTTACGACACGAAGTCAGACGAATCGATATTATTCGTCTGACGTAGTTAGTGAGACGGCTAGCTAGCCACAAGATAGTGGCTAGCGTCAAAAGATGAACGATTTAAAATCGTCATCTTTTGTGCCGTATTACATCTTCTCTTCCAATGTTACATCTGGATATTTGTCCGCAAACCAACGGAGGGCAAAGTCATTTTCAAAGAGGAAGACTGGTTGGTCAAAGCGGTCTTTGGCCAAGATATTTCGGCTTGATGACATGCGTTCATCAAGGTCCTCAGGTTGGATCCAACGCACAGTCTTTTTACCCATTGGTGTCATAACAACTTCGGCATTGTATTCATTTTCCATACGGTGCTTGAAGACTTCAAACTGAAGTTGACCAACGGCACCAAGCATGTATTCGCCTGTTTGGTAGTTAGTATAGAGCTGGATGGCTCCTTCTTGCACCAATTGTTCAATTCCTTTGTGGAAGGACTTCTGTTTCATGACGTTTTTAGCAGAAACCTTCATGAACAACTCTGGCGTAAAGGTTGGTAGTGGTTCAAATTCAAATTTGTTTTTACCTACAGTAAGGGTATCACCAACCTGATAAGTTCCTGTATCGTAAACCCCAATAATGTCTCCTGCCACGGCATTTTCGACATTTTCACGAGACTCAGCCATAAACTGAGTAACGTTAGAGAGCTTAGCTCCTTTACCAGTACGGGTTAAGTTAACACTCATACCACGCTCGAATTCACCAGACACGATACGAACAAAGGCAATACGGTCACGGTGACGTGGGTCCATGTTGGCTTGGATTTTGAAAACAAAGCCAGAGAAGTCCTTGTTAAGAGGATCAATCTCGTCACCATCAACTGTCTTGTGGCCATGTGGTTCTGGCGCAAATTTGAGGAAGGTATCGAGGAAGGTTTGAACTCCAAAGTTTGTAAGGGCAGAACCGAAGAAGACCGGCGTCAATTCACCAGCTAAAATAGCTTCTTCAGAGAATTCATTACCCGCTTCTGTCAAGAGTTCGATATCTTCTTTAGCTTGCTCATAGAATGGGTTGTTGGCAAAAAGGGTATCACCATCTTCAATCTTGGCAAAGCGCTCGTCACCCTTGTAAAGCTCCAAGCGTTCGTTATAGAGGTCATAAAGTCCTTCGAAGGCTTTCCCCATACCGATAGGCCAGTTCATTGGGTAGCTGGCAATACCAAGCACTTCTTCCAACTCTTCCAAGAGGTCAAGTGGCTCACGTCCATCACGGTCCAATTTGTTCATGAAGGTGAAGACAGGAATACCACGGTGTTTGACAACTTCGAAAAGTTTTTTGGTTTGGGCCTCGATACCTTTGGCTGAGTCAACGACCATGACGGCAGCGTCAACCGCCATAAGGGTACGGTAAGTATCTTCTGAGAAGTCCTCGTGCCCTGGGGTATCAAGGATATTGACACGTTTGCCGGCATAGTCAAACTGCATCACAGATGAGGTTACTGAGATACCACGTTGTTTCTCGATATCCATCCAGTCTGATTTAGCGAAGTTTCCGGTTTTCTTACCTTTTACGGTACCAGCTTCACGGATTTCACCCCCAAAGTAAAGTAATTGTTCAGTGATTGTTGTTTTACCAGCATCGGGGTGAGAGATGATGGCAAAAGTACGGCGTTTTTTGATTTCGTCTTGAATGCTCATAGTTTTCTTTCTTCTTTGAAAATAATCTTTTTGTTACTTTTCCTTAGTGGTATGGATGTCAGCAGCTTCTTTGTAAATCTCAGAAATTCCATGTCCCAGAGCTACTAATAGCAATAGGGTTTTTACCAGAACGAAAAGCAAGATCGTTGTAGCACTTCTTTCAGAAAATTTCTGTCTTTTGAAAGCTACATTTGTTGTCAAGGCTTGCGATAATTCTCGCAGGCACAGCTCTTTTATTATATCCAAATTACAGTGTGAAAGCAATTCTGAAAGCGTTTTGTGTTAGAATAAAACAAATAAATTGACAAAGCACGCTATCAACTTTCTGATAGCGTGTTTCTTCATTTATTTAATATTTCTCTTCAAAATGCTCCAGACCTTTTTTCATGATTATCATGAGAATAATCAGAGCTCCTGAAACGGCAAGGTATTTGACAAATAAGGGAGTTCCCATAATAAATGGCGTGTGTTTAAGCATGCCATAGTTTCCACCGATAGTCTGATTAACTATTACCAAAGCTAGATTTAGTAAAAAGGTAGCCACGACAATCAGCCGCTTGCTGATGGGATGAGTTTTATAACTATTAAATAATGCATTCAGGCTATTGACAAGTAGGGCATAGTGGCCAATTAGGAAAGAAAAGCCTGTGATATGTGGAAACTCATAGGGATCAAATACTGGATAAATCAATGCACAGTAAGTCCCGACAACTCCCATAATAGCGAAATAGCTCTTTATTCTACTATTTTTCAGGAGGAGAACAGCAAACATGGCCATGCGGCAATGGTAAAGGGGCAGACTAATGTAAAGTGGAAAGCCCTGCCAGAGGTACCAAGTATAGAGGGCAAAGAGTTGAATGGCTTGGATAGTGAGAAAGGTCCAACGCCATATCTTATTCTTATACCAACGCCAACTCAAGTAACTCAGAAGTACCATCGCCAAAAGCATAAGCAAAAAATAGGGCAAAGGTATCTGAGGTGGATGAGTTTGGGTGGTTGTCAAAAAATTCTTCATTCTCTTCTCCTGCTGAAATTACTATGCCTGCTATTATATCAAATTTCAGGGTAAAGCAAAAACCTGCTTTAGAGAGCAGGTTAGAGAACTTAATTCTTAGCTTGTAATTCTTCCACGACCTTGGCTAGGTTCATAGAGTTAGAGCCCTTGAGCAAGATTTGATCGTGCTCGCCTAGGCTTTCTTTGATTTGCTTAACCATAGCGTCAAATTGGTCTTCATCAGCTGTCTTCTTGAAATAATAGACATGACCAAGTGGGAACATTTGGCTAGCAAGTTGTGACAATTCTGCAATGTCTTCACCGTAGAAAACCACCGTATCAATAGCATCCGGTGTCAGGCTTAGAATCATCTGTGTGTGAAGTTGCACAGACTGTTCACCGAGTTCTTTCATATCGGCTAAGACAGCGATTTTCTTTCCTCCTTCATTCTTAGGAATGGCTGAGAAGGTCTCCAAAATGAGCTTCATGGCTGTTGGATTGGCATTGTAGACGTCGGAAAGAATATCAGCACCATTGGCTGCTTTTTTCCATTCGGTACGGTTCTTTGTAAGCTGCAAGTTAGCAAGAGCTGAGAGGATATTTTCCTCAGTTACACCCAAGTGTTTAGCGACATAGGCAGCAACCATGGCATTTGTGGCATTGTATTTTCCAGTGACTGGCAAGGTAACTTGTCCGTCTAGGAAGTTTGTTGAGAAGGTGAGGTGGTCTTTGAACTCTGTCAACTCAGAGACCGTAAGCTCCGCACTATCCCCAAAGCGTACCACTTCAAGATTGATTGGCAAGAATGGATCGACGATAGGATCACTAGGTACAAGCAAGAGGCTACCATCAGGCATACCGTCTTGCATTTGCATTTTACCTTGAGCAATCTTGTCACGGCTACCAAAGAATTCCAAATGAGCCTCTCCGATTAAGGTAACAACAGCTGTTTTTGGCTTCGCCAAGGTTGACAAGAGGTGAATGTCTCCCATGTGGTCTTGCCCCATCTCAAGGACGATTTTCTCCGTATCATCAGGCATGTGTAGGGCAGTATAAGGAAGACCAATCTCATTGTTGTAATTACCTTGGGTCTTGTAAGTACGATAGGTTGTGGCCAAGATATCATGAATCATGTCCTTGGTCGTTGTCTTGCCGTTAGAACCAGTCACCGCAATAACGTCAACACCGGTCTTTTCAAGATAGTAGGCAGCTAGTTTTTGGAAGGCTTCAAGAGCATCATCAACTAGGATATAGGCTTGATCAGCCGATAATTCTTTTTCTGTGAATGTCGCTAGAGCACCATTGTCAAAGGCTGCTTGGATAAAATCATGTCCATCACGTGCACCTTTGAGCGGCAAAAAGAGGTCGCCCGCTGTAATCTTACGGCTATCAAACTCAATCTGGTTAATGGCAACATCTTCATAGGCTGTGACATCATTTTTAGCGCCAACAACCTTGGCAATTTCATGGAGTGTCAGTTTCATCTTAAAATCCTCTGTTTTATTTTTACAAGTCTGACAAGAAATAAGATTTTCTTGCCCGCAATCACTCCCAATTATATCACAAATCAGGCTAGCTTTTGCTTGGGAGATGAATTTGTTACAATGGTTGATGAGAGGATTAGGTATGACAAAGAAAAAATTAATCACTCTCTCTAAAGGAGAGGAAAATATAAATAGCGACTGCCAAAGTATTGAGGAACCTAAAGGATGGCGCTTTGATTGGAGAAAGTTCATCATACTAGAACCAACAGCTGAATTGATTATTTTAGTGCTGATTGCACTGCTATGGGGTGGCTTTTATTACTACAAGCACTATACGGTCAATGAAGATAACATTTATGGTCTCTGGCAGTCTGATCATCATAAGTTAGCGATTTCCTATAAGCATATTCGGAAACGAGGAAATATCGACTGGCAAGTCGTACAGGATGGTAAGTATATTATCTATGCTGCTAGAACTCGCCCAGTCAAACGGCTTAATGACGGAACTCTTCACATGGAGCTCTACACTGTGGAAGGCTACCTGACAGACCTACCCACCAAGGACGGCTTCAGCTATATGGATTTCTATCTTCGCAAAAACAATTATCTTACCTATGATGGCGAGTCCTACAAGCGTATCAATTCTGGAAACAAGTCCATCACTTGGAAAGATGGTTCCACCAGCCCTTATGGTGAACGGAAAACAACTATAGATGAGGTTTTTGAAGCCCTCTATTTGATACTTATGGGGATTTGCTCAGTTCTTATCATTATAGAGGCTCGGCAAAAGAGGAGAGAAAAACTAAGTGAGACACCAATCAAAAAGAAAATACGCTGACCGAAAGAAACTCAACCGAAAATATCATTCACAAAAAGCATATCGAAAAGAACAAAAACGTAAAACGGGATGGCGAGCACGCTGGGATAAATTTACAGACCGTCTAGTCAATGTGTTTATGATATGTTTCCTACTCATGATACCGATTTTCATCGTCCATATGATTTTCTTTGACGATGGGGTTTATAAAGATGGTATCTACGGTCTGTGGCAATCTGAAAATCATCAGCTTGCCATATCCTACGAAAGAGGGCGCAAAGGAAGTAAGCGTGATTGGGATATTGTTCAAGATGGAAATGTCCTCATTAAAAATGCACGCATCGATGATATTAAACGCTTCGAGGATGGTACCCTCTACATTGAAGTTTACGCTGAGGAACGCCTGCTTTCAGACCTCCCCGCTAAAAACGGCCTTAACTATTTGAATATGTACGTTCGTAAAGACAATTACCTGACCTATAATGGTGAATCTTACAAACTGATTGATGATGAAAACAAGAGCATTACCTGGAAAGATGGTTCAAAATCCCCTTACGGTCAACGAATAACCTTGTTTGATCGTCTGGAACCTTATATCGTATTTGGAATGTTTGGAAGCTTGCTTATATATGTCCTTTTCGTTGAATGGAAAATCAAAAGAAAATATAAAAAGGAAAAATAGGTTAAATGAGGCATCAAATAAAGAAAAAATATAGTGATCAACAGGAAATTGATAGAAAAGATCATTCACAAAATGAATATCGAAGAACACAAAAGTACAAAACTGGATGGCGAGCACGTTGGGGTAAATTCAAAGACCGTTTAGTCAAGATTTTGAGGATTTGTTTTCTATTCATGGTACCTATAGTCACCATCTATCTTAGATGCTTTTATGATGGTATCAGTGAAAATAGTATCTACGGGCTATGGCAGTCTGAAAATCACAAGCTTGCTATTTCCTATAACGAAGGAGGAAAAAGTCGTAAGTACGATTGGGAAATTATACAAGATGGAAAACTCCTTATCAAAAATGCTCGAACTCAGAAAATTAAAGGTCTTAAAGATGGAACCATCTACATTGAAGTTTACGCCAAGGAAAGTCTGTTCTCAGACCTTCCCACAAAGAACGGCCATAACTATTTGAATATGTATGTACGGAAGGATCATTATTTGACTTATAATGGTGAGTCCTACAAAAGGATTGATGATAGGGACAAAACCATTACTTGGAAAGATGGCTCTACCTCGGTCTATGGTGAACGCAAAACTTTTTTTGATTATATTGAACCATTTCTTTTTTGGGGAATGATGGGAGCCCTTTTCTTGTCATGTATTGTCATTTGTTGGAGAAACATAAAAAGCAAAAAGTGAGAAAAAAATCACCCTAAAACAAGTAAAACCACCCCTGCTGCTAGCTGAGCTAGATAGCCACGGGGTGGTTGTTTTATTCTCATTAAGCAAGACTTGCCTCTTACGAAGGCTGTCAGTCTTATTTCACTTCGCCACCTTCAACCACGAGGTCATCAGCTTTAGCTGCATCACCGTAAGTTGGACGAAGTGTTTTTTCATAATCTTTGTGGAAGAAATTCTCTTTACCAAGTTTCTTAATGTCTTTATTGATAAAGTCAAGGAGTTCTTTGTTACCTTTTTGAACGGCTGGGGCAATGGTATCTGGGTTACCAAGTGATGTGATTCCTACTTCATAACCTTTATTTTCTAGAGCCCAAGCAAGAACTTCTGTATTATCAGTTGAGAAGGCATCGCCACGACCATCAAGGAGGGCTTGGTAAGCATCGCTATATTGGTCATACTTTTGCAATTTGATATTTGGGTAGTTCTTTTCAAAGTAAGTTTCAGCAGTTGTTCCCTTAGTAACAATCAAAGTCTTACCTTCAAGCTCTTTAACGTCCTTAATGACCTTGTCTTTAGGTGACACCACACCGATTGAGACTTTCATGTAAGGAAGGGCAAAGTCCACTTGTTTCTTACGTTCATCAGTTACTGTAAAGTTGGCAAGGGTAATATCTACCTTGTTTGAAATCAAGAATTCTGCACGGTTGGCCGCATCTACTGAGACGTATTTAGGTTTAACACCCAAATCTTTGGCCAAACGGTTCCCAAGTTCAATATCGTAACCTTGGTAAGCACCCTTGTTATCTACATAACCGAAAGGTTTCTTGTCCGCAAAGACGGCGATACGGAGTTCACCACTCTTCTTAATTTCTTCGATGGTACGTGCTTTGGCTGTTGATTTACCAGAGCTACTGTTACTTGAGCAAGCAGTCACTGCCACCAAGGCAAAGACGAGGGCTAATAGGGCAAAAATTTTCTTTGTTAATTTCATAAATATCTCCTAAAATATTATATTTTCACTAAAAACAATGGGTTACAAATAGGCACCAAACTGACTGAAATCAAAGACATTGAGGAACTCTTGAGCTCGCTGTGTCTTTGGATGATTGAAGAATTCTTCAGCAGTACCTTCCTCAGCGATGACTCCCTTATCCATAAAGATAATACGGTCAGCGATGGCACGCGCAAACTGAAGCTCATGGGTCACAATCAACATGGTCCGTCCTTCTTGAGCGAGGTCATTGATCAATTCCAGAACCTCACGAACCATCTCAGGGTCAAGCGACGCCGTCACCTCGTCAAAGAGGATAACTTCAGGATGCATGAGCAGGGAACGGACAATGGCCACACGCTGCTTTTGACCACCTGACAGTTGTCGTGCGAAGCTATGCTTCTTGTCCAGAAGTCCCACACGGTCCAAAAGTTTCTCAGCCTCCGCAATGACTTCTTCCTTATTACGCCCCTGAGCTTTGACCGGCCCCAAAATCAGATTTTGCAGGATGTCCAAATGTGGAAAGAGGTCATAACTTTGAAAGACCATTCCGATTTTCTGACGAATCAGATGAAAATCCTTCTTACTGCCAGTGATAGACTTGCCATCCAGGAGAATATCGCCTCCTTGAATGGTCTCCAAGCCATTGATGCAACGTAGCAAGGTCGATTTCCCACAACCTGAGGAACCCAAGATAACAACGACTTCACCTTGTTTAATATCCAAGGAGATGCCTTTGAGAATCTCATTGTCCCCAAAGGACTTTTTCAAATCCTTGATTTGTAAAATGCTTTCTGTCATCTTAATTCCTCCAACGATTTTCAAGATAAGTAGACAGCTTAGATACTGGGTAACAAATGGCAAAATAAAGAATCAAAATCGTGCCATAAATCCAGAAAGAAGCTGTTGGAATAGTCAGACGGTTACTGTCGATAATCTGCTGACCAACCTTGGTCACCTCAACCACGCCAATCAAAACCACCAAGGACGTAGTCTTAATCATCCGTGTCACCAGGTTAATAGCCTGAGGCAACAAGCGACGCAAGACTTGTGGAATAATCACATAGGTATAAAGTTGCCCATTGGTCAAGCCAAGGGCCCTTCCGCTCTCAAACTGGTGTCTAGGTAGCGACGTGATTGACCCACGCACCAAATCACCCATCTCAGCCGTTCCCCAAAGGGTAAAGACGATAATAGCCGATAGCTCGCCTGAGATATTGATGTTAAAGTTCCTAGCCAGACCAAAATAAACAATAAAGAGCAAGACCAACTGGGGCATGATACGAATAAATTCCAGATAAATACGTGACAAGAAACGAATAATCTTAGACTTCGAAGTCATGACAATCCCAAAAAGTGTTCCTAGTAAAAGGGACAGAAGAACCGAGACGATGGAAATTCCAATAGTTACGCCTAAACCTTGTAAGATACGTAGGAAATTATTCCCCTGAAGAAGAACCTGAAAGCCCGAATCCTGCATAGCGTAACCTCCTTTCAATCCAACTAAAGACTAGAGAAATCGGCAGCAACATCAAGAGATAAGCCACCACCAACATGCCTAGAGCCACATCCGTTTCGTAGTAAAGACCAATCAAATCCTTGGCCACATACATCAGATCCGCCAAGGCTACCGCTGAGAATACTGACGTTTCCTTGATAAGGAAGATGACGTTAGCACTAAATGACGGAAGCGCCACAGCCACTGCCTGAGGAAGGACCACATAGCGAAAGACTTGGAATGGCGTCAAACCAATAGACAACCCCACTTCATGCTGGGTCTGACTAACAGCCTCTAGGCCACTTCGGAAGGACTCCGCCATATAGGAACCACCCAAGAAAATCAAACCTACCACAGCACAAGCCTCTGACGATAGAACCAAACCTATACGAGGCAAGCCAAAGTAGAGAAAGAAAAGCTGAATCAAGAGCGGCGTATTACGAGATAACTCAATATAAGCCGTCGAAAGCTGACTCAAAATCGGCACTCGGTAATGACGAATAACACTCACCACCAAGCCCAAAAGGAAGGAACCAAGAATCCCCAGAACGGCAATATGTAAAGTTAAAAAGAATGCCTTCTGATAAAAGGGCAAATACTGTTGAACAATGGACCAGTCCAAAACTTACCTCCTCATTTAAGATACAAAAGGCGTGTAAAATTTCGTCAACACTTGCTGACTGCCATCTACTTCTAGCCCTTTGACCTTCACTCGCCTCTAATAATCATCGCGATACGCAAATCTTCATCAAACACGAACGAGTTGCTTTATTTCATTTGAAACGTTAGATTTATTCTACCACCTGTTAGATTATTTGGATAATATGTATTTTTTATCGAGGTGATAAAGAAAAGATATAAATAAAATCTGGATTTCTGTAAAGAAAAAAACACCTCAGTCTCAGAGATTTCTCCAAGACTAAGATGTTTGTGTTCTAAATCATATTTCTTAAATCAAATGGCTTTCACGTTTATCAAACATTTCTTGTCCCAAGTCTACCAATTCCTTGATAAGGTCTGAGTAAGAAAGTCCCATATTTTCCCAAAGAAGTGGGTACATTGACCATTGGGTGAAACCTGGCATGGTGTTGAGCTCGTTAAGGTAGATGGCTCCATCCTCTGTCAGGAAGAAATCACAGCGGGCAAGACCACAACCACCGAGAGCACGGAAGGCCTTAGCCGCATAGGCACGCATTTGTGTCATGACTTCTGCAGGCACGTGAGCTGGGATGTCCATGGTAATCTTATTGTCAATGTACTTGGCTTGGTAGTCATAGAAAGCCACATCTTTGACTACTTCACCTGGATCAGTCGTTTTGACATTTGTATTGCCAAGGATACCAACCTCGATTTCTCGGGCAACCACACCTTGCTCAATCAAGATACGACTATCATATTTGAGAGCCAAATCAATCGCTGCACGAAGCTCTGCTTCATTTTCAGCTTTAGAAATCCCAACAGATGACCCCATGTTAGCAGGTTTGACAAACACTGGGAAGGTCAATTTTTCAAGCGTTTCAGCTACTGCTACTTCCAAATCTTCACCCTCGATGAAGACTGTGTAGGCAACCTGAGGCACACCAGCAACTTCAAGAATATGCTTGGTCATAATCTTGTCCATAGCCACACTTGAAGAAAGAACATTAGTACCCACATATGGCAATTTGAGGGTTTCGAGGAAACCTTGGATAGAACCATCCTCACCCATAGGACCATGAAGAACTGGGAATACCACAGCGCCTTCTTCATAAATATCGCTTGGTTTGATAGCCTGACTAGCCACAACTGTGTCATTAGTCATGAGCTTCTCGTCATCACCTGGTATTTCTGTAAATTCTTGTGTTTTAATAAAATCACCAGACTGAGTGATAAAGTAGGTTTTAACCTCAAATGCGCTGTAATCCACCGCACGCATAACACTCTCAGCTGAGAGCACAGACACTTCACGTTCTGCTGAACGTCCACCGTAGAGAAGGATAAGGGTTTGTTTAGACATAGGTATACCGTTTTCTTTTCTTGATTTTCTAGTCTCAATTTTGAGAACATAATTACTTTAATCATATCACAAAAGGAAGGGATTTTCAAAAAGATTATGGGCAGAAAAAAACAGCCTAAGAGCTGTTATTTTCCTGTCTTAAATTTCGTCACCAAGCTCGAACTTAGTGCCTTTGAGGGCACGTTTGAGAGACCACTTCCATGGTTTCCCTTCAATAGTGACTTGTTTGTTTTCGAGGTCAACTTGAACCTTGTCTACGCCTTTGACAGCAGAGAGTTTTTCGGTAACGGTGTTAACACAGCCTTGGCATTTCATTCCTGTAATGTTATATGTTTTTGTCATTTTTCTTTCTTCCTTTTCTTTAAATTGTTTTTTGATACACGTCTTAATTGATAGAGGGCATAAGCAATCGACACTTAGACTTTGCGACGTTTGAGGCGCAGAGCATTGAGGACGACTGAGACAGAGCTAAAGCTCATAGCCAGTCCTGCTATCATTGGGTCAAGAAGCGGGCCACCAAAGAGGTGGAGGACACCCATGGCCACTGGGATAGACAGGATATTGTAGATAAAGGCCCAGAAGAGGTTCTCTTTAATCGTTGTGATAGTTGCTTGACTAATTTTCAGAGCCTTAACGACATCCATGAGGTTTGGTTTCATAAGGACCATATCGGCACTTTCCATGGCAATATCTGTCCCTGAACCCATGGCAATACCGATATCAGCAGTCGCAAGGGCTGGGGCATCATTGATACCATCACCAACCATGATGACTGATTTTCCTTCTGCCTGAAGGTCGCTAATCACCCTAGATTTCTCTTGCGGAAGCACTTGACTGATAACACGCTTGATACCAACCTTTTGAGCGATGGCTTGGGCTGTTTGGTCATTATCACCAGTCAACATGATGACTTCCTTGCCCATTTGATGAAGAGCTGCCACCATATCAGCACTATCTGCTTTAACCTGATCAGCTACACCAAAAAGTCCGATTAACTTACTATCTTCAGCTAGGAAAATTGGTGTCTGACCATCAGCTGTCAAGCTTTGGAAATCAGCTTGTGCTGAAGTCAAGTCGACTTTTTCATCAGCCATAAGGGTTTGATTCCCAGCTAGATAAGTTTTTCCTGCATAGCTTGCAGTTAGTCCTCGTCCAGTCAAACTTGAGAAATTGTCCATCTCCAACAAGTCCAAGTTAGCATTTTCTGCTGCCACAAGGATGGCTTGACCCAAAGGGTGTTCGGACTTGGCTTCCAAGGATGCCAAAAGTTGCAAGGCTGCTCCGCTATTGCCATAAGAATAGCTAGAAACGAGCTGAGGTTTACCCTGAGTAATGGTTCCTGTCTTGTCAAAAACGAGGACATCAGCCTTATGAGCTAACTCGAGCACATCTCCACGCTTGTAGAGAATACCGTGTTCAGCACCAAGTCCTGTACCAACCATGATGGCTGTCGGTGTCGCAAGTCCCAATGCACATGGACAAGCAATAACCAAGACGCTGACTGCTACAGTCATAGCGAAGGTAAAGGTTTGTCCCATGATAAAGTACCAGAAGAGACCTGAAACAAGGGCGATAGCCATGACAACGGGAACAAAGACCGCTGACACCTGATCGGCAATCTTGGCAATAGGAGCCTTGGTTTGTTGGGCATCCTCAACCAATTTGATGATTTGGGAAAGCAAGGTGTCCTTACCAATCTTTTCCGCCTCATAAATCAGACTACCTTGACCATTAATAGAACCTGCAAATACTGGTTTACCAGCAGATTTTTCAATAGGAAGTGACTCACCTGTAAGCATACTCTCATCAATAGCAGAGCTACCAGAAATTACCTGACCATCCACGGCTATCTTTTCCCCAGGTTTGACCAAAATATGGTCACCAAGAACAACCTTATCCACAGGAAGCTTGACTTCCTTACCTTCACGAAGGACAGTTGCTTCCTTGGCTGACAAGTGCATAAGTTTCTTAATAGCTTCTGAAGTTCGACCCTTAGAGAGGGTTTCAAAATACTTACCTAGAGTAATCAGGGTCAAGATAACGGCCACTGACTCGAAATAAAGTTGGTGGACGTGATGGGCATGCCCCAAAGAAATGTGGTAAGTACCATAGAGACTATAAAGAAAGGCTGCCGATGTTGCCAAGGCTACCAAGGCATCCATATTAGGGTGACCCTTGGCCAAGGTACGAAAACCATTACTATAGAAGGAACGGCCCAGCCACATGACGGGCACTGTCAAAACTAGCAAAACCAAGGCATAAGTCAAGGCTGCATGATGAGGAGACAAGAAGTTTGGCACAGGTAGACCGACCATTGGACCCATAGCTAGATAAAAGAGGGGAACGGTGAAGATTGATGACCAAACGAGACGCTCACGCACCTTGTGAATCTTGTCTTCTTCACGTTCTTCCTGACTTTTAGCTGTCTCTGGATTGTAGACTTCAGCCTCATAACCAGCGTCAGCCACAGCTTTTTCAATAGCTTCTGGACTAACCTTATCCCCAGCATAATCCACAGACATTTTTTCGGTGGTTAGGTTGACCACAGCCTTGTCCACACCATCCAACTTATTAACAGCATTTTCAACATTGGCTACACAGGATGCACAGGTCATCCCATTAACCACAAAGGTTTCTTTTGCCATTCCTATATCACCTCCATATGATGCCCACAAGCACATTGGCCAGGCACACAGTCACAAACCACCTGATCCACAAGTTCTTTTGCTGCAAGCAAGGCCTGTAACTTATCCACATCGGCTTGGGTCATCGGCGTCTTTGCCATGAGTTGACCCAACAAATCGCTATGTTTGGTCAAACAAATCTTGTCAAAAACAGCTTCTAAAGCCTGAAAATTCGCCTCATCTTCCCCCAAGCTAGCTTGATAGATAAACCCTCGTCCTTGACGCTGACTGGTTAGATAACCCTTGTCCGCCAAACGTCCAATCAAGGTCTTTACTGTCGAAGCCGACCAGTCTAGCTTCTTAGATAGAATTGCTATAATCTCTGAAGAAGTCGCTTGCCCCTTAGCCCAGAGCACTCGCATGACTTCCCATTCCGCAGATGAAATTGTCAGCATGATAGTTCCTTTCTGAATGTTATTATTTGTTTACGTTTGTAGATTTATTTTAACACTATCGCAAAAGTGTGTCAAGAGTTTTTTGTCTACATTTGTAGATTTATTTTAAAAAAACAAACACCTCCTAAGAGGTGCCTCACTTTACTAAGATAAAATTGAGTTGACAAGGCTACGGCCAAAATCCCTGCCTTCAACATACAAAAATTTAAACATGCCAGGGTAAATAAAAGCCAAACAAATAATCATAAAGAGTATTGCTAGAGCTTTCTTGTGTGATAGAAAGAATGAAAAAATATAATCAATCATGTTCAGTGATGCCCTCTCTTCCTTTCTTTTTAGTTATAAAATCATTCTATAGCTTCCAAAAAGAAAAAAATAGTGACATAGATGTCACTAAACAGGCTTATTCATTCCATACGAGATTTAACCCTCAGCTTAAGCCCTTGTAGAGATATAAGACACCAACCACAAGGAAAATCAGTGCATAGTGATTCTCTCCACGATAGAAAAATAGTAAGGCTCCTATTAAGAAACAGACTCCTAGTATTACCCTTAATGATACTTTCATTTGTCTACCTCCTTTCTATAAGTGGGATGAAAATAAAAACCAGAGATAAATTTAATTGCCACTATTCACCCATAGTATAATACTGGAAACTAAGAAAATCAAATCATCCCCAAGAATGTTTTTGATAAAAAACACTCCCCATTTCTGGAGAGCATCATCTTCTATTTTTCAAAATGTGAACCGAATGTAACAAATTCTGCGACTTCTTTTTCCTTACCGTCGTGAAGGTCACGGACAATTTTTGATCCTACGATAACACCGTCTGATACAGCGTTAAAGCGTTTGATGTCGTCCTCTGTTGACACACCAAAACCTGTGAGAACTGGAATGTCTGCATGGGCAGTCAAGTTAGCCAAGTGTTTGTCAAGGTCATCACGGTAATTACCAGTCTTACCTGTGACACCATTGATGGCAACGGCGTAGATAAAGCCTTCTGCACCATCAATCAACTGTTTCTGACGGTCAATACCTGTAGTCAAGCTCACCAAAGGCACGAGAGCAATATCACTATCTTTCAAATAAGGGGTAATAAAGTCAGCGTGTTCGTCTGGCAAATCAGGAATAATGAGCCCCTTGACAGATGTCTCTGCAAGATCCTTAACAAAGGCTTCAATACCATATTGATAAACTGGATTGATGTAGGTCATGATAACCAAAGGCACCTGTGTTTTTTGTTCTTGGAGCTTCTTGATGATAGCTGTTAAAGTCACATCTTTAGCCAAACTACGTTGTCCTGCTAGTTCAATAACGGGACCATCGGCCACAGGGTCTGACCATGGAATACCCACCTCAATAGCTGAGACACCACTATTTTCCAAGAGAGCTATGGTCTCAAAGAGTCCGTCTAGACCTTTAGCATGGTCACCCGCCATGATGTAAGGTACGAAAATACCGCGTTTACTGTCTTTGATAGCTTGTAGGTGTTTTGTTAGTGTTTTTGTCATGGTTTATTTCCCTTCTGCTTCAGCTTCGAAACGTTCTTTAACCTGCATAACGTCCTTGTCCCCACGACCTGAGAGGCAGACGATAAGGCTTTGGTCTGGCGACATCTTAGCTGCCACTTTTTGCGCAAGTGCAATGGCATGGCTAGACTCAAGAGCTGGGATAATACCTTCTAAACGTGACAGAAGTTTGAAGCCTTCAAGAGCTTCTTCGTCTGTGATAGAGTCGTAAGTTGCACGTCCAATTTCGTTGAAATAACAGTGCTCAGGACCAACCCCTGGGTAATCCAGACCAGCTGAGATAGAGAAGGCTTCCATGATTTGACCGTGAGCATCTTGGAGAACATCCATAAGCGCTCCATGAAGGATACCTGGACGGCCTTTGGCAAAGGTTGCGGCATGTTTTTCAGTATCAAGCCCCAAACCAGAAGCTTCAGCACCATACATAGCTACTGATTTATTATTAACAAATGGGTAGAACATACCGATAGCATTTGAACCACCACCGATACAAGCCATTACAGCATCAGGCAATTTACCGCCAGAAATCTCTGCATATTGGCGTTTGGCTTCACGACCAATGACAGATTGGAAGTCACGAACAATTTCTGGGAATGGTGCAGGACCAAGGGCAGATCCCATGATGTAGTGCGTATCCTCGATACCTGCAACCCAAGCACGAAGGGCTGCATTTACAGCATCCTTAAGCACGCGCGAACCATCTGTCACGCTAAATACCTTGGCACCAAGCAATTCCATACGGAAAACGTTAAGCGCCTGACGTTTAACATCTTCTTCACCCATATAGATCGTACAGTCCATATCAAAAAGGGCTGCGGCTGTCGCTGTTGCAACACCGTGTTGACCTGCACCCGTTTCAGCGATGATTTTCTTCTTGCCCATACGTTTGGCAAGCAAAACTTGACCAAGGGCATTATTAATCTTGTGGGCACCTGTGTGGTTAAGGTCCTCACGTTTAAGATAAATTTGCGCTCCACCAATATGATCGGTCAAACGTTTGGCGTGGTAAAGAGGTGTTTCACGTCCCACATAGTTTTTGAGAAGGTCATCCAATTCCGCTTGGAAACTTGGATCTTCCTTGGCTTCACGATAGGCCTTGTCCAATTCAATAACGGCTGTCATCAGCGTTTCTGGAACGAACTGACCACCGAATTTTCCGTAAAATCCTTTTGCATCAGGTTGTTGATATGTCATGCTTTCACTCTTTCTATAAATGCTTTAATCTTGTCTAAATCTTTGTGACCATCTGTTTCGACACCTGAGGACACATCTAAGGCATAGGGCTGGAAAGTTTCCTTGGCCTCTGCCACATTGTCCACAGTCAAGCCACCAGCGATGAAATAGTACTGCTCAATCTGCTTGTCAGCCAAAAGCTGCCAGTCAAAGGTCTGGCCACTACCAGCAATGGGAGCATCAAAGAGAAGATAATCCGCCTGGCTCTTGACTTGAGAATCGCTATCCGAAATCTGAATAGCTCGAATAACTGGTACTGAAATCTTTGGAATCAGGTCTTCATCAAAAGCTCCATGAATCTGAACGATATCTAAGGGAACCTGACCAATTGCTTCTTCCAGTTCTTCAAGACTTGGTGAGACAAAGACACCGACGATTTTTGTCTGGCCTGTCACCCCTTTAGCTAGCTCGTGAGCTTGTTCAAGACTCACTTGACGCGTGCTCTTGGCGAACACAAAGCCAATGTAGTCAGCACCAGCTTCAACTGCAGTTGCTACCGCTTCTGGTGTCGATAGTCCACAAATTTTAACCTTTGTCAATTTGCAACTCCTTGACCTTTTCAGCCACATTTTCAGCTGTCATAAGGGCAGTTCCTACTAGAATCCCATTAAAATATGGGGCAACTAAGGCAGCATCCTGACCTGTAAAAATAGCCGACTCAGAAATATAAACAGGCTTGTCCTTGAAATGCGTTGATAACTCAAGACTGGTGTTGATATCTGTCTCAAAAGTGACCAAATTACGGTTGTTAACGCCGATAATCTCAGCACCAATACGATGAGCAACTTCCAATTCTGGCAGATTATGCGTTTCAACCAAGACTTCCAAGCCAAGGCTTGTCGCAAAATCGTAGAGCTCCTTGAGGCGAGCCTCTGGCAAGGCCGCTATAATCAAGAGAATGACTGTCGCACCCGAATTACGACTACGCACAATCTGTTTCTCATCAATAATGAAGTCCTTAGCCAAGGTTGGAATAGCCACCTGTGACGAAATTTCTTTCAAATAGGAAATATCCCCCTTGAAGAAAACCTCATCCGTCAAAACAGAAATCATGGCTGCCCCATTTTCTTCATAGGTCTTGGCCTGAGCCACAATATCCACATCTAGGTTAATATCACCCATGCTTGGACTGGCTTTTTTCACTTCAGAAATAATTTGAAGCTTGTTTTGATTTGACTTGAGAAAATCATAAAGACGATAGGTCTGACGTAAGGGCTGCAAGTCTTCCATGACCAACTGGGCCACTTCTTTTTCTTTTTGTTCTAAGATTGTTGGGAGAAAGGCTTTACTCATACTTGTACCTCTTGGAGTTGGCGAAGTTTTTCTAGGGCTGAGCCATCCGCAATCAATTGACGAGCAAGCTCAACACCTTCCTTAATAGTCTCAACCTTACCATTGGCAAAGAAGCCGAGACCTGCATTAAGCACTGTTGTTTCAAGATAAGGACTAGCTTCATTTTTCAAGACACTAAGGAGAATCTCTGCATTTTCCTTGGCATCGCCACCTGTGATGTCAGACAACTCAACCTTTTCCATACCCAAATCTTCATAAGTGAAAGTGTGTTGGCTGATGTGACCATCTTCCAAAAGGGTGTAGGTGTTAGTGCCATAGAGGGCAGCTTCGTCCATATTGTCAGGACCTGTGATAATAACCGCACGTTTACGTCCCAACTGTTGAATAGCATTAGCAACAATTTCTTGTAATTCCACACGATAGAGCCCCATGAGTTGCGTCTCAAGGTCAAGCGGATTAGCCAGTGGCCCAACCAAGTTCATAATCGTTGGAATCCCAAGAGCTTGGCGGGCTGGACCGATAAAACGCATAGCTGGATGCATGGTTTGAGCAAAGATAAAGGCCAAACCAACCTCGTCAAGTGCTTTAGATAGGGTTTCTGGTGATGCCGCAACGTTGATTCCAAGGGCTTCAAGCACGTCAGCTGAACCAGATTTAGAGGAAATCGAACGGTTACCAGCCTTGGCCATACGAATACCGCCTGCTGCTAGAACAAAGCAAACAGTAGTCGAAATGTTGAAGCTATAAGACTGGTCCCCACCAGTTCCACAGTTACACATAGCATCTGTGAAAGTCTCAGGCAAGACAGTCGCATGTGATTTGAGGGCACGCACAATACCTGTGATTTCGTCTGCTGTTTCCCCCTTAGTCTTAAGCCCCATAAGGAAGGCAGCAATTTGGCTTTCTGAGACTTCATTTTTGAGAATGCGCTCAAAGACTGCTTGGACTTGATCTTGAGACAAGTCTTGGCGGTTTGAGATTTGTAGGAATATTTCTTTCATATCTGTTTTCCTTTTAAAAACTGTTCAATGTTTTCTGATGCACGCGAGAGATTTTGAGCGTAGACAAATCTAGTCCAAAGACTGTCCAACTAGCCTGCAACGATTTTTACGAAATTTTCAACCATCTTAAGCCCATCTGGACTTCCGATGCTTTCTGGGTGGTATTGTAAACCGTAAATAGGTAGCTCCTTATGTTGAATGGCCATGATTTCTTGATCATCAGTTGTGATAGCTGTCACATCAAAGCCCTCTGGCATTTGGTCAACAACGATGGAATGGTAACGCATGATTGGGACATCATTGTCGATATCCTTGAAAATAGGCGATGGCGTTTCAAAAGTGATGTTACTTTGTTTTCCATGCATGACATTTTTAGCCAAGCCAAGTTTACCACCAAAAGTTTCCGCAATAGCCTGATGCCCCAAGCAAATTCCCATCATCGGTTTTTTACCAGCGAAATCCTTAATCAAGGCTTCCATTTTACCCGCATCAGCTGGCCAACCTGGACCCGGTGAAAAGACTAGCCCGTCAGCTTTTTCCGCCTCTTCATAGAGGTTCTCATCATCGTTACGCAAGACCTTTACCTCTGTAAATGTCCCTAGGTATTGTGCCAAATTATAGGTAAAAGAGTCATAGTTATCAACTAATAAAATCATTGGGCATCTCCTATTCTTGTCATAGCTTTCGCCTTGTTAATCGTTTCGTAAAATTCATTTTCAGGAACACTATCATAAACAACACCTGCACCTGCTTGAACATAGGCTTTTTGATTTTTGAGAATCATGGTACGGATGGCAATGGCAAAGTCCATATCTCCTGTCGCAGATAGATAACCAATAGCTCCCGCATAAATACCACGTTTTTCCTGCTCAAGCTCATAGATACGACGCATGGCACGAATCTTAGGTGCTCCTGATACGGTTCCAGCTGGTAGGGTTGATTTTAGCGCATCTAGTGCTGTCAATCCCGGCAAGAGTTGTCCCTTAACCACACTGGTAAGATGCATCACATAGCGGAAATACTCAACCTCCATATACTTGGTCACCTTGACCGTACCATTCTTGGCAATCTTACCAATATCATTACGTCCCAAGTCAACCAACATACGGTGTTCCGCAGTTTCTTTGACATCATGTGAGAGTTCATCTGCCAAAGCAGCGTCTTCCGCCTCATTAGTACCACGAGGGCGAGTTCCAGCAATCGGATTGGTTACCACCTCTCCATTTTTCACTGAAACCAAACTCTCTGGGCTGGCACCAATCACCTGATAATCTCCAAAATCGTAGAAATAAAGATAGTTTGATGGGTTGGTCACACGCAAGTTACGGTAATAATCCAAAGGATCTCCCTCAAAGTCCGCCGAAAAGCGTTGGCTAAGCACACATTGGAACATATCTCCCTCACGAATAAGTTTCTTGGCCTTAGCCACCATATCCATGAAGACTTCTTTTTCGATATGATTTGAAAATTGCAAGGCTTGCAAGGCCTGAGGTGTAAACTCGTTTGGCGCCTGAGTCTGGAGATTGGTTACCACCTGACCAAGAGCTTGACGCACCGCATCGTTGTCACGACCAGAGTAGATATTGTCTTCAACCACATATACCTTTTCCTTCTTGTGGTCAAAAATCAAATAAGACTCATAGATGAAGAAATGCATATCAGGTGTTCCAATCGTATCTTCTGGAATCTCACCGATATTTTCATAGAGACCAATCATGTCATAGCCTGCAAACCCGATAGCACCACCTGCGAAAGGTAGGTCAGACTTGATGCCCTTGACTGTTACTTGGTCCAAGTATTCGAAAGGATCTTGATCAATCGCCTTACCATTTTCATAAAGAACACCATCCTTGAAGGTCACTTCAAAGACCGGATTGTAGGCAACAATAGAAAAACGTGCATTTTCCTTCTCACGAGGAATAGATTCAAGGATAACCTTGTGTTCCCCTTGAACACGCATATAAGCCAAGATTGGTGTTAAGGTATCGGCTGGTAAAATTTTTCTCATAATATTTCCTTTCAAACTGGTTTATCGAGAGTAATAAGACTGATGCAAGGCTCCTTTTATAGGATGTATTGGCACCATATTATTCTTTGTTCACTTTCTCTTCCAAAGCAATAAATGCTTTAATCATGCTTCTCCAAACACTTTCAGCCACATCTGGAGATAAGCCAAGCTCTAGTGCCTCCTTACGACGGTTTGCTATCACTTGGGCAACACGATCACTAGCCTGGACAGCAACCTTGTCTCCCTTGGGCTTAAGTCGTCCTGCCTTTTCCACAAGTATTTGACGTTGGGCCAGTAGTCGAAGCAACTGTCTATCAATATTATCAATATCAATTCGAATATCGCTTAATGCATCCATAAATACCCAACCTTTCATTGAATAATGAAATAACACTTCTTTAAATATAAAAGTAAACAAAAAACCTCACAGAGAAAAACTCTGTGAGGGCATTAAATCTAGTTTAACACGGTACCACCTCAGTTAATGGTCTCAAAAAAACGACCATCATCTCTATCTCCTCTAACAAGGAGTTGCACGGTAAGGGGTGCCAACCGAGAAGAATATGTGTTACCTTCTCATTATCATCCAATCAGCCCAATGTTCGCTCATCTCGATTACCTACTCACAATCACCGCAGGCTCCCTGAAAATCTAAGACCAGTTACTTTCTGATTTACTAACTATTGTACTCCTTTTTAGAGGGATGTCAAGAATTTTCTGTTAATTTTGACAATTCCTCCCTTATAAGATTCGTCTATACCTAATTCAGAGAGTGAGGTAGTCTTATCACCACACTTTACAAAATAAAAAAGCCCCAAAAGGGACTTCTTGGTTTGATAAACAACGGCAGGGTGACAGTCCTGCATCTCTTTCAGACCCGAAGGTGCGGCGGCTGCCTCTTCCGCCCTCGTTGTTACTTCTTACTTATATTATATCACATTTTCTTAGCTCTACCAGCATTTAGATAATTTTTCAGCTTAGAATCTTTAATCACAAACATGGTACGGACATTAAGTTTATCACATAATCTGACCGCTACCAGAACATTACCATCAATACGTTTTATATATTCCAAGGACTGGCCATTAGGATGGCGACCGATATAGTCCGGATGAGCAATAATCTCTGGAATACGTTCATAGGTAGCATCAAAATCACTGAATTCCTGGCGATGTTTTTCCATATGCTTCTTACGTTGTGCAGACAGCGTGATTTCTTCACCAGGCTTGTAGTCCAAATCAAAAGCTTTAATGACTTTTGGCGTCAAGTGCCCTACTGTTTTCATGCCTCTATTGTACCATACCTCATACACATCAAGGCCTTTCCTACTGTTGAGGTATCAAAAAACTCAAGCCTGTTACCAAGCTCGAGTTTTGACTTATGCTTTTTGGAAAGCACCTTGTTTGTAGCTAATCCAGAAGAAAAGCGGTGTACAGATAGCCATTGCTACCAGATAGATTGGTAAGGTGTAGCTATTAAGTGTCGAAATTTCAATTACATCTCGAAGATAATAAGAGCTGATTAGGAAACCAAAGACTGAGTAAATAATCAAGGCCACACGTCCTTTATTCAAGGGGATACAAGCACGAATAACGGCAAGGACACCCGTTGATCCCATCATATAGTAAGACAGCGTCAGCATGTCCGTATTGCTCATGCCAAGATAGACCTGAGATAGATGGAAAATAAGAACACTGATAACCAGCATTAAGGCATTAGGAATAGATAACTGGAGCGAACGTCTGAGGAAATGTTTCTCAACAGGTCGAATATTACGTTCGAAGGTCAAAATAAATGGTGGAAGACCCTCGATAAATTGCCCCGCCAAAGTCATCTGAACCTGAATGAATGGGAAGACCAAGAGGTACTCTGCCTTTCCAAAAACAATACTGGCAATACAGATAAGTCCCAAAAGGAAGGAATAGACCGTTTTGATGAGGAAAATAGGTGCAATGTGGGCAATATTATTAACCACACGACGTCCCTCAAATAGAATTTCAGGAATATCCTTAAACTCAGAATCCATAAGCACCAAGTTGGCAATCTGACGTGTAGCGGGATCCCCTTCAGCCATAACAATCGAACAGTCCGCTTCACGTAGTGCCAAGATATCGTTGACACCGTCACCAGTCATAGCTGTGGTATGCCCATTGGCATTAAGCGTTTGGATTAACAACTTCTTCTGATGTGGAGATACGCGGCCAAAGATTGCCGTATCTTCAGCCAAAGCCTCCAACTCCTCATCACTGACCTTAGAACAGTCAATATAGCTTTGATAATTCGCAAAACCAGCCTGGTGGGCAATATGAGAAACCGTCACAGGATTGTCACCAGAAATAATCTTCAGCGTCACATCTTCTGAACGTAGGTATTCTAAAGTTTCTGCAGCATCCTCACGAATAGGATCGGCAATTTCAAGTAAAGTCAAGGCTTCAACGTCATTCGGCAAACTCATGGTCTCTGTATCAACCGCTGACTGACTCCATGCCAAAATCAAAACACGAGAACCACGAGCCTGAGCCTGATCGACTGCTTTTGGATTTTCCTTAAGAAGCATCTCAGGTGCTCCCAAAAAGAGAGTTCCTACCCCGTCAATGCTCATAGCACCCCATTTACGATCACTTGAAAATGGAATAATATCCCCTACCTGATAGTGATGCTCCAGACCTTCATAGGCATTCCGAATCGCCTGAGCCGTTGCATTGTTATCCTTGCTATGCTGCATGTAAGCCGCAAGCAAGCGCTCCAACTCCTCTTTAGTGAAACGTTCTGACAGTAGTTTCAGACCCTTAACGGTCATCTTTCCTTGTGTAATCGTCCCTGTCTTATCTAAACAAAGCACATCGACACGCGCCAAGGTTTCGACAGAGTACATCTCCTGCACCAGGATATGCTTCATTCCAAGCTTAATAACGGCCGTTAAAAGAGAGGTGATTGTCAAAAGGGCGATCCCCTTAGGCAATATTCCCAGAAGGGCTGTCGAACTGGTAACTACCGACTCTTGAAGAGAGAGTTGTTTAATCAAGTAAGCCTCGAAAAAGAGAGCGAGCCCAAACGGTATCACAATCTTGCCCGTAAACTTGGCAATCTTGTCCATGTTATAGAGGATACGTGACACGATTGGCTTATGCGTCTTGGCCTCTAGCATGAGCTTATTGGCGTAATTGTCCTCGGCTACGTTAATAACCATAGCATAAACCTGACCACTCACAAGATAAGACCCCGAGAGCAACTCCTTACCATCCTTCTTGAGAATAAGGTCACTCTCACCTGTCAGCATAGCCTCATTGAGCTCAGCCATCCCATCAACAACCACGGCATCACTAGGCACCTGCTCACCCGCAGACAAGAGCATGATATCATCCAAGACAATATCCTGAGGATTAATAGAAGTAACCTCGCCATCACGCACCACACGGATCTGATCCTTATTCATGAGATTGAGCTTATCAATCATGCGACGGGCACGCAACTCTGTCATCATCCCCGTAAAGGCATTAAGCACAATGATTCCGAAGAAAAAAAGATTCGACCAAGCCTGAACAGCAATCAAGGCCACAAAAATAGCAAAATTGAGCATATTAAAGGAGTTAAAGACATTACGTCTAAAAATCTCCCAGTTGCTGGAGCCAGTTTTTGCTTTAAAATGATTTGTTTTACCGGCATCTATCCGCCGCTTGACCTCCACCTGCGTCAAGCCTTGTAACTGTTTTTTCATAACTTTCATAGTAGCATAAAAATGAGGTGTTTTCAAAGGTTAGCCGTCATGGATAGCCAGGAAATAGACCTATTATATCGAACCACTCTCCCAACTATTTCACTCAACCTAAACTACTTTCAAATAGCAAAGGCAAGAGTTCCTACAAAACACTTCTATGCTATCTTATTCTCTAATTAAACCTACTTTGATAAATTAAATTAAACAACCACTGAAGATTGATAAAGGGTTTTGTTTGAACCTTCATAATTGGGGAAAAATCTTCCCTAATCTCTCGTTTAATTTGTGATTCATTAACTTTAGTTCTTTTTGCTTCTTCTGAAAAATAACTGACGTCCTCAAATCTAAACGTACTGTCAAAACCGATAGTCATATTATCTTTATCATATAAAAAACTTCCTAAGCTTTTTGTTAAATAAGATTTGCTTTTAGTATTTATAATAGCATTTGTTCCATCATCGTCGTATCGAATACCATCAATCTCCGGCGTATAAATCCATCCCATATTCTCTACCAACATAACTAGATCTGGCTCCGTCCCCACCTTATGAGGGATATGCTGAGCATAATAAACAGAGTGGTATTTTAAATTAAAAAAAGTAAATAGGCTCATTCCTAAGACTGTATACAGCCCTATAATTAGTCCTACAAAGAGCCCTAAAATATTTCTTTTTTGCATTGTCATCTTCTCTTTCCTTTTCTACAACCAAACAATCTCTTGATCGGATTAACAACAAACCATTGTACACTATTTTTAACAAGTCTCATAATTTAAGGATTGGTAGCTTTGTAACTGATCTAACATTTTTATGAACAAGAAAAAATCAAGTCTTAACAAATTCCTCCAATACTTCTCCTCACTTTGTTAATCAAGCTAAACATGGTATAATAGTTAAGATTTTTATACTACTTATTTCTGGGCAGAAGTGGGCAGTAAAATTTAAGAAACAGGGGCTAAACCCTTGGTATGAAAGGAATCTAGAAAATATTATGATGAACATGCAAAACATGATGAAGCAAGCTCAAAAGCTTCAGAAACAAATGGAAAAAAGCCAAGCTGAGTTGGCTGCTACAACCTTCACTGGAAAATCAGCACAAGACTTGGTAGTTGCTGAATTAACTGGTGACAAAAAAGTAGTTAACATCACTTTCGCTGATGCTGTCGTAGATCCTGATGATGTGGAAACACTCCAAGATATGACTGTTCAAGCACTTAACAATGCTCTTGAACAAATTGACGAAGCGACTAAAAAATCAATGGGTGCCTTTGCAGGTAAATTGCCATTCTAAAAAACGAAAAGGAATCTCACGGTTCCTTTTTCTATATACTCATCTAGCAACTCAGTCATAACATACAAAAGACTTGGACAAGAAATCCAAGTCTTTTTGTGTTAGTCATATAAAAATTTTATTCTTCAACCAAAGCAAGACCTGACTGTGCGTCTTCTTCGTTTGCCAATTTATAGCGATTCTTTTGACCTAAGTAGATACTCGCTGAATCCAATGAACTTTCTAAAGTAGGGTAATTCACATCCTCATTCGCTGTTTGGGAAGGTACAGGTCCTGAGATTAATAGTTCATCATCATTCTTGACATAAATCTGATATTCTCCAACCTCGCTAGTTTGAGCTAAAATCTCATTCAACAAGTCTGGGTCAAGCGTTTGAGCTACTCCATCAACCACTTGATTAGAGTCTTGCTTATGCTCCGACGAATCCACTACCTCGGTGATAACGATGTAGTCAGGAGTTTCCTCATCTGTAGTCTTAGATTCTTCAGTTTCTGGCTGTTTTTGTCCAGGTGTTTCTTGCTTCTTCGTATTCTGAGCTTGCCCATCATGATTCTTCAAGTCCTCATCACTAACGGTTTGAACCTTAGTCATATTGGCATCTAAATCAAGTTTAGGAGTTTCTTTGACGTCAGCCGAGGCCCCACTGGTACCCATGAATAGAGCCAGAATCCCCAAAGTAGCAATCAAGCTGATTATTGCTTTGCCGATAAAACCATTATCTTTGTTCTTAATCATAAATCCCTCACTATTTATTTGGTTAGCTCTAACTGGCTAACAAGGCGTCCTATTTACTGCTGTAGGAGGTAAAAGGTTGGTTGAGCTGTTTGACCAACCCTTCACCCAGATAATAATCTTAGCATGCAACCCCCTTGATTTCAAGCGTTTCTTTAATTTTTAAGCATTTTAAACAAATGACAACTTCATGTCTTAAAATTGGTGCTAATCTATTATCAGATTAGCTTTTTTACGCTATGCAAATGGTAATTTCTTTAAGTAGTACTTAGGGAAATAATAGTTGTTTTTTAGACAGATTCTTCAGAAAGCACTTTTGCTGACTTATCTCCAAAAAAATTTTATCGGATAAGAAAATTTTGTCAAAACACTTTAAATGTAACTATAAAAAAGAATTCTTGAGACAGGAAGTCGAATTCTCAATATCCTAAAATAAGATTAGGAACTAGAATTCCTCTATTAGTCAAAAGAATGCCACAACAAAAGGATTGAAGGGTAACTTTATGGAACACCCCATAATAAATAACTAATCCTAAAGATGCACATCTCTCATTTAGATATATATTTTTAAGGTGTTTACAACTTCTTTAAAAATAACTAACACACAAAAAATCATTACGAAAAGCCCTCTATTTCCCCATAAATAACTTTCCCCATATAGAAAATGTATCCTCCAAATTCAAAAAAAATGTCCGTATTCTGGATACGTCATTGCTAGAAACTATGAAAAAACTCTTTATCTATCATCAACTTTGACGGAAAACTAGATTCCCTTTGGCACCCCTATGATGAAGTATTTACCGACCTAAACTCTCCGATAATTATGGAAATTGAAAAAAATAGTATATCCACTCCGTAAAAGACTAAAAATAACCTAACTTTATAACTATTTCACCAAATCTTCACCTTACTCAAAGCTCATTTGAAATAGTATTTTCTCATATGTAAGCGCTTCGTCCACATTTCTGTCACATGTAAGAAGAACTTCTCTACTTTTAAACCTTTTTTTCCCTCAAAACCTAGATATTCCAAGGAAAATCCGTTACAATAGAGTACGGAAAGATAGGTAATTATCAGCATCATTATTTTCGTATGAAAGGGAAATTCATGGCTTATATTCAAATGAAGCATAGCTATAAACGCTATAAAACCGGTGATCTGGAAATTATCGCAAACAACGACGTAAGCTTTGATATCGAAAAAGGGGAGCTTGTCGTTATTCTTGGTGCCTCTGGCGCTGGGAAATCAACCGTTCTTAACATCTTGGGTGGTATGGACACCAATGACGAAGGCCGCGTCATTATTGATGGTAAGCATATCTCTGAATACACAGCCAAAGAACTTACAACCTATCGTCGTGAGGACGTTGGCTTTGTGTTCCAATTTTACAACTTAGTTTCTAACCTTACGGCCAGGGAAAACGTCGAACTAGCATCTGAAATCGTTCCAAACGCTAAAGATGCTACTCAAACACTCGTCGAAGTCGGTTTGGGAGACCGCTTAGACAACTTCCCATCACAACTATCTGGTGGGGAGCAACAACGTGTCGCTATTGCACGCGCCGTTGCCAAAAATCCAAAGATTCTTCTTTGTGATGAACCAACAGGGGCTCTGGATTATCAAACAGGAAAACAAATCCTGACCCTCCTTCAAGAAATGGCTCGCAAACAGGGAACAACTGTTATTATCGTTACCCATAATGCTTCTCTAGCTCCAATTGCCGATCGTGTCATTCGAATGCACGATGCCAAGATTAAGAGTGTGGAACTTAATCCTAATCCACAAAAAATCGAGGACTTGGAATACTAGAAAGGAGCAACGTCATGAAAAAAACAACTTATTGGAAAGATGTTTGGCGAACCTTTGTAGCTTCTAAAGGGCGTATGCTCTCTATTGCCTTACTTATGGCACTGGGATCCTTTGCCTTGATTGGTCTTAAAGTAACTTCTCCTAATATGAAGAAAACTGGGGAACACTTCTTCAAGACGCATCAAACAGCTGACTTGAGCTTAATCAGTACTTACAGTATCAACCAAACCGATCAGGACCTTCTCAATACAATTAAAAAGAAAAATGTAGACATCGAGTATGGTTATTTCAAAGATGCTGTCGTCAAGGGAACGAATACGGCATTTCGTATCTTCTCTAAACCTAAGAAAATCTCCACTTACGACCTTATTGAGGGGAAACTTCCTACCAAGGACGGGGAAATCGCTCTTTCCTCAACTTATAAAGAAGAATATAGCGTTGGAGATAAGATTAACTTTTCTGAGCCAGTAGATAGCTCAGGGCAAAAACAGTTAAAGGAACAAACATATACCATTACTGGTTTTGTTAATTCCTCTGAACTTCTCTCTAGGAACCGTCTTGGTAATGCCAGCGCTGGTACGGGGAAACTAGATGGCTACGCCATTGTTCCAGAGACGAACTTCACCTCTAATGATTACATGATTGCCCGCATCCGCTACAAGGATTTGGAAAATGTTAGTCCTTTTAGTGAAGAATACGCAAATAAGATTTCTGAACGAAAGGCTGAACTTAAGAAACTCTTTAAAGATGAACCTGAGAAACGCCTAACTGAGATCAAGTCTCAGTCTCAAGCTCAAATTACTCAAGCTAAACAAGAACTTGAAACAGCCCTCGCACAGACCCAGCAAATGGCTACAAGCAACGCTGCTGAAGCTGCTAGTGTCAAAGAAGCTACTACCAAGATTGAAGCCAAGCAAAAAGAACTCGAAGAAAGTCAAGCAATGGTTGATAATTTACCAGCGCCCAGCTATCAATTCTACTCACGTCGAGAGATTCCGGGTTCCGAGGGATATGTTGCTTATGAAAGTAATATTAACATCATTCACGATGTGAGTAACATCTTCCCTGTCGCTCTCTACTTTATGGCAGCTTTGGTTACCTTTGTAACCATGGGACGCTTTGTTGAAGAAGAGCGTGGTAAGGCTGGTATTTTCAACGCCCTAGGCTACAGTAATTCGCGAATTATCCATAAATTCGTCATTTATGGTTTGATAACGAGTATTACTGGTACAACCGCAGGTGTTATTACCGGTCATACACTACTTCCGATTCTAATTCACAACACTTATAAGAGCGATTTGCAGCTTCCTGCTTTTGAATTGCACTTCTACTTAGGACTTACCCTTGTGGCCTTCCTTTTAGGTCTCTTATCTGCTGTGCTACCTGCCTTTGTGGTTGCCAAGAAAGAGCTCTGGGAAAAACCTTCCCAACTCCTCCTTCCAAAACCACCTCGAGCAGGAGCTAAGATTGTCCTAGAGCGCATCACACCGCTTTGGAAACGTCTCAGCTTTACGGAAAAAGTTACCATGCGTAATATTTTCCGCTATAAGCAACGGATGTTTATGACCCTCTTTGGTGTCGCAGGTTCTATTGCACTTCTCTTCGCAGGTTTAGGAATTCGATCTTCTGTATCTAACCTTAACCAGCAACAGTTTGAAGACATCATTCACTATGATATGATTGTTGCCAAGCAACCAAATGCGTCAAGTGCTCTGGATGAGGAACTCACTAAACTCCTCGATAGCAAAGACGTCAAAGAATACTTGAATGTCCATTTTGAAACCTTGCAAAAAATTGCCGGTACCAATAAGGACACCCAAGAAATCTCAACTCTTGTCTTCAACGACCGTGACGAAAAACTCATTGACAGTTACGTTAGCTTACACGACCGAGACCGCAATAAGACTCTAAAGCTATCTAATGACGGAGCAATTATCTCTGAAAAAATGGCAAAACTTCTAAACCTCAAGGTCGGAGATACCATTACTGTGCAAAACAGTCAGGATGAATCTGTCAAGATTAAGATAGCTGGTATCACTGAAATGTACATGGGGCATTTCCTCTTTATGAATGCTAGCTACTACCAAAAGGCTTTTGGGACACCTTCAGTGAACAACGCCAACCTTGTTACTCTCGCTGAACCAACTAAGCAAAATGTTGAAAATATGGCAGCCAAATTCATCAACTTGCCAAATGTTTACGGTGTTGTTCAAAACAACAATCTTAAACTGCAAATCAGCACTATGGTCAATTCATTGACACAGGTTATTGGTATTTTGATTACGGTTTCCATTCTCCTTGCTGTGGTTGTTCTCTATAACCTAACTAACATCAACGTTTCAGAACGTATCCACGAACTTTCAACCGTTAAGGTTCTTGGTTTCTACAATAATGAAGTATCCCTCTACATCTATCGTGAAACTATTTACCTGTCTATCATCGGTATCTTCGTAGGGTTTGGTCTTGGACAAGCACTCCACCAATATATGGTAAGCATCATTCCGCCAGATCGTATCATGTTTGATCCATCGATCGGATTGGCTACTTACCTTCTACCAGCTGTTCTTATCGGCTTCATTCTTATTATCCTTGGCTTCGTCGTTAACAAACGCCTTGCCAAACTAAATATGCTCGAAGCTCTAAGTTCAGTTGAATAAGCTAAAAACGCCTGAGAAGTAATTCTCAAGCGTTTTTTTATATTCGATAAATTTATTTCGTTTTAGTCTTAGCCAACTCCAAACAGTAGGTCTTAACATGACAATGAGGACAAGTCAGTTTTCGAGTCCTTGGTGTATGTCCGGCAAGAGCAAACTCTTTAAAACTTGGATCAAAGGTCCTATGACAATTAGGACAGAGGTATTCGAACTGCTTTCTATAGTGAAACACCACTAAATTTGTGGCTATGATAAATGCGGGGCAGACAACAAACAAACCTCTCGGATCCTTAAAATAATAAATAACTATCAGTAGACCTATCAGATAAAGAAGGGAGATTAGAACGACACTCCCATACATTCTCAACTGCAAATTTCGCCATGATTTTTGATTTTCCATAAGACGTGAAATGTCTGACAAATCTTCTAGTGAAAGTTGACGCCACTTAGCAGTTGCTTTTTGCAAGTGACGGGCACGTTTTAGTTTGACCTCTATTTCCTCTGAAGACTTTTCCAAGCTCTCGATTTGATCTGTCAACAAAAGCTCTAAAACCTGTTCCCTATTCTCCTCTTGCAAGAGTTTCTTGATTTGTTTGATTGAGAAGTCCAAATCTCTTAAGAAACAAATGACTTGCAGGCGTTCCAAGTCTGAGTCGTGATAGATTCTCCGACCACCTTCTGTGACTTCAGATGGCGTCAAAATACCACGTTGATTATAGTACTGGACAGTCCTAACAGACACTTCTGCTGCCTTAGCCAACTCTCCTGTTGAAAACTGCGACATCTCAGTCACCTCCTTTTAAGATTTTCTATCAAAGGAGGTCCTCCACCACCTTTGATACCTAGATTCTACCTTATAACGCAAGGTAATATGCAAGCCCTAACCCTAGAGGATTTTCTTTTCTTACAGAAAAAGTTAGCTATCACTCTTTACACCCTTTACAGCTTCTGTAAAGCCCTAGTCGAAAAGGCCACCCAAACCTAAGGCAGCAAAAGGATTGTTACTGACTTCTTCCTGTTGCTCCAAGAGTTTGGCATTCTCATCTAATTCGAGAAACTTCTCGTAAATCTGTGCGGTCATACGAGCATCCTCCAAGCTGTTATGACCGTGTCCCTTGATTCCAAAGAAATCTGCCACACTAGTCAACTTGAGGTTAACAATACCGTTCAAATCAGAAGCACGACGGTCAAAGGCCTCATCGAAAACATCTAAAGCATATTGCTCTTCCAAATCTAAACCATTTTCAGCTAGAATAGGCAAATCTGATTTAAGAGCATTGTAGCCAATAAGTGGAGTGTCACCAACAAATGATTTAAAATCCGCCAGAACAGACTCTAGCTTTGGTGCCTTGGCAATCTTATCCGCTGTAATTCCAGTCAAACCATTGATAAAGGATTGCAAAGGAACATCCGAATAGACGAAAGAATCAAACTGGTCCACTTCCTCATGCTGGTTCAGCTTAACAGCCGATACTTGGATAATATGGCTAACACCATCCACTGTGTTAAACTCCAAATCAAAGGCAATATAAGTTTCTAAATTTTCCATTTTAATCTCCTACAATAGTTAAAGCTGAGACTGAGTCCCAGCTTCTTTTTTATTTTCCAAATAGACGTCCAAAGAAACCTTTTTTAGAAGCTTCTTCTTGTTTGGTCTGGATTTCTTCCACTTGGGCCTTGGCTTCGTCAACCTCAACCTTAGCCTCATCAAGTTCCAGTTTAAGCTCTTCCTTGTCCTTCATTGCAGTCAAGGTCAATTGCTGCTGTTGATCAATTTGCTTGTCCTTTTCGGCGATTTGAACGTCTTTAACACGCAATTGGTCATCCATGTTAGACAACTGCTCGTCCTTAGCCTTCAACTGAGCATAGAGACGGGCAATCTCAGAGTTTTTCTCGTCTACAAGAATCTCCAACAACTCACGTTGTTTTGTTTCTTCATCGATTGGTTCATCGTCAAAGATGGTTTTCTTGTAAATTTCCTCCAACTTAATCAAGCCACTGCGTTTAACGACAGTAACCCCTTTAGCATTTTTTTCTAGATCTTCTTCTGGAAGTTGTTTGACACGATTATTGACTGCTTGACGACTAACACCAAGGATTTCAGCAATCTCGCTGACTGTCTTTTCAATACTCATAATAGCCTCATTTTCTCTTGAAATGTCTTACTATGAGAATATCACAATCACTCCTTTCTGTCAATTTGACTAGTTATTCTGGATATCTGAAGGACTTTTTTCCTTTCACTCTTCAAACAATTTACTTGATAGGAAGCTAGGCTTTTGGTAAACTATGTGTGGGTATAAATGTATATAGAAGGAAAGTCTTTGACTTAAACAATCGGTACTTCCAAATTGGGTTTGGTCGGTATCAGATCTGTTGTATCTAGGAATGGTGGGAACAATTCCACAAGGTTTGGGATTTTCATTCTTGCTCCAATTTTTGATGGTATTCGAGCAACCTTGGTTGCAAAACGACTTGATATTGAAGCATAAATCACATTATCTTCAACGGTTTGACTGTTGGAGTTTTTTTATTGTTACTTTACTCGCTTACTAAAGCCTCATATTGCCATCCGAGATTGAAAAAAGCCCTAAATTATGCCATAATAAACAAAAGCAAAATAGAAAGAATGAGTCCTATGAAAAACTTCCGTGATGATATTAAGGTCAATGATTTGGCCCAGCCCTTCTTAGAGCCAATCGTCGAACAAATGACCACTGTATTCGATCCTGAGATTGAGCTAGACATTTACAACCTTGGTTTGATTTATGAAATCACTGTCGATGAAAATGGCCACTGCTACTTCCTTATGACCTTTACTGATACTGGTTGTGGCTGTGAAGAGACTATGCCTTATGAAATCGCTGAAAAGCTAAAATCCATTGACGGTATTAACTCTGTCAAGGTGGAAACCACTTATTCACCAGTCTGGAAGATGACACGCATCAGTCGTTATGGACGTATCGCTCTTGGTATCTCACCTCGAGGCGGAAAATAAAAGGAAAACCGATTGGACATTTCCAACCGGTTTTTACTAGAGTAACAACAGACAAACCATTACTTGTCATCATACTGCCAACAACTGTCTCAGGATTTAATATCAAAAAATCACATCGAACAAATGTCCGGTGTGATTTTGTTTTATATCATATCATTAGGCTTTACCTGATTTATCCATGTTCCAGAAGTCGGTAACGGCACCACGTGACGCTGAAGAAACGATGTGGGCGTATTTACCGAGGACACCACGGCTATAAAGTGGTGGCAACTCAGTTTCGGCTTTACGTTTCGCCAACTCTTCGTCTGAAACGTGCATCGTAATTTCTTTGGTATCTTGGTCAACTGTAACCATATCACCTGTACGGAGGTAGGCAATAGGTCCACCAACCTGAGCTTCAGGAGCAATGTGACCAACAACGAGTCCGTAAGTACCACCTGAGAAACGTCCATCTGTCAAGAGGGCAACCTTGTCCCCTTGACCTTTACCAACGATCATTGAAGACAATGACAACATTTCTGGCATACCAGGACCACCCTTAGGACCTACAAAACGTACAACAACTACGTCGCCATCAACGATTTCATCAGAAAGAACTGCTTCGATGGCATCTTCTTCTGAGTCAAATACTTTAGCAGGACCAGTGATGTTACGAACTTTAACCCCTGATACTTTGGCAACCGCACCTTCTGGAGCCAAGTTACCTTTCAAGATAATCAATGGACCATCAGCACGTTTAGGATTTTCAAGCGGCATGATGACTTTTTGACCTGGTGTCAAATCATCGAAGGCTTCCAAGTTTTCTGCAACAGTCTTACCAGTACATGTGATACGATCACCGTGAAGGAAACCATTCTTAAGAAGGTACTTCATAACGGCTGGTACACCACCAACATTGTAAAGATCTTGGAAGACATATTGACCTGAAGGTTTCAAGTCAGCCAAGTGAGGCACACGCTCTTGGAAATCGTTGAAATCTTCAAGTGTCAAATCAACGTTAGCTGCATGAGCAATAGCGAGCAAGTGAAGTGTCGCATTTGTTGAACCACCAAGTGCCATTGTGACAGTGATGGCATCTTCAAAGGCTTCACGTGTCAAGATATCTGATGGCTTAAGACCTAGTTCAAGCATCTTAACAACTGCACGACCTGCTTCTTCGATATCTGCTTTCTTCTCAGCTGATTCTGCAGGATGAGATGATGATCCTGGAAGGCTCATCCCCATTACTTCGATTGCTGTCGCCATTGTGTTGGCAGTATACATACCACCACAACCGCCAGGACCAGGGCAGGCATTACATTCAAGATCTTTAACCTCTTCTGCGGTCATATCACCGTGGTTCCATTTACCGATACCTTCGAAAACAGAAACCAAGTCGATATCCTTACCGTTAAGGTTACCTGGTGCAATGGTACCACCATAGGCAAAAATCGCTGGAATATCCATGTTAGCAATGGCAATCATAGAACCAGGCATGTTCTTATCACAACCACCAATAGCAACAAAGGCATCGACGTTGTGACCACCCATAGCTGCTTCGATTGAGTCAGCGATGATATCACGAGATGTCAATGAGAAACGCATTCCTGGTGTCCCCATGGCAATACCATCTGCAACAGTAATCGTACCAAATTGAACTGGCCAAGCACCCGCTTCTTTAACACCTTCTTTGGCAATTTGACCAAAACCGTGCAAGTGGATATTACATGGTGTGTTCTCAGCCCAAGTTGAGATAACCCCAACAATAGGCTTTTCAAAACTATCATCCGTCATCCCAGTCGCACGAAGCATGGCACGGTTAGGTGATTTAACCATGCTATCGTAGACAGATGAACGGTGTTTCATGTTATTTTCAGACACGATATTTTCCTCCATAGTTAATAACTATTCTAATTTAAACTTCTACTCCTATTCTAACATAAATTATCTAAAAAAACTGACCATTTACAAACTATTCTCCCTTTTTAAATTATGCTAAAATAAAGGCATGAAACATTTTGATACTATCGTTATTGGTGGGGGTCCTGCTGGCATGATGGCGACTATTGCCTCAGCCTTCTATGGCCAACAAACCCTTCTGATTGAAAAAAATAAACGTCTCGGAAAGAAGCTGGCTGGTACTGGTGGTGGACGTTGTAATGTTACTAACAACGGGACTTTAGACGATCTTCTAGCAGGTATTCCAGGTAATGGCCGTTTCCTCTATAGCGTCTTTTCACAGTTTGATAACCACGATATCATTGCTTTTTTCGAGGACAATGGTGTCAAACTCAAGGTTGAGGATCACGGACGTGTCTTCCCTAAGACAGATAAATCTCGGACCATCATCCAAGCTCTGGAAAATAAAATTCAGGAACTTGGTGCTAGCATCCTCACCAATACAGAAGTTGTCTCCGTCAAAAAGGTTGATGAGCAATTCCAAGTTAAGTCTTCAGACCAAACTTTTACCAGTGATAAACTCATCGTTACAACTGGAGGAAAATCTTATCCATCGACTGGTTCAACTGGTTTTGGACATGATATTGCCCGTCATTTTAAGCTCCAAGTCACTGATCTTGAAGCTGCGGAAAGTCCACTCCTAACCGACTTCCCCCACAAGGCCTTACAAGGAATTTCTCTTGATGATGTCACTCTATCCTATGGCAAGCACAAGATTACCCATGACCTTCTCTTCACCCATTTTGGCCTATCTGGCCCAGCTGCCCTACGTCTTTCCAGTTTTGTCAAGGGTGGTGAGATAGCTCATCTGGACTTTCTTCCCAACCAAAGCCAAGAAAATCTCAAGGCTTACTTTGAGGAAAATCGCGAGAAATCTGTCAAAAACACCCTCAAAGTTCTTGTACCTGAGCGTGTCGCTGAATTCCTAGCAGAAGACAAGGCTGATAGCAAGGTTAAACAACTGCATCCCAAAGACTTGGAAAACATTATCAGTCAGCTTAAGGGCATGGAAATTCCAATCACAGGTAAAATGTCACTTGCCAAATCCTTTGTGACTAAAGGTGGCGTTGACCTTAAGGAAATTAATCCCAAGACTCTAGAAAGTAAAAAAGTCCCTCACCTACACTTTGCAGGAGAGGTCCTTGACATCAATGCCCATACTGGTGGCTTTAACATTACTAGCGCCCTCTGTACCGGTTGGGTAGCAGGGATTCAGAGCCCTTGGGACTAAGGATTGAGTCCTCCTATCATAAAAAGCTGTTAAAACCATCTTCTTTTTAATTACTATACCTAAAAAGTGTCCCTTCTAAAACGGAAGGGACACTTTGTCTATTTCTCAAAGGAGAGGAGGGGATTCGAACCCCCGAGCCCCGTTAAGGACTACACGCTTTCCAAGCGTGCGCACTCGGCCTCTATGCGACCTCTCCACATCAAACGATTAGCCATCAATAGGCTAATCGTTATTTTTAATCAAGTTTTCAATAATTAATCTTTAAACTGAGCCTCTACTCGGTAGATGACCTGACCTTTTTCTGAGAACTTACGCTCGTACTCAGTCATGACGTTGCCCTCATAATCACTTGCATGAAGGTCCAACCAAACTTTGTTGATAACCATTCCATACTGTGAAAAGCTCGCCAAACTGTATTCGAAAAGTCCACGGTTGTCTGTCTTAAAGTGAATCTCTCCGTTTTTAGGCAAAATTTGCTTATAAGTATCTAGGAAAGTCTTGTAAGTTAGACGACGTTTCTCATGACGGCTCTTAGGCCATGGATCTGAGAAATTCAGATACATCATATCCACTTCGCCATCTTCAAAATAATTGGTCAAAGCTGAACCATCCACGCGCAAGAGCTTGACATTTTCAGCACCAGAAGCCAAGACCTTATCCAAGGCATAGCTCAAAACAGACAACTGAATATCAATACCAATGTAGTTGATGTCAGGGTTTTGTTGGGCCATACCAGTAATGAAGGCCCCTTTACCAGATCCTACCTCGATATGGATAGGATTATCATTACCAAAAAGCTCATGCCACTTACCTTTAGCAGCTTCCGGCTCAAGAATAACGTACTGAGGATGGTTAGCTAGGTGTTCCTCTGCACCTTTACGTTTTCTAACTCGCATGTCTACTTTCTAATATCTGTGCAAGGTCTCTCTGAATTTACGAAGTTCATAAATCTCTCGGTTGGCATGTTCCATATCACGACTATCAAAGAATTTTGAAATCTGTGTCAAATATGAAAATTGCCCATACCAGTAAATCTTGTCCATCACAAGGTCATTGTTCTTATAGCCATAATATGACAACCACTGTGGCCAATGTGCCAATGGAATATAATGGCTGAGGATCTGTGCCACATCATACATACGATCTGTTAGACGTACAGAATCCCAATCAACCAAATAAATCAATCCTGAGGTTGTGATGACAAAGTTACTATGACGAGCATCTCCGTGAACAATTGTTGCAATCTCTGCACGAAACTCTGGAAGATGACGTTTCAAATCTCTAACAACGTCTTGAAGGAAGCCATTCTCACGCAATTGGTAAGCAGCATTTTCTTCCCACTCGTGTAGAAGATCAAAAGGATTTTCAATATGATAATCCAACTGCAAAAGTTGATTAACCAAGTGTTTAGAGCGGTGCAAATTACCAAGAATTTGGATAATCTGTTTACTGTTCATGTCATGTTTGGTCAAAATACGACCATCAAGCCACTCCTGTGCACTCATCATGTCACCATTTCCCAGACGCTTAGCCCACAAGAGCTGTGGTGCAATCTGTTCCTTGGCAAGAGCTGCCAAGATTGGTGTTGTATTCATCTTCACAAAGACGCGATCTCCGTTTGGGTAAGTTCCCATATAGGCCTTACCACTATTTCCTTTGAGAGGAGTCAGGCTCAAATCTTTATCTGTTGATGTCACCTAGGCATCTCCTTTTTCTTTAGTCATTCGTTTCTATTTTAACTTATTTAATAGGTGTTAGTCAATCATCTTCTTAAGCTTGGCTGGTAGGTAAACAAGGCTCAAAACTAGCATAATTCCAACCAAAATCAGGCTAAACTTAAGATCGAAGAGGCAAATAGCCTGGACCAGAGTCAGCACAAGTACAATCTGAGTAATCAAGTGCTTAAGATTGCTCACCTGCATGTCTTTTCCAACTGGCATAAGGTTAGCCATTCTCTGATAAGCAAAGTGTGATTTTAGCGCTGTGAGCTGGAAGAGCAAGAGGTAGTCAAAAACAACCACAAGCACCATAGCCAGCCATTTTTCAGGAACCAAAAAGATAACTAAAAGCGTTAGGGCAAAAAGGCGTAGGCTAAGGGCAAAGTAATCTCCAGAACGCAAGAAGGCTCTTAGGTAAAGATTATACCAGGTATTTTCCTTGTCTTTCTTTGTACGTTTGAGAATACCATCCAAATAGGCACGACGTTTAACACTCGACGTAATCCCTTTAACATTGGTAAAGAGTGAAAAGAACTTCAAGATCGATTGTTGACGCTTATTTTCTCCTGCAATAGCTTCAGTCCAATTCAGTCCAGACTGCTTATAAAAAGGTTGAGCCTTTTTCTGGAAAATAACATACTTAAGAATAGCCATAGCCACAGCTACAAGGATAACTCCCCAAACTGGAAGTCCCAAGGCTAAAAAGAGAGGAATAACCAAAATAAAAATCAGGGTTTGTACGATTACCCAAAATCTAAAAGCACGCCCCGTTGCCTTCTTAACATGGTCTAGCACCTCTTCTTCCTTAACCAAAAGGTAGTGCTTGTCCGCAGGTTCTAGATAAGTCGCAATATTCCCCCAGAAAGGTAATAACAGACAAAGCACAAGCAGGCCAAGAATGATTGCCCACGGATTTTTTGGAAAATGCTTCAGCAACTGGCTATACTGAACCAAGACAAAACCTAGCAGAAAGAGAAGAACCAAGATAAAGTGATCATTAAAGACGTAGCGGCTATACTTAGCACAGCGGGCATTGAATCGCTTGCTACGCTCCTTAAATAGCTTAGCTATCATGACAATTCTCCCTTAGTTAACTGCATGTAAATATCGTTAAGACTGGCACTACTGTCACCAAATGTCTCACGAAGCTCTTCAAGGGTCCCCTGTGCCAAGACTTGACCGTGATGCAAGATGACAAAACGTTCACACATTTTCTCAGCCGAATCCAAAACGTGAGTCGACATGAGAATAGCCTTACCATTCGCTTTTTCCTCAGCCAAAAGCTCAATCAAGTCCGAAATCGCCAAGGGATCCAAACCTAGGAAGGGCTCATCAACAATGAGAAGACTTGGACCAACAATAAAGGCACAGATAATCATGACCTTCTGCTTCATTCCCTTTGAAAACTGAGTCGGGAACCAATCTAACTTTTCATCTAAGCGAAAGAGTTTGAGGTACTTGTCCGCACGTGCCATCCCCTCAGTCACATCAAGACCATAGGCCATCAACACCGTTTCCAAATGTTCACGAAGCGTCAACTCTTCATAGAGACTTGGCGTTTCAGGAATATAGCCAATCTTCTGACGATAGCTAGCTGGATCTTGTTGAATAGTTAACCCATCAATAGCAATCTGTCCCCCATAAGGTGTTAAGAGACCAATAATCTCGTTAATTGTTGTTGATTTCCCAGCACCATTAAGACCAATGAGACCAACCAATTCACCATCAGCCACCTCAAAAGTCACATCTTTTAGGACGGGAATATTAGCGTAACCACCCGTCACCTTTTCTAATTTAAGCATTATCTTTTCTCTCTTTGGTATGATATAATCTATTATAACAAAAACTCATGGAAAGGTCGTTATTATGGATAATTGTATTTTCTGTAAAATTATATCTGGAGAAATCCCTTCATCAAAAGTCTACGAGGACGACAAGGTTCTAGCCTTCCTCGATATTTCACAAGCTACAAAAGGACATACCTTGGTTATTCCTAAAGAGCACGTTCGTAACATCTTAGAAATGTCTGCTGAGACTGCTGAGACTGTCTTTAGCCGTGTTCCAAAAATTGCTCGTGCCGTGCAAAAAGCAACTAGAGCAATCGGCATGAATATCCTTAATAACAACGAAGAAGTTGCTGGACAAACCGTCTTCCACGCTCATATTCATCTCGTTCCTCGTTACGGTGCAGACGATGGTATCCACATGGGATTTGACGAACACGAACCAGACTTCGCTGCCCTGGCTGACCTTGCTGACAGCATCGCTAAAGAGGTAACAGAATGAAAATTGGACGCTTTCTAGCTCTTGGAGCCCTCGCCTACGGTGCCTACTACGCCTATAAACGACGTGAAGACATCAAAGAGGAAATCCTAGACCTCAACCAATCACGAGAAAATATCTCCTACGATTTGGACAATATCAAACGCAACCTTGACATCATCAAGGAACAAAACCTGGTACTTGCTGACATCAAACAAGACCTCAACTATAAAACACGTGTCTTCAAGAAAGACCTCGAACCCCGACTCAATATCATCCAAGAACGCTTGCAAAAGTATCAAGGTGATGATAAAGAATAAAGGTAAGTAGCCTGTGCTACTTACCTTTTTTATCAATGATGAAAACTTATAAAAAGTTTATGGATAGTGTAATAGTCACTCAATGTTCCTTTTTTTCACAACAGAAAGTACCATTCAATAATAAAAGGCACCACTAATCAGATTAAAGAGAACGCTACTAAACCTATTTTCATATAATTACTATTTCTTTTTTAAAGCATTAATAATAGAACATGTTGCTGATTTCGTTAAGCCTTGATTTTTAGGATGTGTCCTTAAATAGGAATGGACTTTGGTACCAGTATCTGAACGTGTGTAACCATTTGTATTAACAATCTTATTACTTAACAGTTTATCCAATAAATCCATTCTGCATCTCCTCACAATTAGTAATTAAAATTTATACTAAATGAATTCATTGTATCATAGTTACCATTCTGTATATTAGCAGTCCACCCAATATTTTCACCGCTCTTCATTTTATGCTTATAGTAGTTTGCTTTTTTTGCTTTTTCGTCTGATTCCTCAACTTTCTGTCCTGGATTAACTGCAACAAATTCTGATATAGATACTGACTGCTTTCCTTTCGGATCGATACTAGATTGTGACGAACTAAATGGTGTTGCTTCAATACTATTGTTAATTACAATAGTTGATTCAATATTAATTTCTTTATCCGTTAAGTTATCAATAATAATATTTCCACCAGTTCTTGTTATTTTAATATTTTTATCACTATATAGTTCTTCCGTTTTTGCTACTTTTTTTTTCGAACCCGTAATACTTTGTCCTACTTTTGACGTATTATTGCCATTAGTAGAATTTTCATTCGAAGAATCTCTAATAGCCAAAAAAATTATTAACAATGTAAATATAAATCCAAAAACTGCAAGTACATAAACGCTAACATTAAAAATTTACTTTAACATATCTTTTCCTTACCTTTATTTTTGAGTTTCAATTGTCACTTTTGCCTCGTGGTCCAAAGATTTAATCATTGTAGAGTAGTACTTCTCGGCTGACTCCTTTAATAATTTTTTATTGTCCTTTATAAAACCTTGTTGTTCCTTATTTGAAAAACCTTCTGCAACAGCCTCACCAGTATCTATGTCTTTAGTCGAATAACTAAGAATCCCTCCACTAGTATCGTAGAGTGTATAAGGTTTGTCTTTATCTAATTCAACACCAATAACTTCAAATTTGGGTAATGTAACTTGATAATTATGATTACCATTATCTTTAATGGTTACATCATTCTTAATACCGAATTTTGCCGTATTTTGCCGTATAATTTAGAATAATGAGTGCTTTCTTTTCTGAACCAGGTATTACAAAGTTACTACCAAATAACTTTGTATTATTTTCTATTGACTTAACTTTTTGAATAGATGCATTGAGTAAAACTAACTCACTGACCTTTTCCAAAGATTTTACATTTACTATGATTTCTGTCTTTGGTTTTTGATTACCAGATGACTCACTCCCTTTATATACGCTAAGAAAAATGAATCCTACGACAATCACTAATAAAATCGCTAAAATACCATATATTATCTTTTTCATACTTTTTTCCTATTAACTCATTTCTTCAAAAACAACTGGATTAACAATCCTGCAATCACAATACCAGCTGCAATTAGGGGGTTCAACATTGCTATTCCTACAAGAAGTAGAATAGCCAAAATCCATAAAACTACTTTTAACATTATTTCTCCTTATCAAATAACAAAAGATTGTAATATTAAGCCCAAGAAATCACTAACTAAAATTTAATTTTACACAAAAATTATATAGCGATATGAATGCGTTGTCAACGCTTTCTTGAAAATAGAATATATTTTTAACTATTTATCATATTATCATAATTTAAACAATTTTATCTCATTTTATATTTAAGAATAAATATAAAAGTCACAGCTATACACAAAACAAGACTTTCCGCTGTGCTAAAAGTAAGAGAAGTCCTATTGCTTCTCTCACTCGGAAGATTTGAGACCCAGACTCAAATCTTAGGAATGGAATTCCGTTAGGAAGTCGCTTCCGTCCGTAGCACCCAAGGAAAGTCTTAAATAAAAAAGAAAAAAAGCAGAGATGTCTACTAACATCTCTGCTTCATAAATAGGATTAGGAGGTTTTATGCTTTTTATTTAGCATCTTTTTCTTTGATAACCAAGACACCATCTTCCATATCAGCTTCTAGGTGTTTAGCATCAAGGTTATCCAAGTGGAAGTCTGTGACTTTGTCACGGATTTGTTGTTCAACCACACGACGGAGTGGACGAACACCCATGACTTCGTCGTAGCCTTCTTCAGTCATGTATTCTTTAGCAGCTTCGCTAACTGCCAAGTCAATGTCTTTCTTAGAAAGCGTCTTGTTAACTTCAACCAACATAAGGTCGACAATCTTAGAAAGATCTTCTTTGCTCAAGTGTGAGAATTCGATGACAGCATTGAAACGGTTAAGGAATTCTGGACGGAAGTAAGGTTTCAAACGATCCATAAGTTCTGGTTTATCAGCATCTTCTGTCAAGTTAGCTTCGTAACCAAAGCCTGCGTTTGAAGTTGCGATAATCACAGTATTCTTGAAGTTTACAGTGTTACCTTGACCATCTGTCAAACGACCATCGTCCAAAACTTGGAGGAGAAGGGTGATGACTTGAGGGTCAGCCTTTTCAATTTCGTCGAGAAGAACGATTGAGTATGGGTTACGGCGAACACGTTCTGTCAAAGTATTGCTATTGTCATCATAACCAACATAACCAGCTGTTGTACCAATCAATTTAGAAACGGCTGTGCGGTCGCTGTATTCTGACATGTCCAAACGGATAATGGCATCTTTGGTTCCGAACATATCAAGAGCCAATTGTTTAGCCAACTCAGTTTTACCAACACCAGTAGGTCCTACAAAGAGGAAGCTACCGATTGGACGGTTACCTTCGTCAAATCCTGCACGGTTACGACGGATGGCACGTGCCACTGCTTCAACGGCTTTATCTTGACCGATAACTTTAGTTTGCAAACGGTGGCCCATATCTTTCAAACGTTCGATATCAGTTGCTCCCATTTGCGATACTGGGATACCAGTCATACGTTCTACAGATTCAGCCACATCGTTAACAGTTGCAGTGACTTTAAGGTCTGCTGTGTGGTTAGCAATTTTCTTTTCAAGTTCTTCAATGCGAACTTTAGCATTTAGAGCTGCTTCGTAGTCTTCTTTGGCAGCTGCAGCTTCTTGTTTAGCTTTTTCTTCTTCGATTTCATGTTCAACAGCATTCACATCAGTCACTGGGTGTTGAGCAGCCAAGTGAGCCGCTGTTACATCGACAAGGTCGATAGCCTTATCTGGCAAGCTACGTTGTGGAATGTATTGGACAGAGAAATCTACTGCTGCTTTCAAGACATCATCTGGCAAGATAACATTGTGGTGTTTTTCATAAAGATCACGGATACCTTGGAGAATCTTGAAGGTATCTTCAGCAGAAGGAGCATTAACCTTAACTTCGTTGAAACGACGAGCAAGAGCAGCGTTCTTCAAGATAGTGTTACGGTATTCATCCTGAGTTGTTGCACCAATCACTGTCAATTCACCACGTGAAAGAGCAGGTTTCAAGATATCAGCAAGACCTTTAGACCCTTGGCCATCGCCAGTGCTTCCGGCACCAAGAATTTGGTGGATTTCATCGAAGAAGAGGATAATATTTCCAGCTTCTTTGACTTCATTTACCAAGTTTTGAATGTTTTCTTCAAAGCTACCACGGTATTGCGTACCAGCTTCAAGTCCAGAAATATCAATTGAGATGATTTCTTTGTTCTTGATAGCAGCTGGGACATCACCATTAACGATAGCTTGAGCCAAACCTTCAACTACAGCTGTTTTACCAACACCAGCGTCCCCGACAAGGACTGGGTTATTCTTGGTACGACGAGCCAAGATTTCGCAAGCTTCTTGGATTTCTTTGTTACGTCCGATAACAGGATCCAATTTACCTTCGCGAGCTTCTTCAGTCAAGTTACGACCAAGTTTAGCAAGAATACCATCTTGTTTAGGTCCTTTACCTTGATGTTGAGTTGGGTTCACTGCTTCACCTTCATTACTAGGCAATTGACCTGTTTGACGGTAGATAGCAAATTCTTCAGGTGTCACTTCACGACCGTTAATCATGTAGCGACGGTTTTCTGAACGGTAACCACCCATGTTCCCCATCAATTGATTGAAAAGATCGTCCATATTGTTAAAGTTGTTGTTCATATAATTACCTCGTTTTGTGTTTTCTTGTGAAATTTTTTAAATGTTATTTTTTATGTTAATGTGTAAGTTTTGACTTTTACTGACCAAAACCCTAAAAATTTTTAGTAGCTTCAACTACTCTTCTAATAATTTCAGGTTTTGCTCTTGGTAGGAGACCGAGAACTTTCACAGTCTTAAATAAATTGTCATTTAGCATAAGAGCCACCTTCTTTCTGTGAATCTCTCAATATAGCTAACTTCCAAGCCTCTTTCAAAACTATGAAGAGTTTCGACGAAAGAAACTTGTACATTAAGGAATCCTTTTTCCTTATAGTTTTATCATATACCTTTCATTTGATCAGGTCAAGAATTTAGTTTTGACTTTTACTGACCTTTCAGATGAAAATTTTTGCAAACTAGCTGCAATCCTTTTTTATTGGTATATGGGCTATTTACACAGCCTTCATAAGGATTTCATTTCCTTATGTTTATATTGTACAACATTGGTCAGTAATAGTCAATAGTTTTTTTGACTTTTTTTGACCTTTGTTATCATTTTTTTGTAGCCAAGCTATAATTACCTTTTTAGAAGGAACTAACCCACGCTACAAGACTTATAAGGAAGATAAATCCTTATGTGACTATCATACACTATTAGTCAGTAAAGGTCAATAGCTTTATTTGATCTTTTTTGACCTTTTTAAGAATATTTTCCGAAAAGTAAAAAAGCCTACTAGAGGTAGACCTTCTATAAAACTATTTTACTCTAATTGGTATGCGTCCGAAGTTTTGTTGAGAAAGCTCGGGATTACCTAATTGATAAACATTATCCGCTTGTTGTGTAAGCATATCCCAAGGCTCCCTTCCAATCCGAGCCACTATATCCACAGACTTTTTCACAGATTTGAGATGAGCCTGCCCTTTTTGAGAAAATCCAAGCACATGAATAGATTCAGGCAAAGGATTATCCACAGCTCCAACTAGGATATAGGTCAAAATACGACGTACCCGTGCTTTTGTATAGCGTTTAGTCGCCACCTTATCCACTAGTTCCTCCACAGAAGAAACCTCACGAATAGCAGTCTTTAAACGACTGGCAATCTCTTCATTCACCTGGAAAACACTAGTCAAATCGGGATTTGTAAAAATCTGATAAACCAGCAATTGGAAATAATTATCCCAAGAGACCTGTGGAGAAGTCTGAAAAAGTTTGCTATTGGGCATGAACTTATCCACAAAATCACTATCTTGCTTGTGGAGACGAAGACTGGTCGCTGAGGCGTAAGATACTTCCTTGTCTGAGGAATGATAGCCGGCTCCTTGTCTCTGGATAGGATTCAGGTTTATGTCCTTACCAGCACAAGCTTTGGCATAGGCTAATCCTAGGATATGGTTGGGGGTATTGCCAGTAAAGTCCACACCAGCAAACTTTTCCCACATTTTTTGCGTCTTCTGTGGATAAGACAAATCACTCGGCAAACTCTCCACAAAGGCTTCCATTTCCTCAGACTTTTCAGAATAAACATCTGCTATATTCTGATAATCTAGAACTTCTTCCGTGCCAAAGGTAAGGCTATCAATTCCCAGTCGAGATAAGATATCCACGGCTCCAGCAGCAAAATAATCGGCAGACTGGACTGATGTCAGGAAGGGCAACTCAACCACGAGGTCTGCTCCATTTTCCAAAGCCATCTGAGCCCTAGTCCACTTATCCACAATAGCTGGCTCACCTCGCTGGACAAAATTCCCAGACATGGCAACAATTTTTACGCCTTCAGCCTGATCCAAGAGATACTTGTGGCCGTTATGAAAAGGATTGAACTCAGCAATAATACCTGTAACTGTCATTTTATACCCTTTGTCTGTTAAATTGAATCTATTATATTCTGTAGACTCCGTTTTTGAGTGGTTGTTTCCTCAACGAATTTAATTGACCATTCTTTTAAGTAATTGTGTCTACTAAAATACCAGCCATTTACCCACTTATTTATCAAACATTTTTCATCATCTGTCAACATGTTATAATTTTTTCTTTCACCTATCTTCCAATTAGATACTATACTAGCCTCTAATTTTTTTATACTTTCAAAATCACTTATTGACAAAATATTTACGCCTATGTTATCAAATATTAAAAATTGCAAAGTGAAGTAGAAGTAAACTTCATTTGTTAGTGAAAATCCTAATACAGATTTACTTCCTCTGCTGCCTTTGTCACAGATAAAGTATTTAAAACATGTACTAATTCTCTCTGCGATATCTCCCATTCTCCTATACTTTTCATCTATACTTTCTATAATTGGAATACATAAATTTTTGAAAGTTCTTTCTTTCTGTATCGTGAAAAGTGCATTCATAAAAGTTCTGTGGGAACTAATATTATTTCTATCTGCTTCAGACCACTTAACTAATATCTGTCTTTGAAGTTTATCATCTAGTTGATTAATACCTACTGCAGCAAAGTATTCTTGGAAAGAACGATGAGAGAACTTTAAACTAACACCTTCTTGAAGCATCATGCAAGCACTGTGAGTCGCATCATAAACTATATCATTCGTCTTTAATTCAAAGTTATTTTTTAAACAATATTTAGTAATTATATCATCAAGTGTAGTTCTATCGAAATCTACTTTCCCATCAAAGAATGTTTTCAAACCAATGTATGCTAATATATTTCGAAATTCCTCAGGGGTTAATTTTGCTTTTAGTTCTCTTTTGTATCCTGATTTAGATGCATCATGTCTTTGGTACAATGTATAAAAGGCCTGATTGTAAAAATCAGTTAAATTATTTGGAATAGAAGCCCCAGCTTCATAAGTCATTAACATAATCGTTAACAGGAGTGGGATAGAGGCAAAAGATTTATGAGTATCATATAAATGACCATTTAATTCTTTATGAAAACGTTTTTTTACTTTTTCATCATACTTCAGTTTATTGATTAAAGCTAGTGCCTGTACCTTATCCATTTTACTAATTTCATACTCAATAAATTGATTCCATCCTATAAATTCCTCAGACGGTCTTGAAGATAAAACATACCGATTTTCATTGTATAAAGTTACAAACTCTTTAATCTCTCTATCTAACCACGAACGTTTTGACGGATTTACTTCATCTAATCCGTCAAAAATTATTGTATATCTTCCAGCATTTAAAGTCACCTCAAAATATTGCTTTTCTAAATCTAAATGATGGCTTCGAATCTCATGATAAATAAAATCAATTAACCTGTTGTCCAAAAACTCAAAATCATTAAGAGATTTTAACTCAATAAAAATTGGAATTGATGTAGCTTGTTGTATTTGGTCGATAAAAATATGTTTTACAAGCATTGATTTACCAATCCCACCAGTTCCTGTCAAAATAATATTAGACGACTTATTAAAAATCTGCTCAGTATTATCAGTTTCTAGCTTTTCTAAATCAGCGCTATTCAAATAAACATGTTCATAGAAATCATATATAAACTTACCTTCGTTTTTATAAAGCAATGTTTTAACTTTAGAATATTTATCATAAGTAAATTTTAAATAATTCTGATAAACAACACCTAACTCCTCTTCTGTTTTAAACTGTAAGTCCTTATAAATTTGCTTTAACTTTTGATAAATTTTGGGTATATTGGTAATCACTTCTTTTTCAATAATTTCACCAAATGGTACTGGTATACTCATTTTTCCTTACCTCCTAAGCATAAGATTAACAATATTTTATTTACTTCTGTGCCACAAAGAACCAACGTGCACTAGTTTCAGTAGGTTCCTTATCCTCGAAATCGGCGTAAAGCTTGAAGGATTTGAAGCCAGCCTGCTCCAGCAAGATATCATAAGTCAAGACCTCATAGGTACGCTCCTCATGCACCTCATCATGACGGCTAAAGCTCCCATCTTCCTCTTGAACAAAGAAGGTCAATTCATGGACGATAGAATGCGGAGCCGCATCCTCGTAAGTATCCCAAAGCATAGCAAAGTCTTCTGCATTTTCATGATAGGAATAGCCAGGGAAAACCTCATCTGTCTGGTAGGTCGAATGCACATCAAAGATAAAGACACCATCTTCATTAAGTGCATTGTAAACCTCTTTGAAGACGTCCCCAACCTCTACTTCGTCTTGCATATAGCAGATTGAGTCTGAATAACAGGTCACAAAATCATACTTGCCAGCTTGTGATAAATCCAGCATGTTGCCTTCAATAAAATCGATTTTCTGCTTGGCAGAAGACGCACGCTTCTCCGCAATCTTCAACATATCAGCACTCAAATCAAGTCCAGTGACATCAAAACCAGCTTGAGAAAAACGTACCGATTGAATCCCTGTTCCACAAGCCAATTCAAGCAATTTCTTTTTGTCCTTAGTCTTTGGCAAATGACGGAGGGAAAAATCCGTCCACAAATCGTAAAGACTGTCATCCATAACAGCGTCATAGACCGCCGCAAAAGTTTCATAAGTAGCCATAAATCAAGATACAAAGAGCGTCAAAAGCACAGAGAAAATAGGAAAATTTCTGCCGTATCGCCAGTACAAAGAAAGTTTATCTTTATCTCACAGCTTTTAGCTCGTGTTCAGTTGACAAATTAACTAAACACGAGGCCCTATCCTTTCTTTCCATTAGATTTTCAATTAAGCAACAAAACCCAGTTGTCGCCAACTGAGTTCAATTTCTTATGCCAAATAAGCTGACACATCCACCATTGGTGCTTCATGCCAGAGTTTTTCGAGGTTATAGTGTGCACGCTCATCTTCTGTAAAGATGTGAACAACGACGTCGTTAAGATCCAAAAGAATCCAACCACCCTTATTGTCACCTTCCATGTGACTAGCGTCCACACCAGCTTCTTTAACTTTCTCACGAATGTTGTCCGCAATAGCTTCCAACTGACGGCTATTCATGGCACTCAAAATAACAAAGTAATCTGTTAGGCTAGTAAGACCATACAAATCTAGGGCAACGATGTCTTCAGCTCGCTTTTCATCAGCAGCTTTGACAACCAATTCAAGTAATTCTTCTTTAGTCAATGATATTCTCCAGTAATTTGTTATTAATCTTTTAAGTAATGCACAAAAGCATTATAGGTTTCCAAGGTTTGTGGGAAAATCGGTAAGGCCTGATGAGCCAAGTGTTCCACGGTATGAACTGCCTCAAAAGCAACGGCCTTATCCAAGGATTGCTCTGCTACTTGTCTAGCTTCCTCTACCAAAGGGAAATTACGGTTATGCTCAATATAATCAGCCACATAGACAATCTTATCTAGGGTTGACATTTCATGGCTTCCGACGGTATGGATTTCAATACTGCGTAGAATTTCGGGGTCAGTCAATCCCAAATCTTCTTGGATTTTGTAAATCCCAACCATGCCATGCCAGACATTATTCCCCCAATTTTTCAATTCAGGATCAAGCTTATATTTATCAATAAGCCCCAAGAATTCCTGATCTGGAAGTTCCTTGGCATAATCATGAAGCAAACCAGCCAATCCGGCTTTCTCAGTATCATATCCGTACTTTTCAGCAAGAGCAATAGCAGCTCGCTCAACACCCAGAACATGATTGAAGCGTTTAGGGCTCATGACCGCTCGAACTTTTTCAAGAAGTTCTTCACGAGAATAGTCTAGGTATTTTTCATAGGTCATTTATAGAGCCCCGCTTTCTTGATGTAGGCAAGTACAGACTGTGGCACCATAAAGTTAGGTGTGCGATCCTTCTTAATGTAGGCTCTGACTGCACTTGAACTAATATCCATAAGGGGCACATCCACCCAAATAACTGGGTAAGAGGTTCCAGCCTTATACTTAGGACGCTGAACACCAACAAATTGGACCATCTCGATAAGTTCATCAATTCGATGCCACTTAGGTAGGTATTCGACCATATCCGCTCCAATAATAAAGTAATAATCCGTATCAGGATTAGCCTCTGTCAAGAGCTTCATGGTGTCATAGGTATAGCTGATTCCCTTACGTTCCAACTCAATGGTTTCGATGTCCAATCCTTCGATACCGTTAATAGCCAACATAAGCATATTAAGGCGGTGTTTTTCATCAATGGTCTCTTTTTTATCGACATGAGGTGGCTCATATTCAGGCATGAGAAGAACTTCATCGAGGCCCAACTGCTGACGCACCTGATCAGCAACAACCAAGTGGGCATTATGAACAGGATTGAAATTTCCACCTAATATTCCCACTTGCTTACGGCCTGTATCTTTGATTTCTTCCTCTAGTTGAACCTTTGTAAATGGGGTTACGAGATCTAGTGCCATGTACGCCTCCTCTTTTTCAAGCATTATACAACTGTCTTAAGGCTAGCTTTAATGCTTCAAAAGTGTTCCTATACCTTAGTTTGTCCTTCACCAAGCAAAGTCGGCAACTATTTTTGGATTGCTTTGACCTTTGGTGACAACTTACGATTTTCTTTTTTAGCTGATTCTTTATAGAGAATCAAGATACGTCCAATCTTAAGGACTGTATCACAGCCAATTTCTTCTTCCAAGATTTCAGCAACCTCATGAATATCTTCCATAGTATTTTGGAGTAGGGTTACTTTAATCAATTCACGGGCATCAAGAGCGTTACGAACGCTAGTTTTGATGTGGTCGTTAAGACCATTTTTCCCGATTTGTACAATAGGTTTAAGGGTGTGTGCTTCCGATTTGAGGAAGGCACGTTGTTTTGATGTTAATGACATGTTTATTCCTTTTAATTTTTTTGCTGTTTTTCTTAGGTGATACGGACGCTAGCAAACCTTCGGTTTCATAGCTAATTTTTGAACCTAGGGTCTCAAAAATTCCGAATCCAAGTCACATTTTATGTTACTTGGACTATCACTGCGAAAAATACATCGTTTGCTCATGACGTAAATCTAGGCAAACCTCATGTTCATTGAAAAGACTCTTTTTATACTTTTAACTACTTAATTAAGTTTAAATAATCGCTTTTCGTACGACAACGCCAACACCTTCTGGTGCCCAAGCAGCAACGATGGTTGGTTGGGCAGCTTTTCCTTGGACACGGATCCATCCTAATCCTGAGAAGACAATGTCTGTCTTATCTTTGACAGTGAACTCGTGACGGACAAGTTTCGGAAAATCGGCAAGATCCTTTGGCCCAGGAGGCATGAGGAGACTTCCAACATGCTTATCATAGAAGGCATCTGCGCCTTCAAGTTTGGTACGATGTAGCTTCAAGTTATTATCAAAGAAGGCTGTAAAACCTTGCTTATTCCCATCAATAAAGTCAAAACGTCCAAGACCGCCTAGGAATAGGCTTTGTCCTGCATTTAACTGGTAAGTTTTTGGCTTAATTTCCTTCTTAGGACTAACATACTTGAGATCCTTCGCTGACAGATAGTGTGCCATCTGGTGTCGGTGAATAATTCCTGGTGTATCAAAAATATAGCTACCGTCATCCAAAGGGATTTCAATCTTATCAAGGGTCGTTCCTGGAAAACGAGAGGTTGTGATAACATCTTTATCACCAGTAATTTCTTTGATAATGGCATTGATTAAGGTTGATTTACCAACATTCGTCACACCAACAACATAGACATCACGACCCTTACGGAGGTTTTCAATACGTTGGATTAGCTCTTTAATGGCGTGGTGATTTTGGGCAGACGTCAACATGACATCCACCGGACGCATCCCTTCTTCGTGGGCACGTTCTGTCAACCATTGGGTTACCTTACCATCTTTAACAGATTTAGGCAGGATATCCTTTTTATTTCCAACCAAGAGCACATCATTACCCGAAACAAAGCGTGATAAGCCTGGTATGATTGATCCATTAAAATCAAAAATATCAACGACATTGACAACGAGGGCATCACTATCACCAACTTCATGAAGCAATTTTAAAAATTCATCATCTGTGATGTGGACGTCCACAATCTCATTGTAATGACGAAGACGGAAACAGCGTTGGCAGTATAACTCACCTGTTTCTTCGGCCTTTTTAATAGAGCTAGCAGGTGTGAAACCTGCTTTTTCTTTATCTTCTGTTTGAATTTGGGCTCCACACCCAATACAAAATAATTCTTCCATTAAATTCCTTTGTTGAAGGTCATTGGACCATATGCTTTTTCAATCTTTTTCCACATGCGACGTTCACGCCAACGGTTAAACTTGGTTACCCAAGCATCTGATTTCACCAAAGGCTTAACCAAAATCGATCGAATTCCAGCTCTGTGGCTAGCTCTGATGTCAGTCATTAGCTGGTCTCCCACCATAACGACCTCGTCTCGGTTAAAGTGGTAACGCTCAATCGCTTCATTAATGCCTTTAGTGAAAGGCTTCATGGCACGACTCACGAAATCCACATGGAAATTGGCAACCGCACGTTCAACACGTTCATATTTATTGTTAGAGACCACAACTACCGGAATATCAGCCTCTGTCATCTCATCCAACCAAGCACGTAGCTCAGGAGTCCCATCAGGGTTGTTCCAAGCAATCAAGGTATTGTCCAAATCGACCAAGACGGCACGAATACCGTGTTCACGTAGCTGGTCAGGTTTCAAATCATAAACAGCCTCCACCATAAAATGGGGCCTATAATCGTCTATAGTCATTTTCTCTCCAAAATGTTAGTTTACCTCTTATTCTACCATATTTTTAAGGTTTATGTGTGAGACTTAAGTCCTATTTTTTAAGAACATCCTTTACAGAACAATAAAGAAAAGAGCCACGATCACTCAGGCTCCAATCTTATCTTTGAATTTTTTCTTGTTTTTTAAGGGCAACTAAATTCTTAAGCGATATGATGATAACAGCAAGAACAATTAAAAACATTCCAACCACATCAATGGCAAAGAAGCGGTCCCCCATAATTAATACGGTCAAAATGACCGACGCTATAGGTTCTACCGAAGCCAAGAGACTCCCTTTGACAGCTCCAACCATGGTTGTCCCCTTAAGGAAAACGGTGTAAGCAAAGACTGTCCCAATGAAGACCAACCCAAAGAGTGCTAGAAGATTTCCACTAGTCAAGGGTAGCTCGTACTTCCAGGCTTGGATAACAATCGGAAAGATTAAACCACCAATCAACAGACCTAAACCAATGACAATCAAACTTCCCCATTTTTCAATAGCCTTAGCAGGCAGTAAGATATAAAGTGCATAGGTCACCGCCGAAAAGAGACCCCAGAACAAGCCCAGAGGTGTAATCGCCAGCTCCCTTATCTGACCATGCGTTGCGATGGTAAAGGTTCCCACAATAGCCATGATAATCGCCACTAGCTCTGCTGCTGTTGGGAACCTACGATATTTTGCACATACAAAAGCCAGGATGATAACTGGGGTGACATACTGCAAGACCGTCGCTGTCCCAGCATTAGTGTATTGAATAGCACTAAGATAGGCGTACTGATTTAGTACCAGACCAAAGAGCGCAAATAAGGCGATACTTACTAAGGTTTTTCTATCTTTAATAGCTTGTACTAATTTGTCTCGCTGCCTAAAAAAGACCGAAGCCGTTAGTAAAATACCAGACAGAAGCAAACGTAAACTCGTCAAAAGATTGACATTAACCCCATGAGCCATCAAGTATTGACCAGAAACCCCTGAGACTCCCCAGGCAATCCCAGCAGTTATGACCATCAGACTACCTTTTAATTGTTTAGACATGTGTTTTCCTCGATTATGATAATGCCTATTTATTATAACACAGGGAGTTGTGAGCCAGGCGATAACTTCAGAAAAATTAAACTGTTTTTCTTGAAGAATTTTCCAGCCACCAACCGACAATCCAGCCAAGGACTAAAAGATAATTCTCAAAAGCTCCAACAGCATTAACAGAGTGATGGTATTGAAGATAGCTAAGGAAATGATTGGTTCCAATACCTAGGCCTCCTAGAATCAAAGCAATCAGAACTGCTCTCAGATAAAACCAATCGTACTTTAGGTTAACGGCAAGGAGGATGACCAGAACCGCCACATTCCAAATACCAATCTCCCTCTGCCATCCAACTGAAATACCGTAACCCGAATGACTTCCCATATAGGTTGGGAAGAATAGCTGAAAAATAATAGCACCAGTCATGGCTAGGATGACAAGGATAAATAGGACTCTTAAGAATTTGTTCATAGGGTTGCTCCTGTTTAAAATATTCTTTATTGAATATCACTAGTATAACAAAAAAGACCTTAACAAACGTTAAGATCTTTAATCATAAATTAAGCTTCTTGTTCTTCTTTTAACAATTTCTTATCGTAAACACGGATGAATGGGAAGTAAACAAGGAAGGCAGCAACTGCACAGACAAGAGCAACCACAACCGCACGGAGGTCTGCAGTTCCTAAGAAGGCTCCGATTCCAACTGGCGTTGGCCATGGAACTTGTGCAATAACAGGATTAATCAAATGTAATGCATTAACAAAGTAGTAAATAGTAGCTGTAACCATTGGCGCCAAGATAAATGGAATTGCTAATGCTGGATTATAGATAATTGGCAAACCAAAAATCAAAGGTTCATTAATGTTGAACAATGCTGGAACAACTGAGGCACGTCCAATCGCTTTTAGTTGCTCTGACTTAGCAGCAAAAGCAATGTATAGACAAAGGCCAAGAGTTGCACCTGATCCACCAGCGATAACAAACATGTTAGAAAATTCACCAGCTACAGCATAGTGTCCACCAGCAGCATTTTCTGCCATGTTAGCAAGTGCGATCGGGTTAACGAAAGCAAAGATAATGTTCGCGCCATGAATCCCCACAATCCAGAGAAGTTGAGTTAAAAGATAAATAATCATTAATCCAATCCATGAGTTAGTTAGGTTAGCAACAAACCCAAATGGAATAGCAATAACTTTAAAGATGTCAGTTCCCAGCGCTACGAGTGCACCATTAATAAAGATAACTACAAATGCAACGACGAATCCTGGAATCAAGGCTGTAAATCCACGTGAAACTCCTTCTGGAACAGCTTCAGGCATTTTAATAACCCAATTACGTTTTACACATGTACGATAAATAAGGACTGTCACAATAGCCATGATAATAGCTGTGAAAATACCAGTAGTACCAAAGCGAGTAACTCCATTACCCATTGCCCAACCGTCAACAACGACTGCACCTTCTTTTAGGCTACCTACAGCCTTCATCATTCCACCGTCAAAAATGATTTGTGGAACTGTCATAATGAAAGCCATGAGCGCAAGAAGAGCACCGTTAAGAGGATTCATATTTAGTTCTTCTTCTTCTGCATAGATTTTGGTTAACTCATAAGCAAGTGAGAGAACAAAGTAAAGTGAGAGAGAACCCATAGTAGCATAGTTAGCAACCATGTATAGAGAAGTAAACTTATCAAATGAAGCTGAGAAAATATCAGCTACAATTGGCCAGAATGAGAAGGCTTGTGGCAAAATACTAAATACCAAGAACATTGAGCCAACAATAGTAAATGGTACAGCTGCCATACCTGCTGCCGTGATTGCACGTACAACTTTAAACTGAGCAAGTTTCCCCATTGGTCCCATGACATGATTTTCAAGGAAACCAAATAATCCGTTTTGTTGATCCATAATCGGACCTCCTTAATAATAATTATAAATTTATTTCAATAGTTATCCTTTTTCAAGGTGCTATAAGGTCACAGAACTCTTTTCTAACTGGATAAAGCGTTGATAAGCCTTATCTTTACGTTCATATATTTCTTGAATTCTTTTAAGATTTAACAAGCATAGGCCAAAACCTAGTAAAAGAATAACGAAAACGAAGAAACGTGCAGCTTGATTATTTTCAAAAATTGGGAAAAGAGTTGTGAACAAACTCGTCCAAGTTAGAACAAGTAGTCCCATCTGAATAACTGCCTGTGAGCGAATAAACATCTGAGTCACCTTCAAACGTTCATCACGCTTGCCATACAATCGAAACTGCTCAACAGTAGCCAAAATCGCTAATACAATTAATGTAATAGGGAGAACAATAACAAAAGAAGGACGAATAAATTGATTCAAAAGCCAATAAATATTGCCAAAAAAGAAGAGTGCTATTGTATAACGTAGAAGAAGATAGCGATTAAAGAAAGTATTTTTTAATGCTGTCTCCCGACGTTGACGCTCGATTTCTAGTTGTTCTTTTTTTGTCATTGTCTTCCTCCTTGTTTAACTATATATGCTTAGCCAACCTTTCTATGAAGAACCAGCATTTCTTTTGCCACTTCCAATAGAGTCATTGTAGTCATTAAATGGTCTTGAGCATGCACCATAATAATTTCAATCTTGATTTCCACACCACTTGCATAGTCTTGCAAAAGTTTTGTTTGTGCATGGTGTGCTTCTAAAATTTCTTCATTTGAATGGTCTAACTTAGCTTCCGCTTCGTCAAAACGTCCTTCTCGCATATCAGCAAACGCTTCATGAATTTCTGTTCTAGCAGTGCCTGAATGAAGAATAATTTCAAAGGCTGCAACCTGTAGTTCTTCTTGATTCATATGAACCTCCTATGTTATTTTTTCAAAAATTGTAATAAAATCTTCAAAATCCTTGCAATTGATTAATTGCTTTTGTAAGTCATCATTTTCTGTTAAGGAAACTATTTTCTTCGTCACATCCTTCAACCCATCATTACCATATAATGATGGTGATAAAAGAAAAACAAGTTGAATATGTGAACTTTGATTATCCCAAGATATAGGTTCTTGACAGATAGCAACTGAGACTTTAACTTCTTTCCCCAATGGTCTAATGGGATGTGGAACTGCAACTCTTTGGGAAAAGACGACAGAACTTAAGTCCTCACGCTGTTTAATTTCGTAAAGTAAAGATTGTTTGAAATCATCTGATTCACCGACAGATAGACCTTCAGCCATTTCTTCCAATAGTCGTGTTTTATCGCATTTCGTCCATACAAAGAAGTTATCTTGACTAAAGTATTGTTTAAAATTATCGTCTTTAATCCGAGCTACTTCTGAACGATTTCCAATTCTCGAAACTTGCATCTGGTCCATAGCCTGACGGATCTGAGATATTTCTTCGGTTTTAAGAAAAACACTCACTGTAAAAACTGGTATCTGAAAGTAAAGGTTTGATAAATCAACAGCCGATACAATAAAATCAATACCGTCTATTTTTTCTTGGTTCAACTCATAGTAACCTATGACATCAACCACCTCTATACGATTCCCAAGCTCAGATTCAAGACGATTTTTAAGCATTTGAGCAGCTCCAAATCCTGTCGCACAAATCGCCAATACTGAAAATTTATGGTTTTCTTTTCGACGTTCGATAGCAGCCAAGAAATGAAGACAGACATAAACTATTTCATCGTCAGATATAGTAGCCTGTGAAAAAGCTTCCATATTTGCAAGAATTTCCTTGGTCATGAAGAATACATCACTATAATTCTGTTTAACCTCATCTACCAATGGATTACTAAGATTAATATGACTGGCTAAACGTACCTGTAAGGTCATCAAATGAGTTATAAGGCTCTCAATAAGCTGAAAATCCGAAGAAAAGTGATATATATCATCTAACCCTAAGGTTTTAAAGCTTTGGACCACCGAGTCTCTCAGTGCCTCTTTAGAAAACTCTGTTTGATTGTTTTGGGGTAACTGACTTTTAGCTAACAGATGTAGGGTAATATAATCAATCTCTTGAACTGGAAATTCCTGATTGGTTACACTACTGACTCTTGAAAGAATCCTCTTAGCAACCTGGCGTTCAATGTCATTGTCTACCATCTGACAGTCTAAGTTACTAATTTCAAAACCAGACTTGATACGACCTATTGCTAATGCTATATGAACAACTAAATTTTGTAAGACAAAATCCGATAACTTCAGATTAGCTTCCTGACATTCTTCTAAAACAATCTTTGCCAACTCCTCTAATGGAAGATTTTGGTCAAAAAAATTTGACTTCACATAAGTATGCAATGCTTTAAAAAACTGATTTTCCAAGAAATAACTCATAATAAAGCGACGTTTGTCACGTTCTTCACCAGAAACATAGACACCTTTATTCGCTCTACTCTCTATAGTTAAGCTATAGTCAGCTAGCATCTGGCGAATCTTTTTAAAATCATTAGATAAAGTTGATCGACTAACATATAGCTCCTCAACTAAATCATCAAAAAGAACCGGAACCTGTTCAAACAAGAGCTTATTTAAAATGAAGGCTAGACGATCATCACCTTGAGACATAGACGTTTTTGTACTATAATCGTTGCCTAATTCATAGATTAGACGAAAGGTTTGGCAAACTTCTTGACTTTCAAAAATTAGTCGATAGCCTTGTCCTTGTTTTGACACTAACCTAACACCTTGGAGATTTAAGGTTTGATCAATTGATTTCAAGTGATTACGTACAGTTCTATCCGAACAGGACAAGTATTCAGCAAGTTCCTTACTTGTAACATAACGTTCCCTGTGCTTTAACAAGAATTGAAGGATGCCTTTTTCTCTAGTATTTGACACTCTCATATCCTCCTAAAAATGATATTCTCACCTTCCATTATAGGATATTTTCACACCTTAAATTCTTTTTATTGAGCATAAGTCATATTATGAATCATTTATAATTTAGTTAATAGATAATATTAATCAAACCTTGTTATTAACATTATTTCTTTATCAAAGATTAGATGTTTTCTACAATTAAATTAGCCATTTTTTCAATTCCCATTGGAATTGGAATATAAGCTTGCGGTGGAATTTGAACAACTGGTTTTCCGACTTTAGCACCTGCTTCTTCAAACTGTTTAAAATACATTTTTGTTTGAGGACTTACAAGGTACAAATCAAACTCTGATGCTGCAATAGCTTTTCCGCCTTCAGTAGCACTAATAGCGTCAACCTCTATATCCTGACCTTTTCCCTTTAGAAACTCCGTTGTTTTCTTCGCCATGAGTGATGAAGACATTCCTGCCGCACAAATAATCAACGCTTTTGCCATAAGATTTTCTCCTTTAATCTAATCCCATCAAATTGATACCTGATTGGGTTATTTCTTATTTACACTTTAATTATAAAGTAAAGCGCTTACAATTACCATTGCTGATTTTTCCTCAACGATACGGAAAATAATTATTTGTACTTCAATTTATAAATCAAAATAATACCAGATAGCAAGAACGAAACACTATTAGCCAAAATCAAAGGTAAGTCACCAATATGAAGGCCATGGGCAAGCCACAAAGCAATACCAATAACCTGCATAACATACATCCCTAAGGCAATTGATTCAGTATCTTTTGTTTTTACCACACGCACAACTTGTGGTAAAAAGGCAAATGTTGTTAAAATTGCTGCAATGCTACCAATTATATTTATTCTCCTATGTTTACTAAAGAAGCTGGGAATACGCCCAGCTTCTTAATTTTATTCTACCGTTGCACCATTAGATGCAATAACTTCTTTATACCAATTAAATGATTTCTTCGGTGATCGTTCATAACTTCCCTGTCCATCATCATCTTTATCCACATAGATAAATCCGTAACGTTTCCTCATCTCACCGGTACCGGCTGAAACCAGGTCAATACAGCCCCAAGGTGTATAGCCCATTAAATCAACGCCATCTTCAACTACAGCTTTTTTCATTTCACGAATATGGGCACCTAGGTAATCAATTCGATAATCATCATGAACCATGCCATCTGCTTCAACTTGGTCTATGGCACCAAAACCATTTTCAACAATAAAAAGTGGTAGATGATAGTGATCAGTAAACCAGTTTAATGCATAACGTAAGCCCTCTGGGTCAATTTGCCACTCCCACTCAGATGCCTGAACATAATTATTTTTGACCAAATCTTCCGTTTCAAGATAATCGAAATGAGGATTATTCTCACGATGAGAATCGATAGCAAAAGACATATAGTAACTAAATCCAATATAGTCTACTGTTCCTCCAAGTAAATCCTCTTTATCTTGATCTGTAAAATCAACTGAAATTCCTTTACGTTCCCAATACTTGAGAATGTGTTCAGGATATTTACCAAAAACATGTACGTCAGTAAAGTAATAACGTTTTTGCATAGCCTTCATGGCCATTAAAATGTCTTTAGGATTACAAGTTGCAGGATAAATAGGACACATCGCAATCATACAACCAATTTGAAAGTCTGGATTGATTTCATGGCCAATTTTTACTGCTCGAGCAGAGGCTACTAACTCATAGTGTGCTGCTTGATACATAATAGCTTCTCGGTCGTCACCTTCCTCGTATACAATACCTGAGTTCGTAAATGGTGCAAAATCTTCCTGGTAATTGGCCTGATTGTTGATTTCATTGAAGGTCATCCAGTATTTAACTTTATCTTTATAACGTTTGAATACGACTTCTGCAAAGCGAACAAAGAAATCAATCAATTTGCGATTTTTCCACCCACCATATTCTGTAACCAAATGATAAGGCATCTCAAAATGGGATAAAGTAATTACAGGTTCAATTCCATGCTTCAAGCACTCATCAAAAAGATCATCATAAAACTGCAACCCTTCTTCATTGGGCTCTAATTCATCACCCTTTGGGAAAATACGTGTCCAAGCAATTGATGTTCGGAAGCACTTAAATCCCATTTCAGCAAAAAGCGCTATATCTCCTTTGTAACGATGGTAAAAATCTATGGCCTCATGATTTGGATAATATTTACCTTCCAAAACACCCGGTGTAATTTCACGGGCAACTCCATGGCGACCAGCTGTCATGACATCAGCAACACTGATACCCTTACCACCTTCTTGCCATCCACCTTCAAGTTGATGAGCAGCTACAGCACCACCCCACAAAAATCCATCTTTAAAAGTAGTCATCGTTTTTCCTCCTGACTTTGATACTTCTATTATAAACTTCACAAGCGACAATGAAAACGCATTCTTTTTCCATAATACTACGGAAAGTAACAGATTATTTTTTATTTGAAAACGTTTTATAAAAGGAGTATACTATGTCCCATAAGGAGGCAATATTATGAATTTCATACAGTTTTTAATTGCTTTTGCAGGACTTGTTGTTGGAGTTAGTGCTGTTGCTATGCTCTTCTGGTACTTAAGTAAGGCTTTAAAGAAAAACGTCATTGTACGTGACGATAACACCTTTACTATCGTTCATCTTAAGGAGCTAGATCAATACCCTGACTTACTTAAGAATACCGATTTTAAGAAAATGGGAGACTGGACAGCTCATGATAATGGACAGGAATTCCGAGGTACTTCTAATGTCTCTAAAGAAAAACTTCGCCAATGGATTATTGATAAATATCATTTAAAAGCTCATCAAGTTATTGTCACTGTTCCTGAAGAAATGAAGGTTGCTTCAGCTCTTCCTCATTTCTAAAGTCACTTAGTCTTTTTCAAAAACTCCTAACGAGTCGATTCGTAGGAGTTTTTGTATACCCTGCAAAGAAAAAACCAACCTTTCGGCTGGTTGTTTATCTATTACTCTTCTTTCAACTTAGCCAATTCTTGAGCAAGTAGCTTGAGGGCTACTTGTGGGTTGGCTTGGCCTTTGGTTGCTTTCATGAGGAAGCCGGTGAAGGCCTTGTCAGCGTTACGTTTACCTGACTTGAAGTCGGCTACGGCTGCTTCATTGTCTGCAAAGACTTGGTGGATGATTGGGATCAAGACTTCAGGATCTGAAATCTGTACCAAACCAGCTTTTTCAACGTATTCACGCGCACCGCCACCGTTTTTCGCCAAGTGAACGAAGACTTTCTTGGCAATCTTAGATGAAATGGTTCCATCTTCGATGATGGCAATCATTTCGACCAAGTTTTCTGGTGTCAACTTGATTTCTTCAAGCGTTTTGCCTTCTGCGTTCAAGAATTGCGCGACTTCACCTTGGAGCCAGTTAGACACTTGTTTGGCATCTCCACCAAGGGCTACAGCTGCTTCAAAGAAGTCAGAAGTAACTTTCGTCGCTGTCAATTGGTTGGCATCATAGTCAGACAAACCAAGCTCTGCCACGTAGCGAGCACGACGGTCTTTTGGAAACTCTGGCAACTCAGTACGCATTTCCTCAATCCACTCATCTGAGATCTCAAACAATGGAAGGTCTGGTTCTGGGAAGTAACGGTAATCCGCTGCTCCTTCTTTGACACGCATAAGGATAGTACTCTTGTTGGCTTCATCGTAACGGCGTGTTTCTTGACGAATGACACCACCTGAACGCAAGATTTTCGCTTGGCGTTGCACTTCGTATTCAAGACCTTTACGGACGTTTGAGAAAGAGTTCAAGTTTTTCAACTCAGTCTTGGTACCAAATTCCTCTTGACCATATGGGCGAAGGGAAATGTTGGCATCTACACGCATAGATCCTTCTTCCATCTTGACGTCTGAAATACCTGTGTACTGGATGACTTCTTTCAAAGCTGTCAAATAAGCGTAGGCTTCTTCTGGAGAACGCATGTCCGCTTCAGATACGATTTCAATCAATGGAACCCCTTGACGGTTAAGGTCTACGTAAGAGAATCCATCTGTTCCGTGCGTGTTCTTACCGGCATCTTCTTCCAAGTGGGCACGTTCAATCCCGATTTTCTTAGTTGAGCCGTCTTCCAATTGCACTTCAATCCAACCGTTGTAACCGATTGGCTCGTCAAATTGCGAAATTTGGTAGGCCTTTGGATTATCAGGGTAGAAATAGTTCTTACGGTCAAAGTGCATGTGCTGATGGATATCCATATTCAGCGCCAAAGCAGCCTTGATACCAGCATCTACAACACCCTTGTTCAAGACAGGAAGCACCCCTGGGAAAGACCAGTCAATCACATTGGTATTGGCATTTTGCTCGTTCCCAAAGTGGGCAGAGGTTGGTGAGAAAATTTTTGAGTTTGTATTCAATTCAACGTGGACTTCAAGTCCGATGACTGTTTCAAAATTCATTAATTGTCACCTCCGAAAATAAGGGGTTGTTGCTTGTGGTAATCCGTCGTTGCTTCAAAGGCAGCTGCAGCTTGGTAGATTGTTTCTTCAGAATACTTAGGACCAATCAACTGCAAACCAACTGGAAGACCTTGCGCAAAACCTGCAGGAATCGAAATCCCTGGAAGACCTGCCAAGTTGACTGGAATGGTCAAGAGGTCAGCCAGGTACATGGCAACCGGATCATGGTTGAGCGAATCCAAATCAAAGGCCACGCTTGGAGCTGTTGGACCAAGGATAAGGTCGTAATCCGCAAAGACTTTTTCGAAGTCTTGGATAATGAGGGTACGGACTTGACCAGCTTTCTTGTAGTAAGCATCGTAGTAACCAGATGACAAACTAAAGGTACCAAGCATGATACGGCGTTTGACCTCATCGCCAAAGCCTTGGCTACGAGTGTTCACGTAGATATCATCCAAGTTTTTAGCATCTTCCGCACGGAAACCATAGCGAATACCGTCGAAACGCTGCAAGTTTGAAGAAGCTTCAGATGAAGCGATGATGTAGTAAACGGCAACCCCGTATTTAGAGTGAGGCAAGCTGACTTCTTCGACAGTTGCTCCCAATTTTTCAAAGTGTTTGGCCGCATTAAGGATGGTTTCTTTGACTTCTGGGTCGATCCCTTCACCGAGGTATTCCTTAGGAAGGGCAATCTTCATCCCTTTAATGTCTTGACCAATCTTAGAAGTAAAGTCTGCTACACGAACAGGTGCAGAAGTTGAGTCCTTGGCATCTTCGCTGGCAATGACATTGAGCAATTGGGCATTTTCCTTAACCGTTGGTGAGAAAGTACCAATTTGGTCAAGTGAGCTACCAAAAGCAATGAGACCAAAGCGTGAAACTGTTCCATAAGTAGGTTTGAGACCAACAATCCCGTTAAAAGCAGCCGGTTGACGGATGGAACCACCTGTATCTGAACCAAGAGACAAACGGACTTGACCTGAAGCTACAGCTGCAGCAGAACCACTTGAAGATCCACCAGGCACCTTGCTGTGGTCCCAAGCGTTTTTAGTCGCGCCATAGTAAGATGTTTCACCAGATCCACCCATGGCAAATTCATCCATGTTGGTCTTCCCGATGACAATCATATCTTTGGCTTTGGCATTGGCAACAGCTGTCGCATCAAAGATTGGCTCGTAGTTATAGAGCATTTTTGATGCCACAGTGGTCAAGATGCCATCTGTTGAGATATTGTCTTTGACTGCGAGTGGAATACCTGACAAGAGGTTGTCTGCATCGATTCCTTTTTCATCAATGGCCTTAGCTTGTGCAAGGGCAGCTTCTTCAGCCACCGTTACAAAGGCATTGACTGCTTCTTCACGCGCCTTGATATCATCAAGCGTCGCTTGTGTCAATTCCGTTGCCGAGATTTCCTTAGAGACAAGGAGGTCGTGCAACTCTTCAATGGTTTTATTGTTGAATGACATTAGGCATCTCCTCCATCTTCTAGGATAGCTGGTACCTTGATGTAGTAGTTATCTTTTTCAGGTACATTTTTAAACAAGCGGTCACGGTCAGTCCCTTTTTCAGCAACATCCGGACGCAATACGGTCTTGCGATCAGCCATGGTCGTTGTTGGGGCAACACCTGTTGTGTCCACTTCTTCCAACAATTCCACCATGTCGACAATTTTAGACAAGGTTGTCGCAAACTCAGCAGTCTCTTCTGGGGAGAATTTCAATTTTGAAAGATTGGCAACGTGGGTTACCTCTTCTTGCGTAATTTTCATCTTGCTTCCTTTCGTGAAATGATGATTTTTCAATACGTTCTATTTTACCATAATTAGGCCTATTTTGCTTGGAGGATAAAAAAACTGTAGTAACTTTTTTGTCACTACAGTTTACAGAGATAGAGCTTTTTCAAAACACTTATCGTATGGCTATCAAGAGCTTTCTCCAATCCTCTAGGATTTCTGGTTTCAAATACTATTTTGCCAGGTTATATGAGGCTTGGTGCATAGACTCAAGATCACTTTCTAAGGCAAATACAATCTTGTCAGCCATCTGAGAAACGAGTAGGTCCTCATCCAAAGTCTCGCTATAAGGGACCAGATAGCCATTCTCACCATCTTTGATGAAAGTTGGATTGCCATAACGAGCATCAAAACCAACCAAGGCTAGACCTGCTCCCACCGCTTCCATCAGAGTCAAGCCAAAGGTCTCCCACTGAGAGGTGGTGACATAAAGTTCATACTGTGGGTAAACTTCACGCAAATCCGCATGACCCCGAAGTTGGATGAAGTCACCTGCCCCAAGAGTATCAATCAGATCTTGTAGATTCTCTTGCTCGCCACCTTTACCGTAGATGTCATTAGTCGAGAACTCACACCCTATTCTACAGAGGCACCGTTACTTGCGATAACTTCTTTGTACCAGTTAAATGATTTCTTCTTAGAGCGTTTAAGACTACCATTACCATCGTTATCTCGGTCCACATAGATGAAGCCATAACGTTTCTTCATTTCACCAGTTCCAGCAGAAACAAGGTCGATACAGCCCCAGGTTGTGTAGCCCCAAAGCTCTACACCATCTTCATTAATAGCATCACGCATAGCCTTGATGTGGGCTGCCAAGTAGTCGATACGGTAATCGTCTTCAACATAACCATTTTCATCTGGCGTATCCACAGCACCAAGCCCATTTTCAACGATAAACATCGGTTTTTGGTAACGATCCCAAATAGCATTGAGCGTAATACGAAGGCCTAGTGGGTCAATTTGCCAGCCCCACTCTGAAGCTTCCAAATAGGGATTTTTAATAGAGGCAAAGATATTTCCAGCAGTCTTTTCATTAACTTCTGGATCACCTGAAGCCACACGACTTGCATAGTAAGAGAAGGAAATAAAATCAACAGTATGCTCTTTAAGAAGGGCCAAATCTTCTTCCGTCATCTCAAGCTCAATGCCATCACGTTCCCACTGTTTCTTAGCATAATTTGGATACTCTCCACGAGCTTGAACATCAGTAAAGAAATAGCTACTACGGTCTTCTTGCATAGCTGCCCAGTAGTCACGTGGATGGGCTGTATTTGGATAATATTGACCTGCTGCCAACATACAACCGACCTTATTTTCAGGGTCAATCTCATGAGCCAATTTCGTCACCATAGCTGAGGCTACCAACTCATGGTGAGCAGCCTGATATTTAACCTGCTCCTCATTCTCACCCTCTTCAAAGCAGAGTCCTGCTCCCATAAATGGGGCATGGAGAATCATGTTGATTTCATTGAAAGTGAGCCAGTACTTAACCAAACCTTTAAAGCGTGTGAAAAGGGTACGGCAAAGATTTTCATAGAAGCCAAGCATCTTACGATTACGCCATCCTCCATACTCGGTAATCAAGTGCATTGGACAATCAAAGTGTGTGATCGTCACCAAAGGTTCAATACCATGCTTGTGACATTCCTTGAAGAGGTCCTCGTAAAAGGCAAGCCCAGCTTCATTTGGCTCAGCCTCATCACCCTTAGGAAAAATACGTGACCAAGCAATAGAAAGACGATAGGTCTTAAAGCCCATTTCACCAAAGAGAGCAATATCTTCCTTGTAACGGTGGTACATATCGATACTTTCCTTGGCCGGATAAAAATAACCATCCTCAAAATCAAACATCTTGCGACGTCCAGTGATAATGGAAAGGCGATCCTCACCAATTGGTACCACGTCAACATTGGCTAAACCACGCCCATCAGCATCATAGGCACCTTCACATTGGTTGGCTGCTGTCGCTCCACCCCACAAAAATCCATCAGGAAAAGTTAATTTTTTAGTCATTATTCTACCTCCTATATATTTCGACTTAATATGGTAATAGTATACAATAGCCTGTAATCGTTTTCTTATAGTAAACTACGAAAAACTGATACTATCCTATGATTTTAGACAAAAAATTGAGAGTAGGACAGATTCCCACTCTCAATCCTCTCTCCATTATGACAATGATAAAAAAAGAGTAAGAACTAACTCTTACTCCACAATTGTTGCTCCAAGAACATTTTTAAAATGTCCAATAGCAAAGTCATGAGCTTCAGGTGTCAAGGAGGCTGTTGCACTCTCTACCACCTCGATATCATAGCCCAAATTATAAGCATCAATGGCCGTATGTAACACACAAATATCTGTTAAAACTCCCGTCAAAACAACTGTCGTCACACGACGCTCACGTAAACGAATATCTAAATCCGTTCCGGAAAAGGCTGAATAGTGTCGCTTGTCCATCCAAAAGACACGATGGTCGTCCTTGATGGCATCATATACACTAGCTAACTTACCATAAAGTTCTCGCCCAGATGTCCCTGCAATATTGTGAGGTGGAAAGAGTTTAGTCTCAGGATGGAAGGTATCTCCTTCATCATGTCGATCCATGGCAACAAAGATATAATCCCCATTGTCATAGGCTTCTTGAGTTACCTGAGCAATACGATCTTCAATGGCTTGGGCAGGCTTACCAGCCGTCAACTTCCCATCATCTGCCACAAAATCATAAGAGTAATCAATTGATATCAATGCCTTTGTCATGCTACTATCTCCTTTTAAAAAAAGTGGGGCAGGTCCTCCTACCTCACTCTCTTTCAGTATTCTTCTTATTCGTATTCTTTCAGTTTGTCGTAGATACCTTCGTTAAGGACTTTAAGATAAGTCCCTTTCATACCGAGTGAACGGCTCTCAATAATACCAGCTGATTCCAACTTACGAAGGGCATTAACGATAACTGAACGCGTAATTCCGATACGGTCAGCGATAACAGACGCTGTCAAGCGGCCTTCCAAACCGTCCAATTCATTCAAGATAGCTGAAACCGCCTTGATTTCTGAGTAAGACAAGGTATTAATAGCCATGTTAATAGCTGTTTGTTTACGAATCGTTTCTTCCAAATTCTCTGTTTGAAGGTTCAACAATTGCAAACCAACTACCGTAGAGGCAATCTCAACCAAGATAAGATCTTCATCCACAAAATCATGGTCGTTACGCCAAATGATGAAAGAACCAAGACGCATACCACCACCATAGATTGGGGCAATTGTAGTCAAACCATCTGGGAAGTCATCTTTTGACTCCACTGGGAAAATGGTCAAGTCACTGTCAATACCAATGTTTTCTTGAGTATCATAAACACGGCTGATACCACGTGTGTATTCTTCTGGAAGTTGTTTAGCTTCAAAAAACTCTTCCACACGATCATTGTTGGTTTTGTACTTCATGGCAAAACCAAGGAGAGCACCACCACCATTAACGATAGCAGCGTTACAATCAATGATATCCGCCAATTGAGCAGCCATGTTGTTGTATGGAAGATCTCCTTCCAAGCTGTCTACTGAGCGTTGCAAGATAGATGTAATTTTACGTGTTTTAGCCAGCAAATTTGCCATATTTATTGTCTTCACTTTCTATTGTAGTCATAATAATATCAAGCCTTGTACTAATCTTCTGCGTCAAGACTCACTAGCCCTATCATTATAGCACACTTAACCCAGAAATTGCAAACAATTGTCTGAAAATTATTTATTATTCTACTATTCATTATATTAAGTATATTATGGCATTTTTAGGAAGAATGTTCAGATTTTGCTCAAATATATCCCCCTTTTAGAAACAATAAAAACCGGACAAGCCTTATTGTCCAGTTTTTTAAGGAATTAGCGCTTGTAATATGACAAGACTCGTTCGATTTTATTACCGAGATCAGCCAACTCTTCCACTCGAGGAAGATAGACAATACGGAAGTGATCTGGTTCATTCCAGTTAAAGCCTTTACCTGGAACTAGGAGAACCTTCTCCTTCTTCAAGAGACGAAGACAGAATTCTTCATCATCTTCAATATCATACATGTTACGGTCAATCCTAGGGAAGATGTAAAGCCCTGCATCTGGCTTAACAGCTGATAGCCCTGGAATAGCGTTTACGGTATTCGTGATAAACTCACGTTGTTCATAGATACGCCCTCCAGGAATCAAGAGCTCATCAACGGATTGGTAGCCACCAAGTGAAGTCTGAATAACGTGTTGAGAGAGCACGTTGGCACAGAGACGCATGTTAGCCAACATATTAAGCCCTTCAATATAGCCTTTGACATTCTTTTTAGGTCCAGAGAGAACCATCCAACCCACACGGAAACCACAGATGCGGTGAGACTTAGAAAGACCATTCATAGACACGCAGAAGACATCTGGTGCAAGACTAGCGATTGCAGTATGTTTCTTACCATCCATAACCAAGCGGTCATAAATCTCATCCGCAAAGATAATCAAATCATTTTGTCGAGCAATATCCACAATCTGTTCAAGAACATCCTTAGGATAGAGCGAACCTGTAGGATTATTGGGATTGATGACTACAATTGCCTTAGTATTTGATGTAATCTTTGATTTGATATCATCAATATCTGGATACCAGTTAGATTTTTCATCACATACATAGTGTACGGCATTACCGCCTGCTAGACTGACACAGGCTGTCCAAAGAGGATAATCTGGCATTGGGACCAAGACCTCATCTCCATCATCAAGCAAGGCCTGCATAGATATGGAAATCATCTCTGAAACACCATTACCAATATAAATATCATCAATATCTACATTTGGGAATCCCTTTAACTGGCAATACTGCATAATCGCCTTACGAGCTGAGAAAATCCCTTTACTATCCGAATACCCTTCACTGTTACGAACATTCATAATTAAATCACGAATGACTTCATCCGGTGCTGTAAAGCCAAATTCCGCAGGATTTCCCGTATTAAGACGAAGAATCTTTTCACCGTTAGCAATCATACGGTTGGCTTCATCCAAAACTGGTCCACGAATATCATAGGCAACGTGTTCCAACTTTGATGATTTATCAAATGTTTTCATAAGTTAATCCTTTCAAAAGATACTAAAAGCAGATACATCTAGCAGAAAATAAGAAAATTCAACACCTGATGGGGATTTCCACTTTTATTGACACCAACTTTATTTAGGCTCAGCCATTTGGTATCATTTCTGAAGACTTGTCTTCCTATTGTTTAATTATCATGTTTCTTACGAAGCTAATAACAGATTGTATTATACCTCTTTTTCATGCAATCTTCAATTTTTAGATAATACTGAAATCTTCACATTACTACGGACATCCTAAAGTAAGCAGTCAAAAAAAGATTTCAGAAAATCCATAACAACGCTTTCATTTTTTTGATTAAAGGAGTATAATAAAGCTAAAGATAGGAGGTAGAGCTTATGTCTCAACAATATGAACGTATTATGGTAGCTATCGACGGTTCTTACGAATCAGAACTGGCCTTTATTAAAGGTGTGCACGTTGCAAAACGTAATAATGCTCAGTTACTATTGGTACACGTTATCGATACACGCGCCCTTCAAAGCGTTGCGACTTTCGACTCTTATATCTATGAAAAACTAGAAGACGAAGCTAAAGCTGTTTTGGCTGACTTTGAACGCCAAGCCAGAGAAGCTGGTTTAACCAAGATTCGCAAAGTTATTGAGTTCGGTAATCCTAAGAGCCTCTTGGCTGTTGATATCCCTGATAAGGAAAATGTTGACCTTATTATGGTTGGTGCCACTGGTCTCAATACTTTTGAACGCTTGCTTATTGGTTCATCTTCTGAATACATTCTCCGTCACGCAAAAGTTGACTTGCTCATTGTTCGTGACTCTGAAAAAACACTTTAGTCACCTCTCACAAGCACCTCTGGTGCTTTTTTCATATGAAAAAGAACCGAGATTTTAACTCTCAGTTCTTTTTTTGTTCTATTTTTCAGACTTTGCTGATTCAGACATCACTTCTGACTCTGAAGTTGACTGGCTTTCTTCGACCAAGTCTTCACTAGCAGATTGACTTGAGGCACCTGCTTGCTCCAAAGCAAGGCTAGTTGAAAGGCTCTCACGCTCTGCTTCCTGACTAAGGCTAGCTTCAACAATCATGAGTTCCTTTTGACGTTCTGTTTCACGAAGGTATTCACGTTCTTCTAGCTCTTCCTGACGACGTCTTTCCTGCTCAAGTCTTTGAGCTTTTTGACGCTCACGCTTAGCATGACGTTTTTGCGTCTCATCAATCAAGACCTTAGTGTTATCTTTAATATGCATCCACTTAATAAGACGAACCAAGAGTCTCCATAGGAAAACAATAATCGATTCTGCGAAAAGAAGAATCTCAACCAGAATAACACCTAGCAAGCTCCAAGCCATGAAGAGTGTAATCAATAATTGCGTGAAAATCTTCTTCAAGTCACCCAAATGATTGTTGTGAATATTAAGAGTCTCAAGGAAAAGATCTAAAATTCCTTGCAAGAGGTGTGATTTAACAGATTTGTCTCCCTCTAAGCTCAAGTCCGTTTGAACTTCTGCTGGAGTAACAACGGTCAAGTCCCCATCTTGGTAGACATCAATACGGTCTCCTAATTTTATATCAAAATCAAAAAGCTTGCGATCTATTTTCTTAAGTCGCCCGTCAGGATGACTGAGATAAACAAAGTCATCATCAAATTTTAAAATACGAAACATAATTTACCTGCTCTTTATTGCTCCTTAAATAATAGCAAAGTTAAAAAGCCCTTGTCAAGAGCTTCTTTTTCAATCCAAGGTTTTAACACCGATACGATTTTTATACTCTTGATACGTTTCAGTGTGCATGAGAGCTTTGGCATTTTTGACCCGATCTGCTGTTGGTGGTTTGACCCCTTCCAAAGGATATGGAATACCGAGCTCACGCCATTTGAACTCACCCATTGTATGGTAGGGAAGGATTTCAAATTTATCAACATTTTTCAAGGTCTTTACAAACTCGCCGAGCTTAATCAAGTGTTCGTCAAAGTCTGTCAAACCAGGTACCAAGACATGGCGAATCCAGACTGGAACTTGTTTATCAGACAGATATTGAGCAAATTCCAAGATATTCTTATTAGGTTGACGGGTCACAAACTTGTGTTGTTCAGGATCAATCTCTTTGATATCCAGTAGAACCAAGTCAGTTACAGCCAAAAGTTTGTCAACAACTTCATGATACTCAGGAGTATTGCGGTAAGCAAACCCACAAGTATCAAGCGTACAGTGAATTCCTAGCTTCTTAGCCTCTGTAAAGAGGGCAGTGACAAAATCAATCTGAAGCATGGCCTCACCACCTGATACAGTGATACCACCATGCTCACCCCAGAAATGACGGAAACGAAGAGCCTCATCTAAGACATCTTCAACCGTACGTTCAACAGCCTTATTTGACTCCATAGCCCAAGTATCTGGATTATGACAATATTGGCAACGCATCTTACAGCCTTGCATGAAAACAATAAAACGGATACCCGGACCATCTACGGATCCAAAACTTTCGGTTGAATGAACAAGTCCAGTCACCTGACTGTAATCAATTTCTGCCATGGCAGCCTCCTTGTAAACGCTTTTTACATGTTTTTATTATACCTCTTTTATCAGAAACATGCTCCATATCTGCCTGAATTCAAGCAAAGGTTATACTATAATACATCTAAAATTAAATGATATCTATACTATACCAGAAGAAAAACAAAAAAACTGGAAAAATCCAGTCTTTTATCATCTATATTATTAGGCACGTTTCTTAAGCCCTAAAAAGGCTGCAGCAGCAAGAAAGAATGTTCCTGCCAATGTCAAGATTACTGTTGATGCTTCACCAGTCTTAGGAAGTGTAACTTCCTTACCTTTAGCATCTTTACCAGTCAATGTACCGTCAGCATTCACTTTGAATCCTACTGCTTCAGGAGCGACAACACTTGTTGTACCATCAGTGTTAGCGATGACAATTTGGCTGTTTTGTGTAGACACAATTGTTTGACCAGCTGCAGTGACAACTGGAGCTGTTGGTGTTACAGTAACAACAGGTTGTCCATTAACGTTCACTGCTGGAGTTTCAGGGGTTTGAGGTGCTTCACTTGTCCCTTTATCAGTTGGTGAGGCCGGTTCTTCTGGCTTATCGGATGGTTTCTCAGTTGGTTTATCAGCTGGTGTTGTAGATGAATCAGCTGTTGGAGCCGGTGTCGCAGGTGTTTCTGGAGTTGCTGGTGTTGTTGGTTCAGCTGGTACTTCAGGAGCTATAGGTGTTGTTGGCGTTGCCGCACCTGTGTTTGAATCATTGCTACGAGCCAAGTCACCATCACTTGGGGCTGTTGAAGGACCTGTTGCTGCACGATCTGTCGTTGGTTGTGTAAGAACAGCATCATTTGTCGCAATACCGTCGTCCGCAAAAGAAGTTACTGGTACAAAAGCTCCTAGGGTAAGGGTGAGTAAAAGCAAGCTACTATATATAGATTTTTTAGAAGCCATTAAGATTCTCCTTTTTTCATTTATCAGTCAATTTATATTCTACCATAAAAAAGTAATAAAAGACTGTTTTAATTAAAATCTTATTTATTTTTATTCTAAATCTATCAATACGCTAAAATATGTTAGAGCATCTCCAAAATTATAGTTCTTTTTCTGACAAAGTCTAGCAGTTTGGATAGGTAAAAAAGGCTTTATAACGTGCTTTATAGACATTTTCTAATCTTATTATTTTGATAAGCGGATATTCCAAGATAGATAAGAAAAAGCACTTTCACTCATAATGAGAGCAAGTGCCTAATTAGTAGATAGTCGCTTTTAAGTTTCAATATTTTCTAATAAAAACATGTAGAAAACTATTCTTCTGCCTCTTCTGGAGCTGCCGTGATGATTACCTTAAGTTTGGTTACGCGACCATCCTTAACCTTATCATTGATAAATTCGAGGTGTTTGTCCTTGTTGATAACTGCATAGTGTTCCTTAACTTCTTGAGTTGGGATGGCCCCCACACCAGTCAAATAATAACCTGCGATAGTATCAACGTCATCACTCTCAAGTTCTGTATCAAAATGTTCATTGAAGTCGTTAAGAGTCATAGCTCCTTCGACAATATAAGTATTCTCACCAATTTCACGAACTTCCACACTAGATTTATCTGTTTCGTCGTAAATCTCACCAACGATTTCTTCCAAAAGGTCCTCGAAGGTAACAAGACCAGCAACGCCACCGTATTCATCAAGCAAGATAGCCATCTGATTATTGGTGTTACGAAAGTCTGCCAAGAGATCATCTACGAAGATAGTCTCTGGAACAAAGAGAGGTTCGTTCATGATTCGGCGAAGTTTGATATTTTCAAAACCAAGTTCAAAACCTGCTTTTAGAAGGTTTTTAGTATGAATGACACCGATAATCTTATCCTTGTCATCTTCGTAAACAGGGATACGAGAGAAACTTTCCTTGAGAATAGCTTGGATATTTTCTTGAGTATTGTCTTCAATATCAATCATGAAGGCATCTGTACGAGGGACCATAACCTCACGTGCCATCAATTCATCAAGAGAGAAAATCCCCTGGAGCATTTCAATTTCTTCAGCCTCAAGTGTATCTTCACTCTTGGCCAACATGTACTCAATCTCATCCCGAGTCATCTGCTCATCCGCATCATCAAAGGTCATAGGCGTCAAATGAGACACAAGATTTGTCGATGCTGAAAGAATCCAAACAAAGGGACTAACAATCTTACCTGTAACAATAATGACAGGTGCCGAGTAGATGGCTAGATTTTCCTTGAGATTCATAGCGATACGTTTTGGATAAAGTTCCCCAAAAACGATAGAGATATAGGTCAAGACAACCAAAGAAATCATGCTACCCGCTGTCTTAGCCCAAGCCACATGACCAAACCAAGTCGCTATCACTGCACCTAGTGACGCAGAGAGACTGGCCCCCTGTAAGAGGCTAATAAAGGTAATACCAACTTGGATAGTTGATAGGAAGTTGTTTGGATTTTCAAGAACCTTGAGTAGGCGAATAAATTTCTTGTCGCCTTCTTCAGCCTTTTGTTCCACACGTGAACGGTTTAGTGATACTAAAGCCATCTCTGATGCTGAGAAAAAGGCCGTAAGCAAGGTTAATATTAGTAATAAAATAGATTGAAATAATAAGGACTGACCACTGGAGTCTTCCATTTTTTCTTCTCCTCTAAAAAAATTCTGACTTCCATTATATCACAATTTCCCAATATAGGTTCCTATTTTATGCTATAATTAGAGTAATTTATCACCGAAGGAGAGACTTATGTCACTTATACGCTTAGAAAATGTCAGCTTGGCCCGCCAAGGAAAAACACTTTTGTCTGACCTTAACTGGACAGTTGAAAAAGGACAAACCTGGGCTATCCTGGGACTTAACGGTGCTGGAAAATCAACCCTCCTACGTTTGTTGACAGCTGAATTCTTCCCTTCTGAGGGAAAGGCTGAGATACTAGGCTACACCTTTGGGAATGGAGACATCACAGGTCTTCGTCAACACATCGGTATCGTCAGCTCCTTCATCACTGAGCGTCTTCCTCAACATATGACAGCTGAAAAAATCGTCCTTACAGGTAAATACAAGAGCTCAATCCTCTACAAAGCCTATGGAGACAAAGAGCTACAAGAAGCCAAGGATATGCTGACTTCACTTGGTGCTGGAGATTTGATTGGTCGTAAATACCGTGGCCTTTCTCAAGGAGAAAAGCAAATCTGTTTGATTGCTCGCAGTCTCATGGAAGATCCTGACATCATTATTCTTGACGAAGCGACTGTTGGCTTGGACCTATTTGCCCGCGAAAAGCTCTTACGTCAGATTGACCGTATCACCTCGCTTCCTCACGCACCACTGGTCCTTTACGTCACCCACCATGCTGAAGAGATCACTGAAAAGATGGACCACATTCTCCTACTCCGTCAAGGAAAAATCGTGGCAAAAGGACCAAAAAATGATATCATCACACCGGAAGTTTTAGCTGACTTCTACCAAAATCCTGTTCAAATTATTCCAATTGATGACCATCGTTTTTACATTAACCCTCTTTTATAGAGACAAGTCATAAATTAACTTGATTTAGGGCCAATTCTAAAACAACATCAAAACAACAAGTCCCCCAGACTAGGTCTAGGGGACTTCTTGTTTTATGGCTACTCCTCTTTTATTTTCGATACGCCGTACAAAACTAAGGCTGGAACGATAAGTTGTTCTATAGAGCTTCTTGCAACTAAAATAAATAACATAGCAACTATATATAGACGGTTTTTGTCAGCAGTTCTTATGGCATTTGGAAGCATCACAGTAGGAATAATAATTAATGGAATCATCACGATGAAGTACATAAACCAACCGATACCTGCTAAGGGATTGGTTTCATCAGTAGGATAATTGAAAACTGCAATTATATTAAAAACTAAATTCCTCAAGGATAGAATAAAAGCTGTCCAAAGCCAAGGAGAATGAAGACTTTGAGGATTTGGTTGTCTTTGGCTCTCCGCATAATCATAAACCTTACGCTTTTCAATGACTGGTTTGGTTCTTTTCTCCACCAGTAGGTCATCCTCACTCAACTCAAACCCATACTTCTTCTGCCATTTTTTAACTAGTGTGGAAGTGTTGCCACTTACACGATAGACCAGATAGGCTGATACTACTAGTAGAAAAAGAGAGACATCAGTAATGATATGGTCAACTAAGAAAGCATAAATCAACTCAAGTAAACTAATGATTATGATAAGGATTGAAGAAATTCTTAATTTCTTTTGAGTTTTTTCAGTCATCAAGTTAAGTAGTAGGAAGATACTTGCACACTCTAGTATAGGATACAGTATGGAAGTAAGACTACTTAAATCTTCTAAATCAATATTTATATAGTGTGTGCTCCATACTACAGCTACCATCCCTAGTCCAAGAAGGGAGACAGAGGACTGCCAAGCTAATGGGCTTTTAAAGGAAACTAAGAGAGTTGGAAGCTCTGCCTTCATAATCATAATAACAAGCCAAGCTAAACAAATTACAGTTAAAACTGGCGAAACCAACCAGGGCTTAAAAATGGAAGCCGGTATTATGAAATAGGTAACTAGCTGACAAATATGGAAAGCAAGCACAGCTAAGACGCCCTCAGCTTTACGCTTGTCCTTCAAAAGCCTAAAAACAAACCATACTAAAACGACTTGCTGTGGAAGTTGAGAACTTAGTACAGATACAGAATTGAGCGTTTCATACTCAAAATGCAAACCATAAGACCTAAGCATAGAAAGAGCTAACAATACTTCAAAAAAGATAAGTATATAATACCAAGTTTTTCGGGACATACAACTACCCCACCTTTCATTTAATCTTAGAGAAAACATCTTTCAATATCATTATACTCCTTTTTATGTAAGCGCTTTACCTTTACAGTAAAATATTCCCTCTTTTCTTTACTTGATAACAAAACAGTCCTTTTTGACCGAATAGATTCTAGAATGAACCACATAGACAAATGATATTGTCCGTAAGTTAACCTTTTGATAACTTAGTAGGTGTTAAAGCAAAATATCTTTCAGATATAGAAAACGAGGTAAAAACATGACTAAAGTAATAGGTATTGGATTAATCGGTACAGCAGTAACAGTTATCACTTACAGTATTCTCGGCTTCCCAAAATTGGAGGTGTCCCTTTGGCCACTCTTTCCAGTCGCCCTTTTTGCTTTCTTTGCAATAGAAAATCTTATCAAAAAAGATTATAAATCTAGTTTCATGAGTACTTTGATTGGTTTAATGATTGCTAATGCAATCTATGACTTGCTCCCTATTTCAAACAGTATCCTGATTGTTGCAGGAATCCTAACATGCCTAGGACTGGGCTTTCTTTTTCCAAACCACGATAATGAAAAAGAGAGACATTAAAAAGAAGCCAAGAAAAATCTTGGCTTCTTCACTTAAGCTCGACCTCGAGCCAGATTAATCATATCATAGGTTAAAGTGTTGCTAGTTTCTTTGAGAGAGTAATCCTCCAAAGTATTGACTTCCTTACGAAGCTGCTTGGCATAACGGCTAGAGATAAGCTCAGCCTGCTCGTACTCGTTAATAACCTTACGTTCCAAATAGTAGCCTCGTAACATTTCATCGATATTGTCTGGATGAAGGTGGGTGATAACCCGCTCAACAAAAGCACCTGATTGAATTATTTCAGCCTCTTGAAGTCGATTACGCTTCAAATAAGACAAGAGTTCTGAATGATAAACACCTTCCAGATTACTCAAGGCTTCTAAAATCTGCTCCGTATTTGTTAAATAAAGTTCAGCCATATGGTCACGGTTTTCTTCCGTCAACCTAGGACCCCTCCTAGTTTCATCCTGATTAATACGAAACTTGAAAGTAAGAGCCAAGTGCAACAATCTACGAAGGCCACGCACAAAGACAGCTAGAGCGTAAGAAAGACTAGAGACAAAACCACGGTTAATACGACGCTCTAAGCTCTTGATATAACGTTGGTAGAGATTGTATTCGAGTTCTGAAATCTTGCCCTTCTTGTAGGCATATTCCAGACCCTCACTCTCAATTTCCATAATCATGACTCGGATATTGGCCAACTCTTCTTTGACATTATTTGATTCCTGCTCCAAGATTAAATCTTCCAAGCGTTGATTGTAGTTGTCAATAGTAGCATAGACAGCTCCTTGATTAGTTGACTGTTTTAGATCTTTTTCCAACTCGCCGACCACATCATTAAGAATGGCAATCTGCATATAATGGTTGGTTGTGTGCGCTGGTCCAGTGGCTAGCTTAGGTAGGACTAAGATACCTGTTAAGAAACTTAATAAAGTGACACCCGCTACCGTAAAGAGCAAGAGACTATGTTCCAAAGCCGTCATATTGGCAACCGGAAGCAAAAGGATGGTTGCAATTGAGACCGTTCCTTTGACACCAGAAAAGGTTAAAAGAGTAGCACCCTTCCAGATTTTTTTCAGTGATCGTTTGGCCCCCCAAGCTCTTTGGGCAAATACCGCACTAATCATAACAAAACGAATGCCAAACATGGTCGCTGTTAAAAGGACGATAGCAAGAAGCATCCAGAGATTATCGTAGGTAGTGCTACGCAGTACTGGGGCTGCTAGGGTTGGAAGTTCTGTTCCCAAGAGGAAAAAGACCATGCCATTAAGCATGAAGGTAATGGTTCCCCAAATCGTATGAGAAACACTATCCAACTTGGCATCAAAAACGGTGATTTTTTTAAAGCGACTGGCAAGTGAAATCCCTGCTACGACAACAGCAATAATTCCGGAAGCATGAATTTCCTCGGCTACAAAGTAAGAGGAAATCGGTAGTACCAACTCTAGTAAGAGAGCACCTGTGACATCTGCAGCATCCATATTATCCAAAATGGTCAAAAAGAGACGATTAAATAAGGCTGTAATCAAGCCAACCAAAAAACCACCAAGCACAGAAATAACCAAATTCCAGCTCGCATCAAGGAGGGAGAAAGCACCCGTTGTCAAAGCGGTCACCGCCACCTGAAAGGCAACCAAGCCAGAGGCATCGTTTAGAAGCCCTTCACCCTGCAAAATATAGCTAATCCACTTTGGAAAACTAAAGCGTTTAGAAATAGCAGAATAGGCCACCAAATCCGTTGGCCCAAGAGCCGCCCCAATGGTTAGGCAGGCAGACAAAGGCACTGAGGCAGGCAAGACAGCCTTAGCAAGATAACCGATTCCCATCGTAGACACGAAGATGACTGGAAAAATCAAAAATAGAATGAGTTTCCAGTTACGTAAAATACTGGTAATATCACTTTCTTCACCCTCACGAAACAGCAAGGGAGCAATAATGAAAGCTAGAAAAAGTTCCGTTTCAAGCTCGAAAGCACGTTCCTTAAAAAGAAAACCGATACCCACTCCAAAAATAATTTGGATCAAGGGTAGGGGAAGACGTGGAAAGACACGATTGATAACGTTCGATAAAATCAAGCTAAAAAGAAGAACAAGCAAAGCTAACGATAGATGCATAGCTCCTCCTACCCTTCCTTATGACAACAGTTTGAGAATAGTTCTTTTTGCTTACTAATTTTTTTATCAATGGCAGTGACATCTTCCTTAGCCAAAAGTTTATGGCAACGTTCGACCTCAAGACTAGCTAACTTTTTCTTGATCTTAGCCGTTTTACGATTATCAACCTTTTTCAAAGTACCCTCGGCACTCTGCTTATCAATATATTTGGCCTGCATATCTGCAAGTTTTTCTTTAATATCTGTAATCATTGTAATTTCTCCAACATCACCAAAAATGGTGGGGTATTAATTTGATTAAGGGGTTGGTAAAGCATGACTGTGAAAACACGCTGGTCCAAACCGATAACGTACTCAAGCACAGCATCCTTCTCCATATCACCACCATCATGACCGTAGTAAATCATAATAGCCAAGCGCCCACCAACCTCTAAGCGGTCAAGGATTTTCTCAATGGCCTCAAGAGTCGTATGGGGCTTAGTGATGACACTTTTGTCTGCAGATGGCAGGTAGCCCAGATTGAAAATAGCTGCTCGAATAGGTTCCGTGACATAATGGTCCAGATTTTCGTGACCATCTAAAATGAGTTCCGCATTTTCAATTCCCAGGTCTGACAAGCGTTGACTGGTCTTTTCAAGCGCCTGTTTCTGCACGTCAAAGGCATAAACCTTCTTGGCAAGGCCAGCCAGAAAGGCTGTATCATTGCCGTTTCCCATGGTCGCATCGATAGCTAGACTCTCATCATCCAGCACTTCTGCTAGAAAGTCATGAGATAGATGAATGGGTCGTTTAATCATGCTTTTTCCTCCTGCTCGCTAGCTACTTTGCACCCTTGCCATGAGTCACGACGTTCCATCTCTTTGTCAATGGCATTAAGGACTTCCCACTTGTTGAGACTCCACATAGGACCAATCAACATATCTCGCGGCGCATCACCAGTAATCCGATGAATGACGATATCCTTAGGGATGATTTCCAACTGGTCACAGATGATTGACACATACTCTTCCTGACTCAGCAATTTAAGACGCCCCTCGTGGTAATCTCTTTGCATACGGGTATTGGTCATCAGGTGGAGGAGGTGGAGTTTGATTCCCTGAATGTCATTGTCCGTCACACAACGGCGAACATTTTCCACCATCATCTCGTGAGTTTCCCCTGGCAATCCATTAATCAGGTGCGAAACAATTTCAGCCTTGGGCGCACGCTCACGCACACGCTTAACCGTCTCCACATAGAGTTCATAGCTGTGTGCTCGGTTAATGAGTTCTGACGTTTCTTCATAAGTCGTCTGCAAACCAAGTTCAACAGTCACATGCATACGTTCTGTGAGTTCTGCCAGATAATCAATCACATCATCTGGCAAACAGTCTGGGCGAGTACCGATATTGATGCCAACAACACCAGGCTCATTGATAGCCTGTTCGTAACGTTCCTTGATAATCTCAAGCGGAGCGTGGGTATTGGTAAAATTTTGAAAATAAACCAGATATTTCTGAACTTCTGGCCACTTGCGGTGCATAAAGTCAATCTCATGGTAAAACTGCTCACGAATCGGTGCCTCAGGAGCTACAATGGCGTCCCCAGACCCCGATACCGTACAAAAGGTACAGCCACCATGAGCCACTGTTCCATCACGGTTGGGACAATCAAAGCCCGCATCTATAGGAAGTTTGAAAATCTTTTCGCCAAAAATTTCACGATAGTAATCATTGACTGTTCTATAACGTTTTTTCATAAAGACTATTATAACACTTTGACCTTAAAAAGAGAGTAAGACTAGGACAAAAATCATGGATTTCTGCCTGTCCTACTCTCTCTTCTTACTTAGTCTTTTTCAAATAATCAATGGCTTCTTGAGCTGTTTTAACAGGGACGATTTTCATCTTGGTCCCCAGTTTCTTGGCAGCTTCCTTGGCCTCTTGATAGTTAGTCTTGGCATCCGGATCAGCCTTTTTCATTTCCTTAGTTACTGGATTATTTGGCACGAAGAAAATATCTGCACCACTATCAGCCGCTGATTTCACCTTGAGGTAGGCCCCACCGATATCACCGACAGCCCCATCCTTTTCAATAGTGCCTGTTCCAGCAATTTTACGGCCAGCCTTGAGGTCTTGACCAGACACCTGATCGTAAATAGCCAAAGTAAACATAAGCCCCGCACTTGGTCCACCAACACCATCAAGTTTAAACTTCACGTTTTCAGGACTCTTGACCTCAGTATGATCCGTCAAACCAATACCGATACCATTTTTACCATTAGCAATCTTAATGATCTTACCAGTGGCAGTCTTTTCTTTGTCCTCTGTCATATAAGTGACCTTGACTTTTGAACCCAGCTTAAGTCCTTGGACGTATTTAATCAAGTCAGTAGAATTATCAAAGGTCTTGCCATTGACAGCTGTCACTGTATCCGCAATATTAAGGACACCCTTGAAACTAGAATCATCAGCCACCTGAAGCACATAAACACCCATATACTCCAAGCTAGCCTCCTTACCAGCCAGAGTCAAGCCCTGATAAATCGCCTGGTTTTGGGAAGTCTCCATGTAGAATTGATTGATACGCATGAAATCTTCATCAGAGTAATTTCCAGTCGCCTCTTCAGCCGTTTGAAGCTTTGCAAAATCATTAAGCTGAGCATAGAGCATGAGGGCCAAGGTCGCCTTGGTTTGGGCCACCGCCACAAAATTGTAGGATCCTTTTGAATCATCAGCTTTCTTATCTACAGTCAAAACTTCCTTAGTATCAAAAGCACCACCCGGAAGCTCAACATAATAATTATTTAGCGGGAAAAAGAGGGAAAAGAGGAGGAAAAGTACCGTAAAAATACTTAGCAACCACCACTTAATACGCCAAATTTTCCCTAATAGTGATTTAGATTCGTTCTTGTTTGCCACGCTTGGCCTCCACTTCCTTAACAACTGCTTGAGGAACATAAGAACTAATGTCCCCCTCAAAATAAATCAACTCACGCACACGACTAGATGACACTGGTGTCACCTCATGACTAGCAATCAAATAAACCGTTTCAAGCTCAGGCGCCAGCCCCTTATTGAAATAATCCATATTAGCCTCATAGTCAAAATCTGTCGCATTGCGAAGGCCTCTAACCAGATAAGTCACCCCAAGATCTCTGGCGACATCTACAGCCAGACTATCGTGAGCCGTTATAACCTTGACATTGGGAAAATCTGCTACAACCTCTTCCAAGATACGCTTGCGAGTCTCAATGTCCCAGAAGCCCTGCTTATTTTTATTATAAAATAGTCCAATATAGAGCTCATCAAAGAGCTTGCTGGCTCTGGCAATGATATCCACATGCCCATCGGTAATTGGATCAAAAGACCCCGTAAACATAGCAATCTTTGTCATAGCATTCCTTTCTACAACTTCCCTATCAAAGGCTAACGCACGTAAACGGTCACCTTACTGATACCATAGGTTTTCTGCTTCCAAATCCCAAAGTTTGAAATTTCTTCAGGCAAGTCCACAGTCTTATCCGTCTCGCAAACCAACATAACTTCTTCAGCCAAGAGCCCTTGCTCCTCTAACTGAGTAATATTAGCCACAATCTGCTCTTTGGCATAAGGCGGATCTAAAAGCACCAAGTCAAATTGACCTGTCAATTGTGTCAATGCACGCGCTGCATCCATCTTCAAAAGCTGGAACTGCTTCTCACTCTTGGTCATCTTGATATTTTCCTGGATAATAGCCTGTGCCCGACGATCCTTTTCCACTAGGACAGCAGACGACATACCACGACTAATAGCCTCAATGGCCAGACTACCACTCCCAGAAAAAAGATCCAGAACACGCCCTCCATCAAAGAAAGGACCAATCATATTGAAAATAGCACCTTTGACCTTGTCCGTTGTTGGACGAGTCGTTTTGCCTTCTAACGTTTTAAGCGGACGCCCGCCAAAATCACCTGCTACAACACGCAAGTTGGTCACCTCGTTTTTACTGATTTTTAGTAAGACTTTTCTATTATAACAAAAAATTACACATAGATGTTGCCACAAAGAAATCTAGTCATGCTAAATACCTACAAGACCACACAAAAAACTCGAGAACCTCCCGAGTTTCCATTTATTTTACTTATCACCAAGTGCAGTCACGTAGTTGTAGGCTTCGATACCAGCTGTGGCACCATCCCCTACGGCTGTTGTAATTTGGCGAAGGTCTTTCTGGCGGACATCCCCAATGGCAAAGATACCAGGAATACGTGTCGCCATCTTATCATCTGTAGTTACCCAACCATCTTGGTCAGTGATGTCAAGACCTGTCAAGTAATCTGAAACCGGATCAAGTCCCACATAAACAAAGACACCGCCAAATTCGTGGTTAGTCACCTCACCAGTTTTGACATTCTTGATATCAACACTACGAACCTTGATATCATCACCCTTGATTTCTTCAACGACTGAATCCCAGATAAACTTGACCTTTTCATTGGCGAAGGCACGGTCTTGAAGAACCTTTTGGGCACGCAATTCATCACGACGGTGAACAATGGTCACGCTATTGGCAAAGCGTGTCAAATAAATTCCTTCTTCAACGGCAGAGTCTCCACCACCAACAACCAAGAGGTCTTGATTACGGAAGAAGGCACCATCACACACCGCACAGTAAGAGACACCACGGCTGTTGTACTCTTCTTCACCAGCAACACCAATATGACGGTGTTTGGCACCAGTCGCAATAATAACTGTCTTGGTTTGGTACTCCTCATCACCAGTTTTGACAACTTTATAGTCACCCTTGTCTTCGATACCAGACACAATACCATAAAGATTTTCAACACCCAATTTTTCCAAGGGTTCAAACATCTTCATTGACAATTCTGGACCAGAGATACTTTCAAAACCAGGGTAATTTTCAATATCAGACGTGTTATTCATCTGTCCACCAGGAGCACCTTGCTCCAAAGTTGCCACTTTAAGGTTGGCACGAGCTGCATAAAGTGCTGCAGTCATCCCCGCAGGACCAGCTCCAATAACAATTGTATCGTACATGAGTAACTCCTTATATGATTTTCTTGTAGAGATATCTTACACCTAATGTGCCAACAAAGCTAGAATTATGCATTCAGCACGATAAGAATCGCCATAAAAGCAAATGCCAAAACTGGAATCGAAACCATCGACATCATAATAGCATCATAGAGGGCACCTTGACGCTCCTTAACAGTTTTGTCTGCACGACGTAAGGCACGCCATCCAAGCCAAATGGCACCAATCACCAAGCACACAAAGAAAGCAATCACAAGGCCTAAGAGATAAAATTTAAAAATATTTAATAACATAAATCATCCTAAAGTGAGAAATAGAAAAGGCTGAGATAACATTCTCCAACCTCTAAATTCGACTAGTAATAACTGCACGATGCAGCCTCTGATTGGACTATAGTCGCCTTTGAAACATTCAAAAGTTCCTAATCATCCTTGTGGGATTTTGACTATGGACTAAACTGTAGTCCTATCCCACTACCTTTTCTATTGTAACAAAAATCCCATCTTAAAGATATTGTTTTGAATAAGAAGCGAAAAATTCTTTTGTTCGTTCTTCTTTTGGATGGTTAAAGATTTCATCAGGTGTTCCTTGTTCAAGGATATGCCCTTTTTCAAGAAAGAGCACCTTGTCAGCTACTTGATAAACAAAGTTCATGTCGTGACTGACCAAAATCATGGTTTGACCTGACTTAGCCGCATCAGCGATTGATTTTTCAACCTCACCAACCAACTCAGGGTCAAGGGCAGATGTTGGTTCGTCAAGCAAGAGCACATCAGGCTTCATTGCAAGGGCACGAGCCAAGGCCACACGTTGCTTTTGACCACCCGACAAGTGACGTGGGTAGTGATTTTCACGATTAGAAAGCCCAACCTTAGCGAGCTCTTCTTTAGCAATCTTGGTAGCTTCGTCGTCAGAAAGTTTCTTAACAATCTTAAGACCTTCCTTAACATTATCCAAGGCTGTACGACGTTCAAAGAGGTTGAACTGTTGGAACACCATGGACAACTTACGACGAAGAGTAAGGATTTGCTCTTTGGTAATTGTTTCGAAATCTACCTTGAAATCATCAATGGTAATGGTACCAGAATCAGGTTGCTCCAAATAGTTTAAGCTACGAAGGATTGTTGACTTACCTGCACCAGAGGCACCAACAAGAGCTACAACTTCACCCTTTTCAATGTCAATATCAATGCCATCAAGAACCTTTTGTCCTGAAAATTCTTTGGTCAAATTTTTGATACTAATCATTAGCGGTCACCTCCAATGCCAGAAATGTCAGTCGCTTCAGGAGCCTTAATGGCCATGTGATTTTCAACTGAACGACCAATGTACTCAATCAAGATTGAGATTGCCCAGTATACAAGGGCAACTGAGATATAACGTTCAAAGTAACGGTAGTCGGCACCACCCAAGATTTGAGCCTGTGCATACATTTCGACGATACCTGCACTAAAGGCAAGTGATGTTCCCTTAGTCAAACCAATCAAACTGTTAATCAAACTTGGTGTCGCAATAACTGCCGCATTTGGAATGATGACACGACGGTAAACTTGTGCTGATGTCATCCCAAGAGAACGGGCAGCTTCGATTTCCCCAGCGTCAACGGCCTGAATCGCTGCACGGATGGTCTCACTCATGTAAGCTGCTTCATTAAAGGCAAAGGCTGTAATAGCGAAGATAGCTGGTGGAATCTCATTAATGTTCCAATCTAAACCGAACTCACCATTCAAGTAACGAAGGAAGAGTGGAATACCATAGTAAGTCAACATGAGTTGGACAAGGATTGGTGTCCCACGCAAGAAGCTCACAAAAACGGCTTGAATTGGATAAAGGATACGTACTCGATTGATTTTAACAACCGCAAAGACAAGGGCCAAAATCAAACCGAAGAAGGCACCTGCAATAGTCAATCCCAAAGTTAAAGGCAAGCGTTCCACAATCTTAGGAACAGCATCAAAGACTGCCTTCCATGAGAAGAGCTTACCAGCTGGCATCCAAGATGAAATCCATTTGAAGACAACCGTAACCAGTTGCAAAACATAGCCCCAAAGGATTTCCACTAGCCATGATAAGAGAATGGCTAAAGCAACAGCTACTGCCAAACCAACCAAGCCAAGGATAACTTGGAGATACCAAGGTGACCGATTAAATGCTTCTATACTCTTTTTCACAATGTCGCCCTTTCTTTCTAAAAAAGTCGGTTAGCCTAGTGCTAACCGTTCAAATATCTTATCATAAATTTTATAATATTCATTTTAGCATGACTCAGAAAGTCTGTGAAATAGTCTTTTCTTATCAAAGTGATAAGGAAATCATATCACTGATAATTCAGCTTTATTAACGTCAAAAAGCTGAGACAGCAGTCTCAACTTTTAACCGTATTATTTCAAATCACTGACGTAATCGCCACCGAAGTATTCCTTGCTGAGTTTGGCAAGTGTTCCATCCTTCTTGAGCTCTTTGATACGTTTATTGACAAAAGTCTTGAGTTCCTTACCTTGCTTATCATTTGAGAAAAGAAGATATTCAAGACCATCAGTCTTCATACCGATATCGTCTTTAATCTTGTTTACTGTCAACTTATAGCCTTGATCTTTGACAATGTACTCAGACGAAATCGCATCATAAAGGATAAAGTCAATTTTTCCTTCTTGAATGTGTTGAATACGTGTTGAAAGACCCGTTGAGCTAGAAGCATAGTTGATAGTAATTGGTGTCTTGTCCGCATTGGCATGGTTCCAATTTTCAAGCAACTGAGCATAGTTAGAGCCAGGAAGCACCTCTGTCGTCTTACCAGACAAATCGTCTAGGCTAGTATACTTGGTACCCTCAGCACTAGTGATGGCATAGTTAGAACGTGAAATCGGATCTGAGAAACCATATTTCTGAGCACGTTCTTCATTGTAGTTGAAGTCGTTAGCCGCAATCTGATAACGTCCAGAATCCACCCCTGTCAAGATGGAATCAAAAGGTGTCGTCACAAACTTGACCTCATATTTGTCTGAATCCTTGAAAATAGCCTTGACCAAATCAATATCATAACCCTTGAAGTCGTCACCTTTTTTGAAAGTGAAAGGCGCCGTATCAGAATCCGTCGCAACAGTAATCGTCTGTTTCTCACCAGATGCCTTACTATCACTCTTGTTTCCACAAGCAGCCAAAGTCAAAACTGACAAGCCAAGAATCCCTAAACCTGCAAGCCATTTTTTCATATCTATAATCCTCGATACTTTCATTAATAGTTAGTGATAACAGTTTATCATCTTCCTACAAACTCGTCTAATAATAAAATCCTAAGAAGTGATAGATAAAGGTTATAGGGGAATCGATACAACGAACAATAAGAAAAGAGCTGCCACTGGTGTGACAACTCTTCTCGTCCAAAAAAGCTTTCCGTACATGTTTAACATCAAATGCAATAAAACTCTATTTTTCCTTACTTGATGACTTACTGCTTGAATCGCTACTGTCTTCAGGTTGATAATCTGATAAATTCTTATGGATGCGTTCAGCGTAAACGGCTCTGCTTCCTGATTCGTCATGGTCGACCAAGGCTTCGGCAAGCTCTTTATAATCTTCTACAGAAATAGTCCAGTTTCCACCATCATCTTTGGTAAGCTTGAAGGTCTTTTCCAGATTATCAGCACCTGTCAAAGGTGTATAGGATATTTCTTTATCAATGTCCTTAAATTGCGTCAAATCACCGTTAAAGTTTTCACCATAAAGGAATTTCGTTGTGAGATCTTTGGCCTTACCTTTTTCCACATCGTTGTTATCAGCTTGATTCCATTGTTTCAACTTGTCTATGTCGTTGTCATAGAGACTCATAAGGAGAGTACGAACAGCAGCTGCAGCTCCATAGGCACTAACAGAACGTGAAGTAAAGGTAACTGTCGCATCATTTCCCTTAACTTTGACATCCTTCAGCTTATAGTCCTGAATCTTACCAATCATATTACGACGGACCTTAAGGAACTTAGAAAGTACTTGAGTTGGAGTCTTGGCATCATAGCCTTCAATGTATTTAAACGTATACTTTTCTTCCGGTGTATACCCCTTTTCTTCGATAGTATCTGCAACTTGTTTTTCAAAAACATTCGTTTCAGTCCAGGTTTCGTAATTTTCACCGTAGAGTTTTGAAAAACCGTTACTAGATTTTCCAAGCATGGTGTCAATCAAAATCGTCGCATCAGCCTTGGCACGTTCTGTCGGAGTTGGTGTCGCCTTTTTCTTCTCAGCTGGTTTATTGGAAGCACAGGCTACAAGAACCAAGCAGGTTGCTAAAATCAAGCCCAGATAAGTAAAAACTTTTTTCATTACTTTTATTCCCTCATTTCTATTGGTTACTATTTAAGATAGCATAGGTCTGATGATTCTTCAAGGTCACTTTTCAGGGTATGAAGCAAAAACTCTACCTATTATATTGTTTTTAAATCATGACTCCAAATCATCCAAATCTAACTGCCTGCCCTCTTGGTCTTCCAAACCTGTCAGAGTAACACCTAAGAGACGAACACCACTGCTATTTTCCTCCAGTTGATCAAAAATGGTATGAGCAATCCTTTCGATGGTGTCGAGATCCTTGGTCGATTTATCCAAGGTCATACGCTTGGTTAAGGTTGAGAAATCCGAATAACGGACCTTGATGACTATGATACGTCCGACTTTTTTAGTTTTCTGAGCACTTTCAGCTACTCGCCTAGCATTCTTAGTCAACTCAGCCTTGATGTCATCTTCATTATAAAGAAGCTTGCCGTAGGTTCGCTCACTTCCGATAGATTTACGGACACGATTGGGCCTAACAGGACTATTGGAAATCCCCCTAGCCTTTCGAAAGAGATCAAATCCAAAACGTCCAAAACGATCAATCAGAGTCATCTCAGGAACCTTCAGAAGATCGGCACCGGTGTAGATGTCCATGTCATGAAGACGTTCAACTGACTTTTTACCTACCCCATGAAACTTTTCAATAGGGAGCTTTTCCAAAAATTCCTGAGCCTCCTCTGGAAGTACCACCGTCAAACCAGCAGGCTTTTGAAAATCAGAGGCTAGTTTGGCGATAAATTTATTATAGGAAACGCCTGCTGAACAAGTCAGGTGAAGTTCCTGCCAGATATCATACTGGATAAGCTTGGCTACCTTAACCGCCGATTTGACACCAAGTTTATTTATCGTCACATCAAGATAGGCTTCATCGATAGACATAGGCTCAACCAAGTCAGTATAGCGTTTAAAAATCTCACGAATTTGCATCCCTACCTCTCGGTAATGGCTATAATTTCCTGAGATAAAGACAGCGTTAGGACAACGTTCATAGGCTTCCTTAGAAGACATGGCTGAATGGACACCATATTTTCTAGCCTCATAATTACAAGTTGATACCACACCACGTCCCCCTGTTTTTCTAGGATCATGACCGATAATAACCGGCTTGTCCTTAAGACTGGGGTCATCCCTCATCTCGACCTGAGCAAAAAAGGCGTCCATGTCAATATGGATGATTTTCCGACTGGTATCATTTATTAGAGGAAACTCTAACATGGCTCCCTGCCTCCTTTCTCAGATTTATCTCATTGTAAAGCTTTTCACATAAAACTTTGGGACTACAAAGCATTCTCCCCTTATGATACCAAAATCTATCAAAAAACAGAAATTTATAATACAGATTTATCGTTTTCAAAACTGTATTATAAAAGAATGTCTCTAAAAACGGAGTTTTAAAGTTGTGTAAGCGTTTACTGTGTGATAGAATACTTCTAGAGAATGTAACAGATGATTTTGTTACTAGAATTATAGGAGATCCAAACTATGGCAACGGTTAAAACCAACACAGATGTTTTTGAAAAAGCGTGGGAAGGCTTTAAAGGAACTGACTGGAAAGAAAAAGCTAGCGTTTCACGTTTCGTTCAAGCAAACTACACACCTTATGATGGTGACGAAAGCTTCCTTGCAGGACCAACTAAACGCTCTCTAAAAATTAAAAAAATCGTAGATGAAACTAAAGCAGGCTATGAAGCTGAAGGACGCTTCCCAATGGATACTCGTCCAACTTCAATCGCTGACATTGACGCAGGGTACATTTCAAAAGAAGATGAACTTATCTATGGTATCCAAAATGATGAGCTCTTCAAATTGAACTTCATGCCTAAAGGTGGTATCCGTATGGCGGAAACTGCTTTGAAAGAACACGGTTATGAACCAGACCCAGCTGTACACGAAATTTTCACAAAATACGTGACTACAGTTAACGATGGTATCTTCCGTGCTTACACTTCAAACATCCGTCGTGCACGTCACGCTCACACAGTTACTGGTCTTCCAGATGCTTACTCACGTGGACGTATCATTGGGGTTTACGCTCGTCTTGCCCTTTATGGTGCTGACTACTTGATGCAAGAAAAAGTTAACGACTGGAATGCTATCAAAGAAATCGACGAAGAAACTATCCGTCTTCGTGAAGAAGTTAACCTTCAATACCAAGCACTTCAAGACGTTGTTCGCCTTGGTGACCTTTACGGTGTAGATGTTCGTCGTCCTGCCTTCGATACTAAAGAAGCTATCCAATGGACAAACATCGCCTTCATGGCCGTATGTCGTGTCATCAACGGTGCCGCTACTTCACTTGGTCGTGTGCCAATCGTTTTGGATATCTACGCTGAACGTGACTTGGCTCGTGGTACTTACACTGAATCAGAAATCCAAGAATTCGTTGATGATTTCGTTATGAAACTTCGTACAGTTAAGTTTGCTCGTACAAAAGCTTACGACCAATTGTACTCAGGTGACCCAACATTCATCACAACTTCAATGGCTGGTATGGGTGCTGACGGACGTCACCGTGTTACTAAGATGGACTACCGTTTCTTGAACACTCTTGACAACATCGGTAACTCTCCAGAACCAAACTTGACAGTTCTTTGGACTGACAAATTGCCTTACTCATTCCGTCGCTACTGTATGCACATGAGCCACAAGCACTCTTCTATCCAATACGAAGGTGTGACTACTATGGCTAAAGACGGATACGGTGAAATGAGCTGTATCTCATGTTGTGTATCACCACTTGACCCAGAAAACGAAGAACAACGCCACAACATCCAATACTTCGGTGCTCGTGTTAACGTACTTAAAGCCCTTCTTACTGGTTTGAACGGTGGTTATGACGATGTTCATAAAGACTACAAAGTATTTGACATCGATCCAATCCGTGATGAAGTTCTTGACTTTGACACTGTTAAAGCTAACTTCGAAAAATCTCTTGATTGGCTGACTGACACTTACGTAGATGCCCTTAACATCATCCACTACATGACTGATAAGTACAACTACGAAGCTGTTCAAATGGCCTTCTTGCCAACTAAACAACGTGCTAACATGGGATTCGGTATCTGTGGTTTCGCAAATACTGTTGATACATTGTCAGCAATCAAATACGCTACAGTTAAACCAATCCGTGACGAAGATGGCTACATCTACGACTACGAAACAATCGGTGACTACCCACGTTGGGGCGAAGATGACCCACGTTCAAACGAATTGGCAGAATGGTTGATTGAAGCTTACACTACTCGTCTTCGTAGCCACAAACTCTACAAAGATGCAGAAGCTACAGTTTCACTTCTTACAATCACTTCTAACGTTGCTTACTCTAAACAAACTGGTAACTCTCCAGTTCACAAAGGGGTATACCTCAACGAAGATGGTTCAGTGAACTTGTCTAAATTGGAATTCTTCTCACCAGGTGCTAACCCATCTAACAAAGCTAAAGGTGGATGGTTGCAAAACTTGAACTCACTTGCAAGCCTTGACTTCGGTTATGCAGCTGACGGTATCTCACTTACTACTCAAGTATCACCTCGTGCCCTTGGTAAGACTCACGACGAACAAGTTGATAACCTCGTAACTATCCTCGACGGATACTTCGAAAATGGTGGACAACACGTTAACTTGAACGTAATGGACTTGTCAGACGTTTATGAAAAGATCATGAGCGGTGAAGATGTTATCGTACGTATCTCTGGATACTGTGTAAACACTAAATACCTCACTCCAGAACAAAAAACTGAATTGACACAACGTGTCTTCCACGAAGTTCTTTCAATGGACGACGCTTTGGGATAAAAACGAATAAAGAGCTCGCAATTGCGAGTTCTTTTCTTTTTTAAAACACTTGTTTTCATTACATTTTTCTAAATCTACTATAATTTACATTTGACTTTTTCTCAGATTAGCTATAAAATAAAAGCGTTTCCGTTTGGTTTCTCCAAACACTTCACTCTCAGAAGCACCTCAGAGAAATGACACTCTATCACTGTCTAACTGCTAGTTTACAAATAACAGGTCAACTAGTATGACAATAAAATAAAAGAGTACAAGGAAGAAAGATGAATAAGAAAAGTTTTAAGCTAATAGGATTAGTAGCTCTCGTAGCAAGTACAGTCCTACTCGTAGCCTGCCAATCCGAGACCAAAACCGAAAACTCAAAGTCCAAGGACGTTCAATGGGGTTATACTGGCTCTACTGGTCCAGACCATTGGGGTGACCTTTCGAAAGATTATGAACTCAGCAAAAATGGTAAAGAACAATCTCCGATCAATATCACCGGAGCTGAGGACGTTGATCTTCCAGAACTAGACCTTAATAATCAAGAATCAGAAGCTCAAGTTGAAAATAACGGGCATACTATTGAAGTCAGCTTTAAAAATCCAAAGAATACCCTAACGATTGGTAACGAAGTTTACAAGTTGCAACAGTTCCATTTTCACGCACCAGCTGAGAATGAAATTGATGGTCAGACTTATCCTCTAGAGGGGCACTTCGTCTATAAAACAGATAATGGGAAAATCACAGTTGTCTCCGTTCTCTATAATTATGGCGATGAAAATCAATCTTTAAAACAAATCTGGGACAAAATGCCTCAGGCGGCCAATACTGAAACTGAGCTTTCTCAGGCCATCTCACTTGATGATTTCTATCCTGAAGACAAGGACTACTACAACTTTGAAGGTTCCCTAACAACACCTCCATGTACTGAAGGTGTTAACTGGATTGTCTTCAAGAATCAAGAAACTGTCAGCAAGGAACAAGTGGAGAAATTCACTCAAACCCTTGGATTTGAAAATAACCGTCCTATCCAAGATACAAACGGTCGAAAGATAAATGAATAAAACAAGATAAAGAGCTTGATGACTACTCCTCTCATCAAGCTTTTTTTCGTTGACGATATACTAGAATCTTTGTTACACTGGTTCTATGATTATCAAACATACAAGAGATACACTTTCAGAGACTTATCTAGATGCTGTGGCTATTCGGAACACCGTTTTCGTTAAAGGGCAAGGAGTTCCTCACTCTATCGAGATTGACGCAAATGAAGCCTACTGTATTCACTTTGTTTTATACGATGATAAAGACAAGGCTGCAGCAACCGTACGCCTACTGCCTAATAAAGATTTGACTCAGCTTACCCTCCAACGTATGGCGGTGCTCGAGGCCTACCAAGGCCAAGGTCTGGGAAGCATTCTCTTGAAAGAAGCTGAAGATTTTGCACAAGAGCAAGGCTTCCAGACTATTTCTCTCCATGCTCAACTCAGGGCACTTAAGTTCTACCTCAATAATGGCTATCAGGAAGTCGGTAAAATCTTTGAAGAGGCTGGTATCCAACACATTACTGTTGAAAAATCATTACTAAGTAAAAAAGCTTAAGCAGTAGGTCAACTGCTTAAGCTTCTTCTTTTGTCGCAGATATAGGATAGCCATGCTCGACAGCAAGAACTGATACATATTCTCTTTTCTTTAATGTCTCTACGATCTTTTTCCAGTATTTCTGCCCTTTAAAAAGAAGGACAAACACTCCCATGCAGACCAAAAAACCAAGAAATTGTTTATATTCAGAAGATGACAGTTTTGATTCTAGTTCTAGGAGCTCAAACAGTCCTCTCAATAGAACTGTAAAGGTAATCATTATAAGGCTAAGTCCACTAAAGTATCCTAAACATATAAGCAAATACCCTATTTGAAGCTTCTTGGAACGCTTCTTGTAGAGTAACTTATAGTCCTGACTGTACTTTTCAAATACAGGAAAGTGAATATCAAATCCTCTCCTCATACGAATGACTTTCAAATCAGGTTGGGCACGATAACTAAGGCAATGAATCAATTTGTATAGTATCTCTCTTATCAAGATATAAGAAGAAGCGATTATAGGGACTACTATACAAGAAAATACAAGAACACCTAAATAGAAGGAATCTTTATCAAATGCCAACAAGTCGACCATCACCCCAAAAAACATACCACAGACAAAGAGACTACTCCCGTTAAGCACACAAAAGAGGAGACTCAAAAACCAAGGGACAAGTTTGCTTTCCTTAGAATGTCTACTCGACCGTTTCACGAATCAGCTCCTTCTTCATTATCTCAATTAAAACATCTCTGTCTTTAATCCATTGAGCTCTCTCATCCTTGTAGTAAGTACGATTACTGAGGAAAATAGCTGCACGTTGAGCTGGGATATTGATAAGCACAAAGGTACCTGTATAACCAGTATGAAGAATCCAATCGCCTTGAAGGTCCCAAGCGACACTGCGCTCCTTATTGGATTGGCTGATATTCTGCGTCAGATTTTTAGCAAAATCATCCGTCAAATAATGGTCAACAAAGATTTCTAAGTCCTTTAGGGTTGAAAAGAGGCCTGCTGAACCTGTATGCTCTTTGAGCACTCGAGCCTTGGGATCGTGAACAGTTCCTCCCGGAATTCCCTCAACAGTTGGAACAGCAACCTCAACTGGCCCAAACCGTGTTTCAGTCATACCAAAAAGTTGAAAAATTTCGCTGTCAAAGAGCTTATCCAGTGTTTGTCCAGAGACTTTCTCAAGCATCAAGCCTAGGAGAATAAAATTAATATCGGTATACAAGAAAGGTTTATCATCCTTAACTTTGATGGCATTAATAGCAGAAATCAAGCCAGCTTGGTCTAACTCATCACGGTTTGGAATAAAAGGATCAATGCCGCTACTGTGAGAAAGAAGCTGACGAAGAGTTAGCGTCTTATCCACTACTGCAGGATAATAGGTCGATAGTTTCTCGTCCAAGTCCAATTTTCCCGCCTGCAAGTAGAAAAGACAGAGGGTCCCTACTCCTACCACCTTGGAAACACTAGCTAAATCATAGGTCAGTCCTGGAACTACCGGAATATTTCCATCCTGAGTTCCTAGATAATGCTCCTGCCAATCTTGTCCGTCATAAAGTGCAAGGCTGGCACCTGGAAAGATGTCAGCCTTGATGTAGTCTGTAATTGTTGACAATGTTTGTTTAAAATTAGTCATTATTTTGTTAGCCAAACCTCAATATTACTCATATCAGTCAGTGCAAGTAGGCTTTCTTTAGTATCTAGATAACTTGAGAACTGTTCCTTTTCAAGTTTCTCATGCAAGGCAACCAAGTCGTAGTCTTCAGCTACCTTAAATTCTAGAATTTCCAAATCCCAAGTCTGGTCTGGACTCACTTGGAGGTCAGGACCTTCTGCTTTCTCAAAGTGGATAGACAAAGGCAATTCTTCACCAAAAAGATTGTCGTAAAAGAAAGCTGCTTGAGCTGTATCAACAACGTTCAAGGTCAAAGACTCGACCGTAAAGTCTGACACTCCTTTGAAATCTTCTTTTTCTTCAACATCTGCGTATTCAACTGTCTTGAGAGTAGACAAGTCATCTTCGGCATGCATCAAAATAAGACCATTCTCAGGTGAGATTGTTTCAAAAGCATACCCTTTTTCCCCTTGGAAAATAGCCTTGGCTTGGTGATCATCACGCGCCAAAAGGTACTCAATCTCAAGTGGATCTGAAACCTTGATAACCACTTTATTAATTTTCTTAGGGCCTTCAACCGCACGGCAACGGTAAGCTGGTGACTCCTCAATCACAAAAAGTGAGTTACGGTCTGTCCAATCTGTGAAGACCGCAAGGGCATTTTCCTCAGTCAAAAGCTTAAATCCTAATGTATTTTGGTAAAAATCAATATTTTCTTGTCTGTTATTCACACGAAAGATTGGTGTGTGAAACTTAAAATTCCCTGATTGCGTCATGACAACCTCCATTCTTTTCTATTTTATCCGAAAAGAGCCTGTGTGACAAGGATTTTCCTAAGAAAAAACAGGATTGTAATTTTTTCACATTCTTTCACATAAATTATGAAAATCATTATATTATATTTACCTTAGGACTAGCTATTTCCTCATTTTAGAGTATAATAGAGACTATGAAAACTCTCGTCAATCATTTGGCGTTTAGACATACCTATCAGGGATTCTTTTTACTGCTGATGATAGCTATCCCAAACCTGGCTTTAGGTATGACAACGTCATATAACAATCAGACTGGGTTGACCTTCACTAGCCTTGAAAGCTGGGGAATTATCGCTGTCAATCTCATTATTTTTTACATTACCTATCTTTGGGCTAAAAGTGAGGGGTTGATTCACAGCTTTAGCTTAAATCGAAAGGATATCAAAGCTATTATCTGGGGCTTTGTGCTTATTTTTCTGATGGGAGTTATTGGGAGTAATCTTATGCTACTGACTCACACCAACTACCATGCAGAACTTCAAAGAACCCTTACGACAACGCCTATCCTACCAGTAGCCATTGGCATGATGACCACAGCCTTCTTACAAGAACTACTCTTTCGCAAGTGGATTTTCTCTTGGCTGGCTCCTTATTCGACAGTTGCTGTTTTAGTGAGTACCGGTCTCTTTTGCCTATTCCATATGCCTACCAACCTTGCCCACCTCCTCCTTTATATTGGAATGGGCTTGGCTCTCTCTATGATTTACCAAAAAAGAGAAAATCTATCAGTGGCTATCTCACTTCATGTCCTATGGAATCTTTTCACCTTAGGTGCTACAATCCTAGTTATAACTACTCCTATGTAACTGAGAAAACTTTCTCAGTTTTTTTGCTACTTTCAAAATTTTTAGCGTAAAAAAATCTGAAGCACTAACTTCAGATTTTTTGTTATTGATTAAAGGTAGAGGGCTTTGAACAAGTATACAGCCAAAATTCCTGCAAGGATTGGAGCTACAACTGGAACCCAAGCATACCACCATTTAGAATCACCTTTGTGCTCACCAAGAACTGATGTTGGCAAGATGTGGTGAAGAAGACGTGGCATCAAGTCACGGGCTGGGTTAAGGGCTGGTCCTGTAGGTCCACCAAATGATAGAACCAAGGCACAAACCAAGAAACCAACACCAATGTGAGCTACAGCAAGAGATCCATTCGCCATTTGGCCTGTTACAGCTTCTTTATCATACCCATATTGGACTGCTTGTGAGACCAATTTGTGACCAAAGTAGTTGTTAGTCAAGGCAAGGGCACCAAAGAAGAGAAGGAATGAACCTGCAAACTCATTGGCAAAACCGTTAGCCCATGCACGATTACGATTTTCTGGAGTGTCATCATGATCGTCAACTGCTGAAATCGTTGAGAAAGTACCAAGAATATTGTTTGGATTCTCAGTTTGTACATAGTAAGGTTGGTGAACCCAAACCACGATAGCTTGACCTACAAAGGCACCAAGAAGTTGTGCAATAAGGTATCCAGGAACGCCTACCCATGAGAACAAGCCAGAAGCAGCAAGTCCAAGTGTGAAGGCAGGGTTGATGTGGTTACCAGAAACATCACCAAACATAAGGGCTGGCATCATAACACCAAAACCATAACCAAAGGCGATTACAATCCAACCAGATTTGTTACCTTTTGTTCCCTTAAGCTCAACGTTGGCAACGGCACCATTACCAAGGGCTACAAGAAAAGCAGTCGCGATAAACTCAGTGAGGTATTTCAAGACCCATTCACTGGTGAACGCTTCTTTTAGAAAATCATTCATTTGTCTCTTTATTTCCTTTCGATTTTACAATAATTTAGACATCTATCATTTTATCAAGTATAATGTCTGATGTAAAGATATTTCTGAAATGTTTACGTATTATTTTTGAGGTTTTTAAATATGAAATTTAACCAATTTAGTTACATCCCTGTTAGTCCTGAAATTGCTTGTCAGGAACTCCGTTCTTTGGGCTTTGAAGTCTCTCTAGATGCTAGTGCCAAAGCCAATTTTGAGGCCTTTGTTCGCAAGTCCTTCCTCTTCTTTGACGACACCGACTTAGCTTTAAAAAATTGGATTGCTGATACAGAGACTGACCTCCTAACCTTCTTCCAATCAGACCGTTCTTTGACTGCTGATGTCTTTGGTTTGGTGGCTCTTCAACTGCTAGGATTTGTCCCTAATGTGGACTTTACAAACAGTGCGGCTTTCCTAGAGAAAATGGCCTTTCCAATCACTTTTGATGGTAGTCTTAACAACCTGCATCAATTGTTGGCGACACGCACACAGTCTGGCAATACCTTAATTGATCAGTTAGTAGCTCAGGATTTAATCCCTGTAAGTAATGACTACGTCTTCTTTAATGGTAAGAGCTTAGCAACATTTGACACTAATCAGCTTCACCGTGAAGTGGTTTATGTCGAAACACCTGTAGACACCGATAAAGATGCCCAGTTAGACTTGGTCAAAGTGACTATCTTACGTCCTGATGTGGACTTCCCAGTTCCAGCCATGATGACCGCAAGTCCTTATCAACAAGGGACTAATGAGCCTGCTTCAGATAAGCTCACCCACAAGATGGAGGGAGACTTGCTCGTCAAACCAGCAGGTAAAATCTCTCTAAGACAACCTGAAATCAAGGCACCTGAAGCAGACCTTACGCCTATCAATCCTGTCACAAAGGCTCAGGAGCGTTTTGCTCACACAGATACCTACACACTTAACGATTACATGTTAGCTCGTGGTGTGGCCTCTATCTATGTATCCGGTGTCGGTACCTTCAACTCAGAAGGTTTCATGACCTCTGGAGACTATCAACAAGTTCTGGCCTATAAAGCTGTCATCGACTGGCTCAATGGTCGTGCACGCGCCTTTACTAGCCGTAGCAGACAGCATACAATCACTGCTGATTGGGCTTCTGGTAAGGTGACTACTACTGGACTTTCATACTTAGGTACCATGTCCAACGCCCTTGCTACAACTGGCGTTGACGGTTTGGAGATGGTAATCGCTGAAGCAGGTATTTCTTCTTGGTACGACTACTATCGTGAAAATGGGCTCCTCGTCAGCCCTGGAGGCTACCCTGGTGAAGATCTCGATACCTTGACTGAGTTCACCTATTCTCGTGCCCTATTAGCTGGAGAATACCTACGCCACCAAAAAGACTATGAGACCTACCTCAAAGAGCTAAGCAAAGCCATTGATCGTAAGCATGGAGACTATAACCAGTTCTGGCATGACCGCAACTATGTGCAATTCGCAGACCGTGTCAAAGCTACTGTAGTCTTTACACACGGTAGCCAGGATTGGAACGTCAAACCGATTAACGTCTATCAAATGTTCAAGGCTCTTCCAGACTCTCTTGAAAAACACCTCTTCTTCCACAATGGTGCCCACGTTTACATGAATGCTTGGCAGTCTATTGACTTCCGAGAAAGCATGAACGCCTTGATTTGTCAGAAACTCCTTGGTTTAGATAACAGCTACACACTGCCTACTGTCATCTGGCAAAACAACCAGTCTGAACAGACCTGGGAGGTTCTCGATAACTTTGGGCACGACAATGGTAAACACATTCAGCTTGGTGAGACTGAAGCTAGTATCGCTAACCATTATGAAGAGAAAACCTTTGCCAAATACGGTAAGACTTACCAAAGCTTCAAAGATGACCTCTTTGCAGACAAAGCCAACGCCATTACCTTGGACTTTGAACTGGACCAAGACATCCAGATTAATGGCCGTGTCCACCTAGAGCTCAAGGTTAAGTCTAGCACAAACCGTGGTCTCATTTCGGCCCAAGTTCTAGAAATGGGTGACAAGAAGTATTTAGCACCTATCCCTGCACCCAAACGCATGAGTTTAGATAACGGTCGTCTCTTCAAGGAAGAAGCCTTACGTGAACTGCCATTCAAGCAGGCCAAATACCGTGTCATTACCAAAGGACACCTTAACCTGCAAAATCGTAAAGATCTTCTTACCATTGAAGATGTTACGCCAAATGAATGGATGACTGTCGGCTTGGACTTGCAACCAACCATCTACAAACTCAACAAGGGCGACAAACTCCGACTTGTTCTCTATACCACAGACTTTGAACACACTATTCGTGACAATAGTGACTACGAATTAACCGTGGACCTAAACCAGAGTCAGATGACATTGCCTTATTAGTCTTTATCGCAAAAAATCCCATAGGATAAGAACTCTCATGGGATTTTTTGATTGTGTGGAAATAAACAAGATTTAATCTTCAATTTTTACGATTCATTTTAATGTTATTTAAACAAATGATATATCCAAGACAGTGGAACAACACAAAGATATGCCAGTAAAAATAAAGCATAAAGCTGTCAGATTTAGTCAACGTATAAAAAAGAAAAATTCCAACAAACAAAATGGAAAGCCATAACGTCTTCTTAACGAATAACAAATATTGATGCCATATCTCTTTATCACTCAAAGTAACTTTAGATTTTTTACTTAGGAAAAGATGCATCAAAATCTCTGCTAGACTACTAAGTACTGTTAAAACCAGAATCTTACTTAGAGGAATACCTAAAAAGAATCCCATCCACTCAATAAGCAATTGGGACAAAACAATGGCCGTAAGGGCACGTAGATTTTTTGACATAAAACTGAAACCTCACACTTCTCTCAAACAGAAAGTTTTCACAACGCCTACAAAGTTACCAAAGCATAGATAAGCACTGACAACCTCGCTATCTTTATAAGCGCGTCTTTCATAAACTGAATTCTAGCCTCGTTCACTTTGTTTAATGATTTTAAGCACTCTAGGTGTCAGAAAAGCTAGTAAACAAATATCCAAAGCAATCACAACAATAATGATTATACGCCATTCAGCATCCCTCACCGTCAGAAAACGATAAACACCAGCTAAAATAATAGCCAAATGTGCCAAGCCCATACCAGCGTAAATTTGTTTAAGAGTAAACTGTCGTTCTTCAAGTGGACGACGGTCAAGCTCTCGCTTAATCAACAGGGGCAACTCAAGTAAAAAGATTGATAGCAATACCAAAGGTAGCCAAAATAAGAAAGAATAACCATTATATAATAATTCTAAACCAATATTGCCACCTATCAAACCAAAGGCAACAACCATGAGTCGTAAATAAAGTAACGTTCCTGAACGAAGTCGGTTAAGATAAGGCATCGCACTCTCCTTTCATCACAATCACTTGTCCGCTTTGCATAATCATAACTAGGACTTAAGGTTCTTTCTCTGCTCCTCAACAGGTTGGAAAAGAACCTTTTTGCCCCATCTTCCTTTTCTCAATGGACAACTCAACCTTAAAACCAAGAAATCCTCCCTAATGACATCAATAGCCATAACGAATCGCTAGCAATTTTCGCAACTCTGCCATTCGCTCCTCAATAAAGGGAGACAAGGTTAGCTGGTTCTTTCTGACCACTTCGGATATTTCCAGTGACATCCTGCTTAAGATATAGGGAGTGGCTGAACGAGAGTCTGCAAGTTCCGTTCGGTAGGAGTGCAGGACCTGCTTCAAATCAGCATAATCTGGCTTATCTCCAATAGTTTCAATTACTTCATCGATAATAGCTACTGCTTGTTCTCGTCTCTCTTTGCCTCCTGCAAACCATTTAAGTCCTGTCATTAAGAAAACCTCCTTATTTCTTTCAACTAATTTTTCAATCACATCTTTAGTATAGCACACTGATAGTCATTTAAAAGCCAGCGTCCCAAAAAGTGGCTATACGTCCCGAATGGTAGCCAAATCCAGATTGGATGCTGACTAGATAGAGCATTTAAAGCTATATTCCAAATGACTACTCCTAGGATTGCTGATAGGAAACGTAACGAACGTAACACAGCAGAACTAAATTTTTGTAATATCACCATAGTAATTCCTTTTCTACTAGAGTCATTTACATAAACTACTAGGGCGTTATCTAAAGAATGATTTGCTATTATTCTGAATCTAGCATAGCTAAAGACACGAATCTGTCACTTTCCATGCTGCTTAAAACAAATACATCACTTATCGTTTCTAAAAATCAACTGACTAAGATCATCAGAGAGCGATAAAGAAACATAGAGTGACAAGGTGTAAAATAAAAATGTCCTTTCTTGATGCCAGAAAAATATTATCACACATTGAATACAGACAGCCAAAATAACTTGCACGATAAATTTAATATATTTTCTAGAAATAAGTGATTGTTTCAAATAGTAATCCTCCTTTCATGACATTTTTTGAAGACCTAGCCCCTGCAAGTTTTGTCTATACGATAGAAGACTATCCTTCAAACATTGGAAATTCACTCTAATTTTCACATGTTTCATTAATCACTTTCTTATTATAACACTTTTATGCAACGTAAATTGAATAATGTCACAAACAGTTACTATATTTTCTATCTTTTAAAATATCTTTTGACTTGCAAGTAAGCTAGAAAATCACAGAGGATTAACAAAAGCATTAATACGGCTAGTACTATACGGTCTGTGGTATCACTGAATGTTAGTAATGTGTAAAACTCTACACAAAGCACTAGCAATGAGATGACAAGAAAGACAAGGAAGGACTGCCGTATTGTTAACGGATTTACTGAATCTGGACGCTTCTTAAGAATATGGTAGAGCAGACCATTTACAAAAATGACTACTAAAGCTAGTACTCCGACTGCTAAACAAATCCCTAGCGAAGTCTTGCTCTTATAAAGAGAAATACTGATACTTATAAGGAAAACTGCCAATATAGCAGTGACGACCCTAAAAAATCGCAATACTCTCGAACTAATATTCTTTAACTTCATGATAAAACACTTAAGCTATGAATAACCTCAGTCAGCCTTGTAAACCGAATAAGCTATTACATTAAACTTTATTCCTTTCTGTATTTTTTTATACTGCTGTAAGATCTCAAGTAATCCCTTAGCGATTAAATTCTACTGGAGATGTAATATAATAGCGTCATTAGCACTGATATTTTAAATAAGCGAATATACATATCTTTGTTCTTTCTATTACAAAGATAAGCAATCAAATATAATACAATTTCCGCTATCATTAGTAAGAATAATTTTACTTCGGGAACATCAACAATAAGCATTTGCAAGCACCTCACGTTCAAAGGGACAAAAGGTTACTTTTTAAACTGTGCCCATTTTTTAAAAAGCAGACTATAAAGAAGCAAGGTTAGCCCAAACAAGTTAATAGTATGGTGGACTGCATCCAAACTTCTAAATAGATTAGCAAGGCCCATTCCTATGAGAATGGTAGCCAGTAAATACGGTTTTGAGTTTTTAAACATACTTTTCTCCTTAAAGTGTTTTTAGCTATCTGTGCAAAGCTATGAATTTTATTATAGGTTGCAAGCCAACAAAAAAGTAGTGACATAAATGTCACTACTCGATTTTGATTTTTAGGAACTCTACATTTCGAATACTTCTATTTTTTGAGTCGCTCCCATTTACTAAAAATCAAACTAAAAGTGATTAATGTTAACCCTACCAAATTAATGATATGATGAACAAAATCTAAATTTCTGAAAAGGTTAGCAATTCCAAATCCTAAAAGGAAAATTGCTAGTAAATACATTTTTTTATCTTTAAGCATAGGGTCACCTAAATATTAGCAGAATGTGGCGTAACCAACTAAAGCTCCTCCCCAGTAACCTACTGGGCCTCCTGCTGATCCTACTAGGGCAGATCCAATTGTGCCGGCATAACACTTAACCCATCCGCCACCTTCAACGTTTGCAAGTGCCTCAAGATTGAGTGTTTCAAAAGTGTTAATTGTTTGTGTTGTCATTCTAACAACCTCCTAAAATATTATTTTTTAGCTTTTTTCTCTCAAGCTATGGTTTTATTATAGGGTGGAAGACAACAAAAAAGTAGTGACATAAATGTCACCACTCGATTTTGATTTTTAAGAAATCTTTTCGAATATAGAATCTATGGTCTAGACTAGCTTACTCTCTTTCCATTGCACCTGCTTGTAGGCTGTACATCTTGTGGTAGGTGCCACCAAGGGCTAGGAGCTCCTCATGGCTACCGTGTTCGATGATGCGGCCCTTGTCTAAGACATAGATGCAGTTGGCATCTTGGATTGTCGATAGGCGGTGGGCAATGGCAATGGTTGTGCGTCCTCGACGCATTTTTGCTAGAGAATTTTGAACAATAGCCTCTGTCTCTGAATCTATATTGGCTGTCGCTTCATCCAGAATCAAAATCTTAGGCTGGCTAGCAACGGTCCTAGCAAAGGCTAGAAGTTGTCGTTGACCGGTTGAAAAGCTAGACCCTCGTTCAGAAACTGGAGCATCGTAGCCTTCTGGAAGTTTGTCGATAAAGTGATTGGCATCCACAAACTCAGCGGCTGCTTTAATCTCTTCATCAGTTAAATCCTGATACATGGCAATATTGGATTTGACTGTACCATGATAGAGAAAGGGTTCCTGAAGGACAAGACCAATGTTCTTACGCAGCTCTGCCTGACTATAATCGCGAATATCCACACCGTCAAGAAGAACTCGGCCTGATTGGAACTCATAGAAACGCATGAACACGTTGATAATAGAGGATTTCCCGGAACCTGTAGAACCGACAAAGGCGATGGTTTCACCTTTATTGACAGAGAAGGAAATATTATCCAAAATCTGGTGCTTGCCATCATAGGAGAAGGAGACATTTTCAAAGCGAATATTCCCCTCGGTAACCTCAGCATCTGTGTCTCTCTGCTCAGGCTCATAGGTGCGCTCGTCAATCAAGGCAAAGACCCGACCGGCTGAGACCATAGAAGTTTGCAAGGTTGAGAAGTTTTGTGTCACTTCAATCAAGGGATCAAAGAGACGGTTAATGTACTGGATAAAGGCATACATGGTCCCCGCTGTGATGCCCAAATAGATACCTCGATAGCCAAAATAGGCCATGAGAACAGCATAGCCCAGGAGCTTTAGTAAGCTCATGGCTGGGCGTAGAAAGAGAGAATCCAGTGACATGGAACGGCTAGCATAAATCAAGTGTTCCTCATTAATAGCATCAAACTCTTTTTTGAGGCGTTTCTCTTGGTTAAAGCCCTGAATAATGCGAATCCCTTCGATACTCTCTGACAGTTTGGCATTTATATCTGAAAGCAAAGCTCTGGTCTTTTCAATGATAACCACTGATTTTTTCCGGTAAAGGTTAACCAAAAGGACAATCAGAGGAAGAAAGAGCACAATAAGCCCGGTTAGACGAATGTCCAACATCATCATAGTGTAAAGGGTGGTAACAAAGATAAAGATAGCCGAAATAAAGCTAGACAGAATCCCTGAAAACATCTCGCTAATAGTCTCAGTATCATTGGTCAAGCGAGAAACGATAGAGCCTGCTGGAGTTTTGTCAAAGTAGGACATCCCCAGTTTTTCCATATTGGCAAAGGCATCTCGGCGAATATCCCTGACAATACTGTAGGACACACGCGCAAAAAAGAGATTTCCCAAATACTGGACTAGCGTCTGCAAGAGATAAAGACCATAGTAACCAATCAGAATCAAGCTTGCCGCCTGATTCATATCATGAAGATAGTGGTCGATAAAATAAGAGGCCACAAGGGGAATAATACTCTTGATAACCGTAGTGGACAAGAGGAAGGTCAAAGCTAGAAAGGTCAAGAATTTGTAAGGCTTGAGATAAGTCAAGAGACGCTTAAACACAGACCATTGGTTTTGATTAGGCATCAACTTCTCCTCCTTCCATTTCTAACTGTTGAGACTCATAGGTCTTGGCATACCAACCACCCTGAGCTAGTAAGTCCTCATGACGGCCCCGTTCAATGATACGACCATTTTGCATGACTAAGATGAGGTCAGCGTGCACCACAGCACTAAGACGATGTGCGGTAATGATCGTCGTCTTATCCTTGCGGGTATGCTTGAGATTATCAATAATGGCATGTTCTGTCTTGGCATCAACCGCAGATAAGGAGTCGTCCAAAATCAAAATATCTGGATCCAAAATCATGGCACGACTCATGGCCAGACGTTGTTTTTGACCACCTGATAGGCTGACACCCTTTTCACCAATGATCGTTTCAAAGCCTTCAGGCATAGCCTTGATATCCTCATAAACTTGAGCCAACTTAGTCGCTTCTTCCACCTTTTCAAAGGCGAGGTCAGGATTACCAAAACGAACATTGTCTAAAATGGAACTGGCAAAGAGAAACTGGTCTTGAGGAACATACCCCATCAAGCTACGCAAGTCTGATAGGCGATAGTCTCTGATGTCATGGCCATTTAAATAGATGGCTCCTTGATTAACATCGTGCTCCCGCAAGAGCAACTTGACAAGGGCCGTCTTTCCTGAGCCAGTCTGTCCAACCAAACCAAGGGTTTGGCCCTTGTCCAAGGTGAAATGAATATCTCGCAAAGTATCCTCATCCTCAAAAGCAAAGCGGTCAATCGCATATTCTAAGCGACCATTTTCGATACTTGGGAGAGGATGTGCAGGATCTTGAACATCTGATTCCTGCTCCAGAAGATTTTCAATACGTTGGTAGGATACATTTCCCCTCTGTGTGATATTAAAGAGGAAACCAATGGCCATCAAAGGCCAAACCAACATATCCAAATAGGTAATGAAGGTTACTAAATTTCCGACCGTTATCTGATTAGCCTGAATCATAAAGGCCCCGACAAGAAGGGTTAAAACATAAGATGAGCCAACAAAGAGCAAGACCAAAGGATCAAAAAGGCTGTCATACTTCATGGTATGCATATTCTTTTTAAAAGTCATCTCATTGGTCTCTTGGAAGGACTGAAGCTCAGCCTCCTGATAGCCAAAAGACTTGGTTACCTTGATCCCTGATACCGACTCCTGAACCTTATTATTAAGTTCTGAAAAGGCTGCCTGGGATTCTCCAAAAGCTTTATGGGTCTTGCGTCCCAAACGACTAGTCGCAAAAGCCATGAAGGGTAGGGGTAAGACAGCCACCAGGGTCATCTGCCAGGAAATGCTGAAGAACATGGTGATTAAGGTTACCAAGGCTGTGATAGACGCATCCACGGCTGACATGACACCCCCACCAGCCAAACGGGTTAAAGAGTTAATATCATTGGTCGCATGAGCCATGAGATCCCCAGTTCGGTACTTTTGGTAAAAAGAAGGCGACATCTTGGTAAAATGCTCAAAAAGGCGTGACCTCATAATCTGACCCAAGCGATAAGAGGTCGCCAAGATATACATCCGCCAAACATAGCGCAAATAGTACATTCCTAAAGCTGCCAAAAGCAAATACACAAGATTCAAAAGCAAGATCTGATTGGTCAATTTTCCCGATGTAATAGCATCAATGACCCGCCCCATAACCATAGGAGGAATCAGATTGAGTACCGAAACCAGACTCAGTGCCAAAATCCCGACAATATACCGACGTTTTTCTAACTTGAAAAACCACCAAAGTTTTGCAATGATTGATTCTTTAAAAAACAAGTTATTCCCCCTATCCTTACAAATGGTTAATAATAGACCTCGTATAAGTCTCGTATGCTAAGGTTGCTTCCAATAGCGATAAATTGTACCATCTTCTAACTGAAAGTAACCAATATAAGTCAATTTCCCAAAATCAGTAGACTCTGGCAATTGATAAGCAAAGGAGTCAAAATTATAGACCTTGTGCCCATCATCAATAGAGTAGCTATCCTTATCATGGATAACTGATTCATCTTTCTTAGGGCTCCAAATGCGTCTGATTTCATCAGATGTCTTATACTCTCTGACAAAATTGTACAATTCAAAGTTAGTTGCCTCACTGAGATAGCGACCATCGGTGTTGTAGTTGGCTAATTGAGCCTCTCTCTTAGACTCAGAATAATTCCAAACCTGTCCTCTTTCTCGCATGATATCGGCATCACGACCACTTTGATAAGTATCTGCCTTAACCATCGTCATTGTTACTCCTAACGTTAATACGGTGACTACTGTCATCATTAAGTGTTTCATTGTTTCTCCAAACGTGTTTATTCATTTTTCCCTCTTTTGAATGTGTTGTATTTGTATGATAGAAAATAAGTGAAACCTGAGACGCGTAAGCTCCCAGGTTTTTTACTCTTTAAAATGCGTTTGAATCAGTTTTACAAGAAGGCGGTAGGCACCTAGTGCCACCAAACCACCCAAAGTATTGGTCCATAAATCATCTAGCTCAAAGACACGATTAGCATCAATGAGAAGGTCTAGAATCACTTGTCCGACCTCAATCGCCAAAGACATGGCAAAAGTCGCTAAAAGGACCTTTTTCCAAGACCTGAATCTGGGGTACAAGGCTAAAAGTCCTAAAATCAGCGGACTCAGCAAGAAAATATTGGTCACATTTTGCCCAAGCACAAAGACAATCTCTTTAAGACTATCCAACTGATAAAAGTTGGTCAAACTATTGAATGGGGTCAAGAGGACCACCACACGACCAAAATGTTGAATCCCAGGAGTTTCAACACCTTCAACTAGCCCGTACTGGGGTGTCCAACATAGGAGCACTAAACAAAGGAGATAAGCACAAACCAAAACTTGGCTTGCTTGTCTTCCTTTTAGTGTCAGTTCTCCATCCTTATCTACCCAAGTCGTCAGCTGAAACATCTTATTTACCTTCTGATTTACCAGAAGCTTCTGCTACGGCCTTTTGACGGTCACGTTTCATAGTGTTTGAACGCAATTGTCCACAAGCAGCATCGATATCTGTACCGTGTTCTTGACGAACGACACAGTTAACCCCGTTTTTCTTGAGCACATCGTAGAAGGCCGCCACACGTTCCTTGGTTGAACGACTATATTGGTCGTGCTCTGATACTGGGTTATATGGAATCAAGTTGATGTATGACAACTTACGGATTTTCTTAGTCAAATCAGCCAACTCTTGAGCGTTTTCAGGGTGATCATTGACCTCATTAAGCATGATGTACTCAAAAGTTACACGACGGTTGGTTGTCTGGATGTAATACTCGATAGCTTCAAAGAGTTTTTCAAGTGGGAACGAGCGGTTGATACGCATGATGCTTGAACGAAGGTCATTGTTAGGCGCGTGAAGTGATACGGCGAGGTTAACTTGAACACCTTCGTTAGCAAATTCCTTGATTTTTGGTGCCAAACCAGATGTTGATACGGTAATGTGACGCGCTCCAATGGCAAGACCATTATCATTGTTAATGGTACGCAAGAAACGAAGCACATTGTCATAGTTATCAAATGGCTCACCGATACCCATAACAACCACGTGGCTTACACGTTCACCGTCGCCACGATCGTCAAAGTATTTTTGTACCAACATGATTTGCGCCACAATCTCACCAGCAGTCAAGTCACGTTGTTTCTTAATCAAACCACTGGCACAGAAAGTACAACCGATGTTACATCCAACCTGGGTTGTCACACAGACAGACAAACCATAGTGTTGACGCATCAAAACCGTCTCAATCAACATACCATCTGGCAATTCAAAAAGATATTTAACGGTACCATCTTTAGATTCTTGAACGATACGTTGTTTCAATGGGTTCACACAGAAATTCTCATTCAATTTAGCAATGAAATCCTTAGAAATGTTAGTCATTTCTTCGAAAGATTGCACACGCTTCTTGTAGAGCCAATCCCAAATTTGAGTAGCACGGAATTTCTTTTCACCGTGTTCCATAGCCCAATCAATCAACTCGTCACGAGTAAGACCATAAATAGAAGGTTTGTAGCCTTCCATATCCTCTAACTTCTGACGTTTACGGCGTTCTGGTTTTGCTTGTGTTGTTACTTCTGACATAGTTTAATTTCCTTTTTTTCTGATTGTGAAATGCTGACCATCTGACTTGGTCTGGCTTTGTTTCTTCGATGGGGTGTTTTGACCTTTAGATTTTGGAGCTTGCTTCTGACTCTTCTTGAAGTTAGGCTTACGCTCACGACCACCGTCCTCGGATCTAGATTTGAACTTAGGGCGACGCTTGATTTTCTCAAAGCTTGGACCCTCTTGATCCCTATCTCTTCGTTTGGACTTGTCTGGCTTTTGCTTAGCAGAAGCTTTTTGTCCTTTATTCTTTTGAGAAGCATTGCGCTCTCTAGATTCCTGAGAAGCATTACGACGATTATTAGAACGACGGCGCTTGCGACGAGGTTCTGTCTCCTCTTCAAAGACGATTAATTGCGGCTCTTCATTTTTCAAAATAAAGTAGGCGCAACCAAAGGCACAGTATTCACGCAAATACTCCGACAATCGGCTAATGCGGTCTGTCTTACGCGTATTAGGGCGCTCGTCCTCGTAAAATCCCTTAAGGCGAAGCTGATCATTGGACCAGTCCCCAACGATATAATCATACTTGAGCATGATTTCAGAAAAACGTTGCCCAAAGCGGGTAGCGTCTAAAGCATCCTTGTGATTTTCAAGAACTGTAAACTGACAGGCATCTGATTTCAGAAGATCAGCCACATACACAAAGTCTGGCCCTGGATATTTATTATAATTAAACATTTCTGGCAAGATTTCTTTACGCATGTGCCATCCTTTCTGCTCTCTCTTATTTTCTATCATGATGCTGTAATAAAGTCTCTATATCTTATCCCAATTGGCACCATTTTTTCCTAAATACTTGGCCACAAGTTCCCTTAACAAATCTGGAAAAAGAAGAGTAACTTCCTTTTCCTTAATTGTAGGAAAGTAAGAAGCAAAGTAGTACTGGTCCACAAGGACCAAACTAAACTTCTCATTGGAATCTACAACCCTTCTATTATACAACAAATTACCGTTTTTGTAAGCAAAATTCCCCGTGATTACTTCACCAAATGTCTTCCCTCTAAATCCCATACCTTTAATAGCTTGATTTTTAAGGAGTTCAGCCTTAGTAAAAACTTCCTGACAGATTTCTTTGAGCTCTTGTCCTGTCACGACTAGACGAGCCATCCGCATCTGATGAGGAAGGGCTTCTTGCAGGTCTGCCATGGTCACTTGAGGACCCAAAGTCTTCATGATGAGTCCAGTATTTAAAAGCGTTAATTGGCTATGAGTCTCCTGACAAACAGCCTGCAAAACCAATTGACAGGTCTCATCAAAATCTAGTTCTCGACCTAGATTAGCTACTTTTTTCTGAGCTAAACGACGATGGCCTTCCTCACGCATAGCCTTGATAAAGGCTTCGTCCTCCTTGTCTAAATCCAAGATGTAGGACTTGGTGGGGATAGCCTCAATCTGACACTCTATCAATTGCCCATTTTTCACAGTAAGGTCAATACAGCCAAGATAATAACCATATCTGTCAGCAGCTGCTAAATAGGTTTCATTGACTAATTTGCCCTCTTCAAAAAGGTGATGCGTGTGGCTTCCGATGACAAGATTTACCTGTGGATAAGTCTCTGCAATCTGCTCATCATAACGTACACCTAGGTGGCTAAGAACGACGACTATATCTGCATCCCTTACCTCGGGACGAGCCAAATCCTCTTCCAACCGAGCCATAGGCTCTAACACTTGCCAACCGTTGGGAGCATAGGTGATGTAATATGGGAAGGTATAGGCCAAGAAAGCAATGTTTGTACCTGCTTTAGTTTTGTGGATAAGATAGGGCTTAGCCCATTCAGGTTGTCTCCCCTCATCCTTGAGATTTCCTATGATCGGCTGAAACTTAGCCTGCTCATAAAGACAGTCTAGCTCCTCCTTGGCCAGACCAATCCCCTCATTATTTCCAATAGTCGCATAGTCTATCCCCAACTCATTCATCAGGGCTACATTAAAACGCCCGGCTGTCGCATCAGATAAGGGATGGGACTTATCCACATTGTCCCCAAGATCTACCTTGATCAACTCTCTATCTGTCTGACTCAAATCATCCACAGCTCGCTTGAGTTGTGGATACTGTTCAAAATGAGAGTGTAAATCATTGATATGAAGAATTCGAATCTTGTCTTTCATGACTCCTATTGTAGCACTTTTGCTATAAAAAAACTTGACAATCATTCTGCCAAGTTTTTACATGCTATTTTTCAAACAGGAACGTATTCCTAGTTAACTTTCTTTTTAACATATTCTTCTGCGAGATGATAGACGTCATCTGCTAGGGATATACTGACATAGATGCACACAATTGAGAAAATTTCTCCTCTAAAGTGTTGCCAAGCAAAGAATATAAGCCCATAAATTAGGAGAGCAAGTACTATTTGGCCAAAAAATTGACTCAGTAATCGCCTAATAACGACAAATAAGTCCATAAGTAATCCCATCTTTAATACCATAACCAATACCCTTTAAGGCTGCACCTTGCCAAGTACCTGTTTGAATACCACCTTTAATGGCTCCTCCAACAGCCCCGACGCCTACGGCAGCTGTAGCTCCCCAAAAACTACATGCTCCACCCTTAACAGTAGAAAGATCTTCGGAATTAAGTGAGTTAAAATTGTTAATGATTTGTGTCGTCATTAAAACAACCTCCTTTAAAATATTTTTTAGCCTTTTCTCAAAAGCTATGATTGTATTATAGATAGAAAGCCAACAAAAAAGTAGTGACATAAATGTCACTACCTGATTTTGAGAGTTGACTCAACTAATAACCTCAAACTTACACATTATTTTACTTTAAACGGAAAGCTTCTTAAAAATGGCTGTGATAAAACTATTTAAAATCTGTCATAGTTTCAGTTCTTAAGACAGCCAATTATTTTGCGAGTGTAGTGAGCATATACTGAGACTTGTCACTGTGATAATGACGACTAAGACTTTGTAGTCATAAGCGTTGGGAAGTTTTGAGACCTTAGGCTCAAAAGAAAAATATATCTTCAAACTAAATAAGGTCTTTTGAGTTTCCAAAAAGTTTGATAATAATCAAAAAAGCTGAAACACTTTGGTTTCAACCTCTTGAATTTTTAAATTAAAATTTGCTCTCACCTAGAAGCCAATACTTAGAAACTTTGCTTCTTAGCTTTACGCTCAGCACGTCCCTTAGCACGGTTAGCTGCACGGCGTTCACGTTTGCGTTTTTCGTCAACCTTCCACTGAATTTTCTTCTTGTAGCCAGGCTTGATTTTTTTCTTTTTCTTCTTAACCAAACCAATCATTTCCGTATCAAGTTTTTGATAGGCTTTTTCACGGTTGGCACGACGGTCACGGTCATAGGTATCTTGAAACTCGCCGTCCTTATAGACTTTCGGCTCAAAGGTAATCCCCATCTTTTCAAGCTCACGAATATCTGAGTCATCACTTGGTTGATAGAGGGTGATGGCTGTTCCTGACAAGCCATTACGTCCAGTACGTCCCACACGGTGAACAAAAAAGGACAAGTCTTGAGGGATGGCGTCATTGATTACATGGCTAACCCCTTCAATGTCAATCCCACGCGCTGCAAGGTCAGTCGCTACTATATACTCAAACTCAAGCTTCTTAACTTGATTCATGATACGTTTACGTTCACGTGGTGGAATACCGCCGTGAATTTTGGCAACCTTAAGACCATTTGACACTAGGTAACTGTGCAAATCGTCAGCACGTTCCTTGGTATTAACGAAAATCATTGCTAGATAAGGCTGCATCCCCTTAAGCATCTCAAGAATCTGTTCATTCTTGTTGCGACCCTTGGTAGATACCAACCAGTTATCAATGGTATCCGCAATAACTGTTGAAGTTTTAATTTGTTCCATGACTGGATTGGTCAAATACTTCTTCAAGAATGGTTGCAATTTTTGAGGAATGGTTGCTGAGAAGACCAAAATTTGAACTTCCTTAGGCAGACTTGCCGCAATCTTGTCTACAGTATCCAAGAATCCCATATCCATGGTCATATCAGCTTCGTCAACAACAAAGGTATGGGCCTTGTGGATAGCCAAGTCCCCAGACTTAACTAGGTCATAAATACGACCTGGTGTCCCGATAACAATATGAGGTTGTGCTACCTTGAGTTTCTCAATCTGACGTTGCTTGTCTGTACCACCCACATAGTTGACCACACGAATTTCAGTCTCAGAGTGTTTGGCAATTTGTTTTGTCGCTTGGTAAATTTGTGTCGCCAATTCACGTGATGGTGCTGTAATAACAACCTGAACATCACCACTCTTTGGATTTAGTTTCTCAAAAATTGGCAAGAGGAAGGTATGTGTCTTCCCTGAACCCGTCTTTGATTCACCAACCAAATCACGACCTGAACGGACTACAGGAATCAATTTCTGTTGAACAGGTGTTGGCTCTTTAAACTTAATCTCGTCAAGAGCCTCCTGAATAAATGTTTTAAAATTAAAATCTTTAAATGACATGCTTAGTTACTTCTTTTCTATCTAGTCTATCCCTATCATTATAACAGAAAAAGAGCATTTCTGCTCTTTTCATTTATTTCATAACGTTTCCAAGAACCATCCAAAGGGTAATGGCACTTGCAAGTGCTCCAACTGTCCAAAGGAAAGCATCAACCTTCCACTCTGACCATTTGTCACCCTTACCTGAAAGACCACCCAACTCGAGGTGATGGTGGAATGGTGTCATACGGAAAATACGACGACCTTCACCATACTTACGCTTAGTGTATTTGAAATAGCTGACCTGTAGCATGACAGAAGCTGTCTCAAAGACATAAACCACACCAATCAAGAGTAGGGTCCACTCTACACGTAGGGCAATAGAGATAACCGCAAGCATAGCTCCAAGTGACAAGGAACCGACATCTCCCATAAAGACCTTGGCTGGCTTGTGGTTAAAGACGAAGAAGCCAAGAAGTGCCCCAATCATAGTGATAATGATAGTCAAGATAGCGAACTCACCCTTGACAAAAGCGATAATTCCATAGGCAATCAAGCTGATAACCACAGAGATAGAAGCTAAACCATCAATACCGTCTGTCAAGTTCACAGCATTTGAGAAACCGACAATCCAGAATAGGACAAAGAGAACATAAAAGACACCGAGATGAATGGTTAATCCACCAATAGCTAGGCTATCTGTCCCACTAGGGAGTACGTGGATAAAGTAGAAAAGCAAACCCGCAATAATCTGCAAGGCCATCTTTTGCCAAGGTTTAAGTCCCTCATTGATTTGACGGAAAATCTTAAGGAAATCATCAAGGAAGCCGATGATTCCATAAATCAAAATTACAAAGAGAATCCCTACTGTAGCACCATAGGCTTGGTGGCCCTCGCTAAAGACGTGGAAGTTAAAAATCAAGCTAACCAAGATGGCAACCACTAGGAAGACTGTCCCTCCCATAGTTGGTGTTCCAGCCTTAGCCAAATGCTGCTTCACATCTTCATGCATTTGTTGGCCACCGATTTTCTTGATTTTGTAGTAAGTAATAAAGTGAGGCATGGCGAGCACCGTCAACACAAAGGCGGCCACACCTGCTATCAGACTCATAGTCATCTTAGTCTCCTAAAGTAATGGTAATCTTCTTGGTTTTAGACAGGGCTTTTCCTGCCGCAACACTTTGTTTGGTAACAGTCCCTGACTTGCCACCCTTATAAGTAACTTTAATGCCTTTCCATTTGGCAAAGGTTTCAACGTTCTTCTTGGTCCAACCATACATGTCTGGAAGTTCTGTGAAATCATTGGTCATGATAAGAATCTGTTCATTAGCCTTGATATTGGCTTTGGCATCTACAGAAACCTTCTCAATCTTATCACCAACACCCAGAACAATCGGATGAATCAAGTTTTGACGAAGGGTGTTAGCTGTCTCGCCCGGACTCTTACCGATAATATCGCCGGTTTGATAGCTCGTTTCATCGGTCTTTCCACCACCTTCAGAAACAGAGGTATCAAGCGTATCACCCATGGACATAGCTTCTTCTAGGACAGGGTTAACCACCGTCGCATAAAAATTATTATCCCAGGTCTTAGGTTCCTGAACTGTTACATACATAACATATTGTGGATCATCAGAAGGAACCATAGCTACAACTGAGTTGAGCGTTTCGTTGGTCCCAACTTTATAGGTTCCTGTTTTTTCATCGGCCACTTGGGCTGTTCCTGACTTAACCGCAACATCATAGTTACCAACCTTAATGATTGGCGAACCTTCAGACTTGTTGTACAGGGTACCAAACTCTGGGTCTGTACCAACAGAAATCATATAATTACGGGTCTCAGAAGCAGCCTGCTTGGAAACTGGCTTACCAATAACTTCTTTCTTAGCCGTACGAACAGTGCCTTGGTTAACATCTGCAACTTGTTTGATAAATTGAGGTTCCAACATAACACCATTGTTAGAGATAGCTGAAAAAGCACGAAGCATCTGAACCTGAGTCACTGAAATCCCTTGTCCAAAGGATGATTGCGCAATATTCACAGAGTTTCTTGAGACAACCCCTGAAGATTCACCTACCATCCCAAAACGGGTTGGAAGTCCAAACTTATAGAGTGATAGGTAGTTTGACCAAACCTTGTCTCCCATCTCTTGTTCCAACATGGTCATCAAAACGTTACTTGAATAAGAGAAGCCTTGAGCAAATGACATGGTTCGGCCTGACGAGATACCTTCATTAATAGACCAGTCATTGATTTCAACATCATCAACCTTGATACCGTTGGCATTGCTATAGGTCGCATTAGGATTGAAACTTCCGTTATTGATAGCCGATGACAAGAGCATGACCTTCATGGTTGACCCTGGTTCATATTGGGCCTCATAAAGTCGGTTAACCCAGTCATAACTTTTCTTGGCTTGTCCTTCGAGGGTATCAGAGTTATAGGTAGGACGTTGTGTCGTCGCAAGAATTTCACCTGTTTTTGCATTGACAACTGTCGCTGAAGCATTGACACCTTGCGTCTGCTCCATAAAGGTATCCATCTGCGTTTCTAAGAAGGTTTGGAGAGGCGCTGACAAGGTTGTATAGATGTTCTTACCATCGATAGCTTCCTTGGTAATGGTTTCCGTACCTAGAAGCGTATTACCGTTTTTATCCTTTTCATAGATGGCCTCTCCATCTGTTCCAGTCAAGAGGCTATTGAGCGAGCGCTCCAAACCAGTTTGACCAATTAAAGAATATGAGCCGTCTTTTTTATTTTCAACAGCTTCGGCACGACCAAGAAACTCTGACGCGAAGGTTCCATTAGGGTACATTCGTGACGTTGTTGCTTCAAAGGCCATCCCCTTAATTCCCGCATCTTTAAAGGCTTTTTCTAGTTCTTCTTTAACAGAGTAGGTAATTCCCTTCCCCTTTAGCCCAAAGGAAACCTGGTAGGCACCCTTAGTACGCAATTGGGCCAAGGAATCACTCTTTTCAATTCCTAGCTTATCCTTTAAAATATCAGCAACCTTGTCAAACTGACTATCTTGGACATAGAGTTTTTCTTGAGTCGCTGATACATAACTGGTCGACACGATAGCGTAAATGGCATAACTGGTTGAATCCTCAGCCAAAACATTTCCATTTCGGTCGTAAATCGTCCCACGCTTGGCAGCCACCGTGGTCTTAGTGTTATAAGATTTAGCAGCCTGGGTCGACAAATCGACACCAAACTTACTATCTGTCCCGATAATCACCACAAAGTTGATAATAAAGACGAAAAAGATAAAGATGCTGAGAACCATAAGGTTCTGACCAACGTGCTGTCGATTCTGGGCTGGCTTTCGCCTATCCCTAACGACATAGTTTAGAAATAAATGTTTAAGTTTTCTTAATCTGTTCATTGGTTACTTCACACTCTTAATACTATCGTTATTAATAGACAGGCCTGCCTTATTAGCAATCTCTTTAATACGGTCAGAGTTAGTCAACTCATTAACTGCCTGCTTAGCATTGTTAAGCTCTGTTTTTTCATCACTAATCTTGCTATTAAGGTCTGTGATTTGTTGCTTGATAGCCTGATTACGCCCTTGTAAAAATACAACTGCGATACTCATCACAATAGCTGTCAAAACAATTGCCGAATAGAAAGCCTTTTCCATACGCGTCATAAAACGAATATGGTTTCTAATGGCTCTATTGACAATCTGATGTTCCTTATTTTCCATAATTATTTCCTGATTTTTTTAGCCACACGCAATTTAGCAGAATGCGAGCGGTTATTAGCTTCTAATTCTTCCTGACTAGGTAGGATTGGCTTGCGATTAACTAAGGCTACCTTAGGTTGGAGGTCTTCAGGAATAAAGGGCAGACCTTTAGGCACATCTACCGTACTGGCTTCCTTGAAAAGCTGTTTAGTCAATCGATCCTCCAAAGAATGGAAGGTAATGACCGAAATACGACCATCCACAGCAAGTAAATCCAAGGCCTCTTGAATAGACTCATCCGCAGCACCAAGCTCATCGTTCACTTCGATGCGAATAGCTTGGAAAATTTGCTTGGCTGGATGGCCCTTCTTCTTCAATTCCTTAGCAGGCTTAGCTGATTTAATGATTTCCGCCAGTTCCGTCGTGGTCTCAATTGGTTTAACCTGACGGGCCTGTTCAATCTTACGTGCAATTTGTTTAGAGAACTTATCCTCACCATACTTGAAGAAAATGCGCACCAAATCGTTGTAAGGATAGGTGTTGACCACATCATAAGCGGTCAGACTCGCCTCCTCATTCATACGCATATCTAGCTTGGCATCCTGTTTATAGGAGAAACCACGCTCACGCTCATCCAACTGTGGGCTAGAGACACCCAAGTCATAGAGAATGCCATCAATTTCAGACACCCCCAAGGCTTCAAGGTTGGACTTGAGATTACGGAAATTATCCTTGATGAAAGTCACCATACCCTTATCAATATAGTCCTTGAGACGCACTTGAGCATTATCAATAGCCTTTTGGTCCTGATCAAAGCAGTACAAATGACCCTTTTCAGATAATTGCGACAAAAGATAAGACGAATGTCCTGCGCCACCCAAGGTCGCATCAACATAGATGCCATCGGGCTTGATATCAAGCATATCAACAGTTTCGTGTAAAAGAACGGTTACATGGTGAAATTCATTAGTCATAACTTTTATTATAGCATAAGAATAGAGAAATTGTCTCGCCTTGAAAGTTGTTAGGACGGCAAAAAAACCAGACCCAAGGCCTGGCTTTATAAATTATAGATTGGTTCTCAAAAATCAGTCTACTCTGTAATAATAATCTTCCTCTGAAGGCATCCCATTCGTCGCTAGGATACGGTCCTTACTGTTATCCCCCGCATCACTCCCGTCACTAATCCCTTTGGGACATAGCCGAATTGGGGTATTACCTGTTGGATTGGAATCAACATAAGTTAAGCTATAGATACCTGACACATATTGATTGGATGAGACTTTGTCAATAGGGTAAGTATAGCCCCAGAGATTCAACTGTCCATCCGAAGTAATGGTAATGGTCTGTCCATTTGAAGACTTCCATGTTCCTACGGCTGATTTGTAATTGCCATTTTTGAGCTCATCAGGCTTAAGAGCTGATGAACTTGTTGGCGTTTGTGACGCTGTGCTAGAGCTACTAGTAGAGGCGCTGCTCAGGTCCTTCCAACCCCAATTAGAGAGATCAACCTTGTCTGCACCCGAATCACTGTCATCTTTTACAAGAGACTGGCCATCACTACTAAAGTGGTAGCCAGAACCTCCACCAGCCATAGCACCAGCACTACCATAGTAGCTAAAGGTGTTATCCATGAGGTAGGCCAATGTCATACGCTCACCCAACATGCCCAGTTGTGGACCTTCTGTCAGACGAATCACCTGACCACTATCCTTAGAGATAGTGTAAATATCCGTAATCACATGTTCTTTAAAGAGTTTACCTGGCTTAAAAGCAAGAATCAACTCATCAACACCATTACCATCCAAATCACGATAAGTATAGACCGTTGAGGCAGGACTTGTTTGAGAATTAGCATAGGTCACAATGAGAGAATTAAGTGAGGCATCCGTTTGGTTGTTGGCCACGGCCGTTTGGTACTTACTAATGATGCTATCATAGGCAGAGGTATCTACCTTTTTCTCCTGACTAGAGCTTGAGCTAGTACTCGTGCTAGAGCTTTCACTACTACTTGATTGTGACTGCTCTACTGATGAAGATGAAGTCGTCGCTGTTAAGCCATTCTGCAGGTTTGAACAAGCTGTCAAGAGGACTAAACTAGACAAAGCCGTCACTAACACTAAAACTTTACTTTTCATTTTTAGTCTAACTTTCCTTCTCTTTGACTCTTATTCTGCTGTCCCAGAGCTGACATCTGCACTGTAGGCAGGAGCTGTGTAACTTGGAGCATCACTATGTGACTCTGTATAAGCTGTTGGTGGCACATAGTTATACTGGGGCGCTTGATAAGCCTCTTGTGCTGAAGAAGGCGTTGGCGCCGATGCTACCGCAGGAGTTGAGCTTGCTTCTGTCTGACTAGCTGCTTCTACCGTTGAGCTTGATGACGACGATTCGCTTGAAGACTCACTTGAAGTTGAAGAAGATGACGACGAACTTGAGCTCGATGACTTGGATGAAGCCTTAGGTTTGCTTGATGATGATTGCTTAGTCCCCACCTTAACTTGGACCTTAGCATGATTCTGCGCAGGTTGCAAAAAGACAATAGCCAATGCCAAAAGAATAGCCGGTAGGGTAAATGCCAAAATAAGGTAACGTTTTTCTTTTAAATGACGAAGTAGTTTCATAGAATATTCACATTTCTTAAATATATTTTAGTATTGATTAGTCTCAGATAAGATTATATCAGAAATATTAAAATGTGCAACATTAACATAAAACTTTTTTGGCATCAGAAAAACCAACTCAAAGAGTTGGTTGATTGTCATTATTGCTGTGGGTTATCGACGTTGTTGGATGGCACTTCTACTTTTGTTGGTTGACATAATAGAAAAATGAAGATAAAAATACCGACAAATGGGATTAAAGGAATAAAAATATACGGCCAATTATAGCCAGCATCACGCAAACGACGAACAGCTATCGCAATACAAGGTAAAACCGCAGCAATACAAAAAACAATTATGATAAGAAATAAAATAACTGAAATAGCAAATAAACCGCTTGATATTTCATCTACCATACTTTCAAACACTGCTTCGAGCCAATTCCCAGCAAAGACAATCAATAGATGTGCCAAATATGCAGACCATAAATCTGAGGGTGTTGAACGTCCCGTAAAATCAACATAGCCCTTCCAAAATTTTTTGTAGGCTTCAATCATAATAAAATCCCCCTTTTTTATGTTACTCTCAGTATAACAAGAGAAGAGGAGCTTGACAAATCAACTAAAAAACAGCCTAGCAAGGCTGTTAAGTCATTATTATTGTTGTGAATTATTGAACTGGTTGAAAGGAAATTCTACTTTTGTGGGTTGACAAGACAAAACCAACAGTACGATATCACCTATGACAGACGCAAAGCGTAAGAAAATCAAGGCCCAATGAAAACCGGCATCACGCAAGCGACGCACCTGAAGGGCAATGGATGGAATATAGTTAGCAAAACAATATAGCATTGCAAACCCATACAGTAAGTTGAGAATAACATGGTAAGGACTATCGGGACTATCAAAAACAATTACAACTATAACTATGCTAAATAAAATGATACCTACAATAGTATTCGCTAAAACTGCCAACCAATAGTCTGAGCGAGTTGAACGTCCCGTGAAATCGATATAGCCCATCCAATACTTTTTATAAGCTCTAAACATCACAAAAGCTCCTCATTTTTGATACCCCCAGTATAGCAAAAGCTTTATACTCTAGCAAATAGACCAAAAAAAGCCCCATGAGGAGCTTTTTGTTTATTCTCTAATTTGTCCTTGGCCATTAATATAGAACTTGATTGAGGTTAGGGCCTCAAGTCCCATTGGGCCACGGGCGTGCATTTTTTGGGTTGAGATTCCGATTTCAGCACCCAGTCCAAAGACGAAGCCGTCTGTGAAGCGGGTTGAGGCATTAACATAGACAGCTGCAGCGTCTACGTCGTCTTGGAATTGCTCCGCACGACTGATATCCTGAGTTACGATAGCCTCTGAATGCGATGTTGTGTAGGTATTAATCCAATCAATGGCCTCATCAAGGCTGTCTACCACTTTAACAGACATAATATAGTCAAGAAACTCTGTCGCAAAATCTTCTGGTGAAGCGGGTACGGATTTTTCCATAAGTTTCAAAGCCTTTTCATCCGCACGGAATTCAACAGCCTGAACTTTTGAAATAGCTTTTTCCAAATTAGGTAAGAAGTCTTCCGCAATATCAGCATGAACGACCAGAGATTCTGCAGCATTACACACGCTTGGTCGCTGCGTTTTGGCATTGATGACAATCTGTGTCGCCATATCTAAGTTAGCATATTTATCCACATAAATATGACAGTTACCAACACCCGTTTCAATGACTGGAACTTTGGCTTTTTCTTTAACCGTTTGGATGAGACGAGCTCCACCACGAGGAATGAGCAAGTCAACATACTTAGTCGCCGCCATGAGTTCTTCTGCTACCTCATGAGAGGTGTCTTCAACCAGCTGAACGGCATCTGCTGTGATACCCGCATTTTCCAAAGCCTTACGAGCTACCGTAACCAAGGCCTTATTGGAATTGATGGCATCACGTCCTCCACGAAGAATGATAGCATTATTGGTTTTAAAGGCAAGGCTAAAGGCATCGATTGAGACATTGGGACGGCTCTCAAAAATCATAGCGATAACACCCATAGGAACACGCTTTTGAACAATTTTGAGACCATCCAGATTCGTATAGCCACGAACTACTTGACCGATTGGGTCCTGAAGATCTGCCACCTGACGGACACCCTCAGCAATCCCTGCGATACGGTCTTCCGTTAAGAGCAAGCGGTCTTGCATAATCTCTGAAATACCATTTTCCTTGGCATTGGCCATATCCTTAGCATTTTCAGTGATAATATAGGCACTCTCAGCTACTAGAGCTTTAGCTACTTGATTTAAAAGGTCGTTTTTAGCTGCTGTTGACAATTTAGCAATCTGACGACCTGCCACCTTGGCCTGCTGGCCCAATGTATCAATATATGTCATCTTAGTCCTCCTGTTTAAAGAGTGTACCAATCTTGGCTCCTTCTAGGACACGAAGAATGTCACGTGGATTTTCACCATTCATCAAAACCATTTGGCTTTGATTTTCAAAAACCATCTGAGCTGACTTAATCTTACTCATCATACCACCCGTACCAAATTTACTACCGGCACCACCAGCTGAGGCTATAATTTCCTCTGTAATCTCTGGGACATAGCTACGAAGGGTGGCATCCTCATAGACATTTGGGTTCTTATCGAAGAGCCCATCAATATCTGACAACATAATGAGTAGGTCAGCACCAACAATCTTAGCTACGATAGCTGACAAGCGGTCGTTGTCCCCAAACTTAGTCGCATGGTCCATTTCATCTACGCTAACAGCATCATTTTCATTAACAACTGGAACAACTCCAAGCTTGAAGAGGCTCTCGAAGGCATTGATGGCATTGGCCAAACTCTCAGGATACTCGACCACATCACGGGTCAAAAGAAGCTGAGATACCTTGGTTTGGTAATGTGAAAAGACCTGAGAATAGAGGCTCATCATGGCTACCTGCCCTACACTTGAGACGGCTTGTTGCTTACCGACTTCAGCCGGTCGCTTGTCTAGGTCTAGGACATTGAGCCCGAAGCCCATGGCACCAGAGGATACGAGGACAACCTCAATCCCTTTATTATGCAGGCTAGAAATGACAAAAGCTAATTGATCGATTTTTTCAAGATTAATTTTCCCTGATGGTAAAACCAGAGAGCTAGTCCCGATTTTGATAACCAGGCGTTTTACTGAGTCAAAATTTCGTTTCATGTTTATGATTATACACTAAATCCATGTATTTTAACATATATAATGCATAAGTTTACATATTAAAGATTTTCAGTAAAAAAGAATCCCTCCAATCGGAGAGACTCTTTAAACAGTTTGTTCTAGGCAAAAAACATGGCTCTAATACGTTTCCAACGTCTGCGATCAACAAAGAGATAAACGATTAGGGCAATTAAAGCTATAAGCCCAGATACTATAGCGTTGACTACTAGGGCAATCCAGAACTTACTTGCAAAGAAGACAATACCTCCTAGCAAGGCAGCGATGAAAATTGTAAGAATAAAGATACCCATATAGAGCCACTGTCCGCCACCCCGATTGAAGAGCTGAGTGACTTCCTGCCAATTCACTTCCAATAATTTAAGGTCACGTTCAAAGAAATAGCCACCTACAAGATAGGTTGTTACGAGAAAACCAAGAGAGAAACTTGCCACCAAAATAGGATGGAGATGTGCAAGGAATATTAAACCAAGTCCTCCTAGTAAGAGGGATACACCGACTTGCAAGCCATAGAAAATCCAAAACTTTTGACGAAGATAGTCTCCCGTATTGATTGGCAGGCTACGGATAAAGTCAAAGTTTGTTCCCTCTAAGGAAGTTGCCACCCCAAGAAAACTTGTTGGTTGAGCTGAAAAGAAACCAAAGGCAATTCCGACTAAAAGCATAAGCCCAAAATAGTCTGGACCTAAATCTTTCAAAAAGAACGCACCTCCACCCAGCATAATCATATATAATACTGGTACCACATAGGTATTGATAATGAGGGTTGAGTTTCCCAAAGTAGATAAATGATGGCGAACCAAGACCTGTCTTTGACTTCGAGTAACAACTTTTACCTGAGTCTTTCTAGCCTTTTTGTTATAAATGGCTTCGTGGAAATAACGAGGCATTCTGACTTTATAAAACCAAAAGCCCAAGATAAGCACTAAGATAAGAGGAAGATAAAAATTTAGTAGGGCCTCCGAAGATAGAGGAGCAGCTACCACATCATAGTAACCTCTTAGATAAGGCAACAAAGGAAAATCGATATGTCCAGCACCCTTAACATAACCATTAAGAAAACCAACCATCATGATAGGGAACATAATCAATAGGGTTGACAGGGTCATCAAAATAGTCGAATAGAGCTTTTGACGAGAACTGCGAACAATCAGCGTTCCAATAGTATTAGACAGAATCACTGAAAAAACGAGATTGATAAAGAGAGAAACGATAAAGGATAGCAGCCCCACGACTATCCCCAGTGGGCCAATAAATTGCCAGTAAGCTAGAATGAGGAGGCTAAGGATAGGTACCATGAAGGTCATCCCAACCATAGAACCTGACAAGGTCTTGGCCAAAAAGACTTCTGATGGCTTTAAGGGAAGAGGCAGATAAGCCTTGCTATCCTTACTATCGTAAAAGGTACTATAGAGAGCCGTAAAAGTCTGTAGAAGCCCCATGATTGAAAATGTCAAAAGATATAGGGTTAAGACTCCAGGATTGGCCTTATAATCGACACCTACAAAAAGATAGCTATATACAACCGTAAAAATAATTAAAATCAAGAGTTGTTGTCTAAGCATGGCATTAACGATGGAGAAATTAGCCTTTTTCTTTTTCTCCTGACGTTTCTGTAGGTTAGTTACTGCTTGAGGATTTGCATAGAGGAGATTAATTTTAAAAAGCTCCCAAACATGGTTCCAGTTCATGACTACACCTCCTCAATCTTACGTCCAGCCATTTCCAGATAAATGGTTTCCAAATCCTTGTCAGGGTACTGAGACTTAAGTTCAGCTAGAGACCCTTGGAAGATGAGTTTTCCTTTCTTCAAAATAGCAATACGATCACAGAGCTGCTCAGCTACACTTAGAACGTGGGTTGAAAAGAGCACACTATTACCCTCCTTAGCATGGTTACGCATGGCTTCTTTCAAATCATAAGATGCCTGTGGATCCAGACCAGTCAAAGGCTCATCCAAAACCCAAATCTGCGGATTAACCAGAAGAGCACCGATAACGACAACCTTCTGACGCATACCGTGAGAGAAGGAAGAAATGAGGTTATAGCGACTTTCCGTCAAGTCAAAGGTAGCCATAAGATTAGTCAAACGTTCCTCAACCTGACTAGCTTCCAAATCATAGATACGTGTCAAAAAGTACCAATAGTCATTAGCAGTTAAATTTAAGAATAAGTCTGGTGAATCTGGCACATAAGCGATTTTTTTCTTGATAGCATCACGATGTTGGCTGAGGGCCATATCATCGACGTAAACTTCACCGTAGCTAGCTTCAATAATAGACGTCAAAATGGAAATAGTCGTGGTCTTACCAGCCCCATTGTGACCAATCAGACCAAAAATCTCCCCATCTCGAATCTCGAGGTTAAGATCTGAGAGAGCATCCTTATCTTCATAACGTTTCGTTACGTGTTCAAAACGAATCATCTTTTATCCTTTCTTGAGAATCTATTTAACAATAGTCTCATTTTGCACTTTATATTAGATTATAAATTAGAGTTATTACCTTGTTTTTTATGGACAATACTCTAAGAACACTGGCAATAGATTTAGATAAGGCTATTGCCTTACCTTCTCATTTATTGTATCATTTCAAAGGTACAATTTCAAGAAAACGTTTGTAAAAACGAGACAATTTTGCATTCGATTTTTGATAATGCTAAACTTATAGTATTTAGAATAAATAGGAGGAAAATCACTGATGCCAACTGGAATTATCATCAACTCGCTATCTATTATCTTAGGAGGAATCGCTGGAGGGCTCTTCGGGGACTATCTCAGAGACGATTTCAAGGAAAATCTTAACCTTATCTTTGGTCTAGCCTCTATGGTTATGGGGATTAGCGCTATTATGAATATGGTTAACATGCCTGCCGTTATCTTTGCGGTAGTTATCGGTACCATCATTGGGCTGGCCCTAAAGTTTGGAAACCTCATCAACAAGGGAGCTGGGCTTATGGAAAAAGGCTTGTCCAAGATTACACCAAGCAAGCAAACAGGGTTAGCTCACGATGAATTTTATGCGCAGCTCTTGACAGTTATCGTCCTTTTTTGTGCGAGTGGTACAGGAATTTACGGGAGTCTTGAGTCTGGGATGACAGGCGATGCTTCTATCTTAATTTCTAAATCTATCCTAGATTTCTTTACGGCTATGATTTTCTCTTGTAGTCTAGGCTACATCGTCTCCATGATTGCCATTCCACAATTTATCGTTTTCTTCCTCCTCTTTGTTAGTGCTGGTTTCATTCTCCCTCTAACAACAAAAGCCATGATTGGAGACTTTAAGGCTTGCGGGGGCTTCCTCATGATTGCGACCGGTTTTCGTATTATGAAACTGCGTCAATTCCCAACAGCAGATATGATTCCAGCCATGATTCTGGTTATGCCTATTTCCTGGGCCTGGGTCAATTGGGTAGTGCCTTTGATTAGTTGATATTAGGATTAAAATAAACTAAAACCGTCAGTCTAATGCTGGCGGTTTTTGTCTCTATTTATTGCTATTATGGATTCTAACTATTAAAAACTAGTAATATTTGTGGCAGTTATTTCTAATTTTTCTAACCTTGTTTAGACTAAGATGAGTTTGTTATAATAGCCCTTGTAGGCCTAAGCAACCTACAAGATACTTTTTTTCATAACTATTTCCATCCTCTAATATTTTAACGAACTTACAATACTGATGGAAATCTATCGAAAAGACTGGTGTGTGCACACCGGTCTTTTTTGGTGGGATTAAGACACAAAAAAACCACTCTTTCACTATGAAAGAATGGTTATGTTATAGCTTATACTTCTACGACTTCCAGGTCTTTTCCACCTAGGAGAATAAGGTATTTATCAATCTTATCGATTTGATAGGCTTGGCTGAGTGCTTTAGCATAGAGGCTCATTTGCCCTTTGTAACGTTCCTTAAGTTCACTAGGATGAGTGAAGCGGTCCGTCTTATAGTCAAAGAGGACAATACGGTCTTCAAGAAGAAGGTAGCCATCGATGATACCACGGACGACAAAGTCTTCTTTACTAGCGGGATCTTCTGCCAACATAGCAAATGGTGCTTCACGACGCAACTTACCACGGTTAGCTAGAATGAGCTTCCCAAGTTCGGTGTCAAAAAAGCCTAATAGCTTTTCTAACTGCACACGCGCCTTAACTTGATCATCTGCCGATACCCGACTCAAGGCCTGTGTCAAATCTTGGAGGGTCACCTTGTCAGAAAGAATCAAGCGTTGCATGAGTTCATGGGTGGCTGAACCAACTGCAGCTCCAGTGACCTTAGTTTTTTGCCCAAAGTCTGGAAGCTCAAAGGTAGCGGTAGTCTCAAGAGGTTGCACTTCCTCTTTCTTGTCCATAATATCCACCCCTTCGGTATCCATAACAGGTTCGTAGAAGGCTTTGAGCTGGCTCGGCGTACGCACAGATGGTAGGTCAATCGCTGGTGCATAAAGCTGGTTGAGTTTTTCAACACTTTCTAAGACAGTTAGGGCACGCTTAATGTCTTCCGTCTGGCGGTTGTTAGATAAGTCATCGGCATCTACTGCCGCCTTGACTTGAACCTGACCAATAGCCTCTGGTGTCAACTCCTCAGCCTCAACAAAGCGAACAGTAAACTTGAGGTCCTTTCTCATAAAGGCGGTATCCAAAGCCATGACCCAATCCTGATAAGTAGCGATTTGGTCACGTAGAGCTACTGGTAGGCGATTATTTTCGACATCCGTGCCAAATTGCTGGGTTAATTTTTCCTTACTACCCTTACCAACCAGGTAGAGTTTTTTCTCTGCACGAGTCATTGCAACATAGAGCAGACGCATCTCTTCTGAGATACTTGCTCGACGCTCTTCCCTACGATTTTCCTGGAAGGTTAAGGTCTCTAGAACAACATTTAACTTGGGCAAATTGGTGTTTATCTGGTCTTTAAGGTCAGCTAGGTACTTAATGCCAAGTCCTTTTTCACGGTTGATAATATACTTACCACTTAGTCCATCCCTACTGTGACCAATGAACTTGCGATTCATCTGCAAGACAAAAACATACTTGAATTCTAGCCCCTTGGACTTGTGAATCGTCATAAGGCTAACGGCATTTTTAGGAACCAAGTCTGTCACTTCCTCTAGGTCGTTACCGCTAGAAATGATCTTATCAATCATACCAATAAAACGAGAAAGTCCCTTAAAACCAGTCTTTTCATAGGCATTGGCACGCAAAGCAAGGGCGTAGAGATTAGCCTGACGTTGCTCAGCTCGAGGGAGACTTCCAACATAATCATAATAGAAACGATCGTCGTAAATCTTCCAAATGAGGTCGTAGAGCGAGTGCCACTTACTGTAATCACGCCAATCTGCCAGAGTCTCAGTGAAAAGAGTCAACTTGGCATCAAGTCCTTGTGTGACAACTTCCGGATGAAGCCCTGTTTTAGTGCAAGCTACAAGAAGCTTGTCATAGAATTGTCCTTCGTCAGCCTGGACAGCAATACGAGCCAAATCATCCTCGTTGAAATTAAACATCGGTGAACGAAGGAGGGCAACGAGTGCATAGTCATTAAGAGGATTATTGATGGCACGAAGGGTATCCAACATAATCATAACTTCTAGCGACTCTAGGTAACTTGACTTGTACTCGTCAGGAACCAAAGGGATTCCATGCTCCTCGAAGCTTGCCATCAAGTCCAGATAGGTGTTGCGGGTTGGTGCTAGGAGGGTAATGTCCTCAAAACGTACACCCTGCTTATGAAGGTTGATAATTTCTTTGATAACCAAGGAAATCTCACCACTACTGATAGGTTGATCAGAACCTTCCTCGTCAGGAGTCACACTTGCTTCATCACTATTGTAAATCAGAACCTCAGTCTCATTTTCAGGATGGGGCTCTTTTTGCTTCTCGCTACCTGCTACCAACATATGCGTCTTGTCATAAAGGATATCTCCGATTTCCTGATCCATGAGGTGGCTGAAAACACCATTGGTCGCATCAAGAACTTCAGATTGGCTACGGAAGTTCTCTTTAAGGAGAATTAGCTTACCTGCATCTGGATTTTCAAGGAAGAGCTGGAACTTGCCATTAAAAATCTGAGGGTCTGCCTGACGAAAACGATAGATGGATTGCTTGATATCTCCCACCATGAATCGGTTGTGACCGTTAGAGAGGAGCTCCAACATGCGTTCTTGGGTATGGCTATTGTCTTGATACTCGTCTACCATTACTTCATGGTAACGGTCACGGTAGCTGGCTGCCACCTCTGGATTTTCCTCCAAAATACGGATGGCAAAGTGGGCAATATCTGAGAATTCAAAGGCATTTTCCTGAACCTTGGCCTGTAAATACTGGTCTGAAAAATCAAGCACAAAGGCCTGAAGCAGCTCTAACAGAGGTAGGATGTCATCATTATGCTTGGTCAAAACCTCGAGGACCGTTAGTTGGGTATCAATCTCACGCAACTGGGCCACAAACTCATTTTTGGTCTTGTTGTAAGCTTCCTTGTAGGCCTTGAGTTCCTCGTCTTTAGGACGGGTCATATTTGTCAAGCCAGTCCCTCCTGACAGAGTCAAGAGTTGTTTGAGCAAGTCCTCCATATCGGTTTGGTCATTGGCCAAGGCTCCCTCCAGAAGGCTAATGGCATCTGACACATTAATCAGATACTTGGCCTTGGCAAATTCACGCTGAGCTAGACCTAAATGGTCTCTTAAGAAGGCTAAGAAATCAGCCAACAAGCCATCTTTGAGACCCTCTAAAAGCTCAACTTTAGCCTTGTCTGGATTAGCATCCGTCTGCCCTTTTAAGAGATTCTGACGTAGCCATTTTTCAGGACCTGCAGTAGCCTGAGAAAAGTTATAGACATCGTAAACTAGATCACGGAAGGCCTTACTAGTCTTACCATTTCCAGCGAAGTTGCGGACCAATTTTTGGAAAAGTTGGGCATCCTTGGCTTGCATGTAATCATTGAAGAGATCAACATAAACCTCATTTTTCATGAGTATCTGCTCAGCAGGATCTGTCATGATGCGGAAAATAGGTGACACACCCAGGAGATAGCCATACTGATTAACCAATTTCTGGGTGAAGGCATCCATGGTTCCAATATCAGCCGTCCCAATCTTGGCTATCTGGTCTGAAAGAAAGGCACGCTCTTCATCCGTCTCAACTTCTCCCAACTGCTCTGTCAGACGCTTTTCCAGACGCTCTTTCAACTCACCTGCAGCCTTTACCGTAAAGGTTGAGATAAAGAGTTGGTCAATACCAACGCCACGTCCAATCATATCAAGGATACGCTCAACCATGACAAAGGTTTTTCCTGATCCGGCCGAAGCTGACACAAGAATATTGCTACCATTACTGTAAATGGCTTCAATCTGCTCAGGTGTTAACTTGCGTTCCTTGTCAGAAGCTGCTTCTTGGGCAATGCGTTCCTTAATCTCTGTTGGACTTAAAAAAGCTTTAGTCAACATGGTTGTCCTCCTGGTCTTTTTTGTCTGCTTTTACAGCTTGATCAGTGACTGGAAAGGGGATGATATTTTCAGCAACTTGCATCTGATTATTGTCCTCGTCTTTTGTCATCAGCTCCAAATAGGCTTCCTTCTTGCCCTTACTTGGTAAACGCAAGAGTTTACGAGCCTGTCCCATGTGGCGGTCGGCCTCAAAATGAGTAATAGACTTGATTTGATCCCCTTGAACAGACTTGCCATCCTCGGTATAAGGATTGACCGCAAAATTCCCACTTCGAATAATCTCAGCAGCATCTGTAAAGAGTTTTATATTGTAGTCTAACAAGGTTTCTAGGTACTCCTTATCATAGGTGACAGTCTTTTGTAAATCATAGTTTCCACCAGCCAGATGCTCTGTTTCTGAAGCCACAAAGAGCCCCTTATAGGTCAATTCCTTATGAGCCTGAGCTGCTAGCTTATCCAGACCAAACTGAGCCAAGTTAAGCTGTGGGTCCTGCATGTGAAGATACATGGCACCAAAAAACTGGTCAGCATCGACCTTATAGGTTTGTCGAAGGGCCTCCAGATAGGTCACCAATTGCGGACTGAGGCCATTGTAGAATTTCTGAATGTCAAAGACATTTTTACCTGATTTGTAGTCAACGACACCCAGAGCCCCATCCGTTAAACGGTCCACTCGGTCAATAATCCCTGTAATCTTGATGCTATTTGCTAAAAGCAAGTCAAACTTGGCTTCCTCACGCTCAACCTTAACCGCCGCATTGTCACGCAAAACACTGGCAGTTGAACGGGCGATATCTTCCAAGATCTGACGAGACAAGCGACTCTCTTGGTCCTCGGTATAGAGAATTTCAAAGGGTTGTTCCTGATTGGTCTGAGCAATAGCCTTTTCCAATTTATCATCGAAGTTTTCTGACGAAGAATCACCCATCACACGCTCAAAGACACGGTGTAAATAAGTCCCGTGGTGTCGGGCATCTGGATGGATGGATTCCAACTCTTCAAGTCCCAAAACATAACGCAAGAAATAAAGATATTGGTTGTTATAGAAGGTCGTCAGAGCCGAAGCTGATAATTTTAGTGGTTCTTCCCCCGGAAAGACCAGCTGCATGACCTGATCATCCACCTTGGTCGTCGTCACATCGTCAATCACATTTGGAATCAAGACTTGGTCCTTATCAAGTCGCTTACGGAGATAACGCACAGCAACTGACCAAAACGTCTGCGTTTCCTTGTCCAAATCAGCATCTAGATGGCTACTGTTAAGGGCAATGACAGTCGATAGGAGGTCCTTGTAGTTCCCAATCTGGTCACCCTTAGCCTCGAAACGATTACGTCCCTTTTCAACCAAAGGAAGACCAAGGTCAAGAAGTTCCTTCAAATAAACCGACATGTCATCCTGCGTCTCATTGAGAATTTGTGGCTGACTAAGCACCAATTGTTCACTAGCCGCATTGAAAAGCGACATAGCCACAAAATGCCCCCGCTGACTATTGCTCTGCGTAACAATATCCAAACTCCTATGCTCATCCGTCGCCTCATTGATACGACTACGTTCCTCATCAGACAGGAGACTCTTATTTTCCCCAACCTTTGGAAAATGCGACTGAGTCATGCCTAAGGCAAAAACGTAAGGAGCTGAATGTGGTTGAATCAAATCGTATTTCTTCACATTGACCACATCAACAGTGGCTGGAACCGTACGGTAATCACAGGCCAACATTCCCGAACGCAAGATGGACAAAAAGTCGTCCACTGACAGTGTTTCTTCTCCAAAAATAGTCTCAACCTGTTCCAAGAGTTGGGTGAAAGACTTCCAGACCTGTTCATTCTGCTCTTTTTCAGCTTCACTGGCCTTGGCAGTCAAACTAGCCATCTGACTTGGCACTTGCACAGCCTCTAAAAAGACCGCAAGTTTCTTAAGCAGACTAGAACCCTTTTGTTTGCGACTGTTAAGCAACTTGTCCAAAGGCTCTACCAGTTGTGAGCGCAAGGCATTAAGCTGGTCTAAATCATACTTATCACGACTATTGGCCGTAAAATCAGACAAGAACTTGTGACGCCCCTTGATATCTGCAAAATTGACATAATACTCAAAAAGGTCTAAGTCCTCTTGAGTAAAACCACCATAGAGACCGGATTTTACGAGATTAAGCAAATCCTCAGCACGATAATTATAGCGCTTGATACGCTCTAGCGAATCCACAAACTGCACTAAAGGATGGCTAGACATGGTTTCTTCCTTACCGAAATAATAGGGAATATCAAATTTTCGGAAAATCTGACCCACCTGAAGCTTATAACTCTCCTCATCACCAAGCAGGACCAAGATATCCTTGTAGCGCTTACCATCCGCCAGCAACTGACGAATACTCTTGGCAACCTGAGCCACCTCTTCCTTTTGGTTGACCACTTCCCAGACCTGCAAGGCTTGCTTGTCTTGATCAGTAACCTTCTCATCTACCGTACTAAAATCATGACGGCTCTCCAAAAGACGACTAATACGTGCAAAAGAAGGATTGCCCTCTTTGTCTGTCGTCACGTAGTCAGGTGTCACCTTATAGGTCTGAGCCAAAGTCCTCAAAAAATCCACTGAGGCCTGATAAACATTGCCATAAACAAAGTTAGCCTTATAAGCTTTTTGACTGGCATAAGTCCCAATGACAATCTGGTGGCACTTATCATTCAAGAGTGCAACCAGTGCTTCCTCCTCGGCAGAGAAACGCGTAAAGCCATCAATGACCAAAACCGTGTTACTCAAGGCCTTATCTAGGTGGCCTGAGGTAATCTCCTTGAAGAAGGCACTGAGTTTTGATTGATTGTCGAAATCTCCCGCCAACAAGAGATCCTGAGCCGCACTGAAAATCCTTACCAAATCCTCTTGTTTCTCCGCCTGATCCAAATGCTGCAAATCCAGAACTGTCATATTAGCCTGCTGCAACTCTTTGTAAAGGTCCACCAATTGATTAATAAAGTTACTATCCTTGCGTAAACGACCATAAACCTTGAGGTCATCATCACCCATATGTGACAAGACCTTATAAAAAATCATGGCCAGACCAGTATCATCCAGCTGAGTTTTCGGGTTACTCGTATTGAGAATAAAATACCTAGCCATCTGAGTAAAACGAGTCACCGTAATCTCAAAGGACGCTGACTGAGGCAGGTATTCCAAGACCTTACGCTCCTTCTCAAATGATAGGGCATTAGGGGCAATATAAAAGACCCTCTTCCCCTTTTGAGCATAGCTAGTCGCCTGCTCCGTCAGAATTTCAGTTAAATCCTGAGACATATCCGTATAAAGTAATTTCATAAGACGTCCCTTTCTTGTCTCTACACCAGTCGTTAGGCTAAGCAATCGCCATTCACCTAGCGCTAACAACCACTAATCCTTGCTATTATAACACAGAATGAAGCAACAATCAGACTCCTCCCTCACCCCTTCCTCCTCCGATGTCCTAAGGTTCAGACATAAGCATAAGCTCAGCAGCAAAGAGCCCTACTTTATGGATCTGTAACGAAAAAAAGAGCCAAATCCTTTGATTTAGCTCCATATATTTATTTAAAAATCAATTCCTGTTTGAAGAGGTAATCACCACTGCTTGTAATCAGATTGGCATCACTATACTTCCTAAGAATATCCTTGGCTGAGTGAAGGTTAAGACCAGAGGTCTTCTTCTGATTTTCTTCCTGCATAATGGCATCAAGGTCAACTTTTTCTTCTTGCGTCCTATTTTCCATGACGAAATGGTAACTCCCATCCTTATCATGACGATGAAAACTAAAATTGATTTGACTGGCAGGCACCTGCTTACTCTCATCAATCGCATTACTAAAGAAAATGGACACCAGCAAGGTCAAGTCAACCACGTTCATGGTAAAGCCTGAAATCTCCTCAGGAATATCACAAGTCACTGGAATATTACTACGTTTAGCCTCCATTATACGAGCCGAAAGAAGACTACGTAAGGGCAAGGATTGAATATTTTCTAGCTTAGGATTATCAATGACACGGAAACGTTCAAACTCCTTGGCACTCTCTCTAAGAACATTCTGATACACCTGTTCAGCAAGGGCCTCTTCCTGGTCACGCACTTCCTCTGAAAATTGTTCCACAACCGTCTGATAAGACTGTCTGTATTGTAACAATTCATTGTAGAGAAGATCAATCTTTTGGTTGGCCTTGGTCAAACTATTCAAATGCCGTTTTTCCTCCATGGCCAAACTCTCTTCCAAATACTGCCTAGACAGTTGATTAAGATGAGCAACTAGGAAAATAAAGGCCACTGCAGACAAGAGAACCCCTAACATACGAAGTCTCAATTCCAAATCTAAAGAATAACCAGGTAACCAGTCATCTAAATTCATACTGAGAAAGATTCCCACTAAATAAGTAGCCATGGCTAAGGCAGCTCTTCTAGAAATCTGGAGGTTATGGAAAGAGTCATCACTATAGACCTTCCAACGCTTCAAATCCAAGCCCAAGAAACGGTCAAAAACAAAATAAAGTGGCAAAATCAAACCGTAAGATAAGAGATAGAAAAGTGCATTAGACCCCACCTCAGCTACAGGGAGATTTAAGAGAAGGGGAATAAAGAAGAGCCCCAATAAACGATAAAGCAAATCTGATGTCACCACTGGAAACAAGGTATGAAAAGCATACTGCGTTACCGTCCAAGTCTTTCCTTTAGCCAGAATAGCCAAAACCATCAGAATAAAGACATCAGCAATCATGTTCATACTCTTAATATTATACTGAAGGACCACATCTAGCAGGGCTAAGGTCAGAAACACCGTCCAGGAGATACGAATGTCTGTCATTCGTTTGAAAATAGCACAGTTTATCGTCAGCGTTAAAATAATCTGAATGGCTAGAAAGGCATCTGTATTATAGAGATTTAAAAAATTTATTCCCAAAAACGATTCAAACATCGAATCTCCTTTCTATATATTTTTTCAAGTTGTTTAGTATTCAAATTGCTGTCTATAGATGAACTTATCATTCTTAAAGCTAAGTTTAGACTGAGGGTAACGCTCCATAATATCTTCGAACTGTTCATTGATTGACAGATGATTCTCGTACGCCTTGTGAGGTGCCTCAGCACTGTCTTGCGAAAGGGTTGTCTCTACAGAGAGGACCTGAACCTCTCCACTTTGGTAATAAGACAGACGAACTAAGCTATTTTCTTGACCATGAGCTCTCAATAAGGCATTGTCCAAGAAGGTCGTTAGGACAGCTGATAAATCCACTATATCAATATGGGATGGGGATATAGGGTCTGGAACCTCCATGATAAAATCAACTCCAACAGCATGAAACTCCATATACTTACTCTCAATGACGGAACGTAACAATTGAGAAAGCAGGTTGGGAATATCTGGCATAACCTTGCTGAAGGGAACTTCTTCCTCAGATAGGTTTTGACTGTCTCCCTCTTGACTAGTAGCCAGAACAGTCTTAGCCTTCTTAGGTACAACTACCTTAGGCACTCCATCACGGTATAACTCCTGATAAAGATGGAGGATATGCCTACTAGATTCCTGTAAGCTCTGGAAATGACGTTCCTGCTCCTCTTTCAACTCCAGAAAAAGTTCATCCTTTATCCACTGATTGGCATAGGAAACAACGATAAAGAAGGCGCCTGTTGCCAATAGAACGACCAACTTAGCATAATTGTTAACCACTTCCACAGGCCAGATACTAGCAAAGTAAGGCATGAATTCATTTAAAAGCCCATATGAAAGAAAGGCAAAGCTAACCCCAATAACAATAGGGGTGAAGTGTATGCGCAAGCGCTCCTTTTCCTCGACCTGCAAATATTCATAACCAATAAAACGGTGAACCAAGAGGTAAATAGGATAGGTAACTACCACACAGATAAACTCCGTTAAAGATTCTGGAATACGGCTAGTCAAGTCGGCTCCCAAAAGTAAAGGAAAGACGATTAATGACAGGCCCCGTATAATGATATTGGTTGTTCCCCAGGCATAAAAGCTATTAAATACCGGCTCTATCCATGGCAAGTCTGGACGTTTGTAATAACTAAAACAAAATAATATGAGAGGATTAAGTAAAAATTTGAATCCCATAGGAAGAAGGGGAGTCAAAACAACTGACAAAAGACCACCTAATAAAAGTAGCCTCCAAGAAATCTTGACCCTACCAGCTGCATGAAACATCAGATAATTGACAAAGAAAATCAAGAGTGTGTCTATAGATACTAGCCAATGAAAATCTTTAAAAACAGCAAATAGCGATTCAATAATAAAAGTCATTCTTTTCCCCCTCTCCCTTTAATCTGATTTAAGAAACTTCCTCAAAAATCCCCTAGGAAGCCCTTTTTACAACACTACTCATTATATAGCTTTTTGTAAGTTTTCACAATAATTAAATTTCTAATAAAGTTTATAATACCTCTAAGAATCCATTTATTTATATAAGATGGACTTACTATTAAATTAAAGTTACAAATGTAACATAAAAAGTTGAGATAATTTTATCTCAACTTTTTCATTAAAGACATATTCTTTTAGAAACTTTCTTTAGGTGACTACGGACCTCTGCGACCTTCTTAGAAGTTCCAAGACTTACTTTTAAGCCTAAGGTCTAGTCAGCCTTATAGTAAAATTGTTTGGCGTCAGATTGTGCATCCCCTGATTGGGTCACTAGGATACGGTCTTTGGTATTATCTGAAGCATCAGGATTATTTCCTGACACATTTGGTAATGTCGTACCTTTCGGGATGAAAAAGATTATTGCGCCATACATCCCTGTTCTTAGACTCGCTCTTAGGTAGCCATTTTCAAGACTTGAATTAGCATTTTGAACTTCATAATCTGTTGGTGCAGTTACTTGATCCTTAGAAAATGTCAAACTATTACCATTCCCATTCTTCCAAGTCCCTTCAAGGCTTTGGAAGTTATTATCCTTGATAGCATTAACATCCATGCCTGTTTGATCGGTCTTGGTTTCCGTTTTTGATTCTGTTTTGGCCTCTGATGAGCTTGACGATGACTCTGATGATTGTGAAGAACTTGAAGATTCTGTGCTATCAGACGTGCTAGCACTAGAGTAATGCTTGAGCAGCTCTTGGTAAGCCTCTTGCATGTCATCTGGTGCTACCTTATAGGTCTGAACAGCCTTCTTATCGTAATTGCCCTTCCAGTAGTTAGTTACATAATAAACAGTACCATTAGATCCGAGAACAATTTGGTAAGAATCCTTATCTTGGTCAACCAAATCCTTATAGAGCTTGTTGTAGCCATTATAATTGCCACCAGTTTTATCATCAGCTGAAAAGTCCTTAAAGAGGGCTTTTTGTTCAGCGGCATCGTCTTCATACATAGCATGTTTCTTATCCTTCAAGGTATAAAGACGGAAAGATGATGTTGGGCTATAGTCTGCGGTCTTACCACTATTTTCATTAATTCCTAGAGCAAAGGAATCAACCGTGTTTTTATAGTCCTTGAAATCATAGTTTGAGACTTCCTTACCATTGATGATACCACTCGGAACACCAGTAATATGTTCATAGCCATCTGCATTGATGAGATTAGCAAGGATGGTAATCGTTTGGCTGCTATCTTTTTCCTTAGGTGCCTTAAATGAAAGGAAGGTTGGACTACCATCATTGACCTTAGTGATACTGTCAAAGCTACTTTGAACTAAAACAGCATCCTTGGCATAATCAGACTGATAGAGCCATTTCCCAAAAGCTTCCGTGATAGACTTAATGTCCTCAGTCGAATAGTCTGCAATATAAGTGGTTTCCTTATCACCATTGACATCCGTCTTAGTCTTGATATCTGCATTTGGCTTATTTGGATCGTTAGAAGACGACTCTGAGCTTGCGTCGCTACCAGAGGATGATGAAGTACTTGATTCCAAAATATCCTTAATAATGCTTTTAACTTGGCTACTTGAAGAACTAGACGAAGCCTCGCTAGACTCAACGACTTCAGAACCTCCCTCAACCTGAGTATAGGTGTTTGAGTCAGTCATTTCAACCTTTGCATCTCCTCCAGGCACCATACTTGGTGTGATACGGATAGTACCGTCTGAGTTGCCGTTAGTTCCAGCCAACTTAAAGCTCAAAGAACGGTCTTCGCCGGCTTGGGCATTAGCCTGATAAGTATCCCCAGTCTCCGTATTTTTAACTTCGTATTTGTCTCCCTTGATTTTTCGGACTTCAAAACGCACCTTGTTCCCGGTATTCTTATCGACAACGGTTGTGGCATAAACTCTTGAAGACGATGTAAAAGCCGTGCTCTGAGTGTATTTTCCAAGTACCATGAAGACCAAAAAGACAAGCAAGGCCAAACCGATAAACTTTTTATGTTTAAACTGTTTCATGAGGTTCTCCTAGATAAATAGATAGCCAACAACATAGCCAAAGAGAGCAATACAAATCAAGAGCAAAATTTCCAAAACTAAAAACCAGCTAAACTTGAGATCTCCCAAACCAACCTTAGACAAGACTTGTCTGAATTTAGAATTTTTCTGTCTGCTTAAGCCACTAGAAAGAGCAAAACCAGTCTTAGCAGCTTCGGCAACTTCCTTATCACTTGGCTTGCGACCATACTGAACTTGGAAGTCAATTAGCCATTCATCATATTGTTGCATTTATTTCTCCTTCTTCTGAAGTGTGACGAAAAAGAGTAGGGCATAAACGAGGCAATGAAGTACCAAAGCCCACCATTGGCCCCAGAATTCACCTGTAGACCCTTGAAAGGCCTCCAACTGGCTCTTAGGAACAGGGACCCTGTACTTAGCCAAGCTAGATGGCAAGTCTGACAAGTCACTAGAAATCCCAAAAAGCTTGTGCCCATAACCTAGATAGATAAATTTTTGTACCCAATCAATGGCTTTTGGCAAAGATAGGATAGTTCCTGACAATGAAAATTGCATGATCCCCACAACAACTGCTAGGATAACAGAGGTAATCTCAGATTTGCCAACCAAGGCTGAGATAAAAAGGGCAATGAAATGCGAAGCCAAGAAAACCAGAAGCACTGTAATCCCAACTTCCCAACGGTAGGAACCAAAAATATGACCAGCGTCTGGAAATTCTTTGTCAAAGAACTTACTAAAAACAGAGTAAGATAGGATAAAGACAATAGTTTCCAAAACGGCAAAGAAGGCGTGAATCCCCATACTAGCCAAGGCAAAGGCCGAACGACTCAAACCTGAGAAAAAGTCACGGTTGAGGACTGAGCGTTCCTTAGAAATATAAATACTGTTTTGAACCACAATCAAGAGACTGGTTGAGAAAAGCAAGAGAAAGAGGGTCATTCGAGTTGTTTCGAAATCTTTCAAAAATCCCTTGTCTTGAATATAGAGGATTAAGCCTTCGAAAGCGACAATGCCCAGAAGAACCTTAACAAAATCCATGTAGTGGTGTTTAAATTTATACCAACTTAATCGTAATGCTGCGTTCATAAGTCTCCCTAAATCTTGTAAATACGTGTTGAAGCATTGAGCTCTTGGTAGACATCTGCGATATTCATATCCATATATTTACGAATCATATAAGGATCGCTAGTCTTGTATTCCAAAAGCAACTCTTCATAAGTCCCTGCAAATGTCGGACGTCCCTTAGACAAGAAGATAATCTTGTCAAAAATAGCCAAATTTTCTGTGTTGTGGGTAATAACCACAATAGACTTGTTAGCTGATTTAGCCAAGATTTTCAAGGTACGTAAGAGATTACGGTCACTAAGGGCATCCAAGCCTGAAGACGGCTCATCAAGGATAAAGTAGGGACTAGGGCTAAGAAGCTCGATACCAATGGAGACACGGCGTTTTTGCCCACCAGAAAGCTCTGAAATCTTCTTGTTTGCAAATTCCGTCAACCCTAAATCATCCATAATCCCTGCAATGCGATGCTTTTTAGTCAGCTTACCACTTCCTTTCAGATGATGGTCCGCATAAAAATCAAAGGTCTCAGATACCTTGAGGTACTCACGTAGAAGATTTTGTTGGGGCACATAGGACCAAGAGCGTGAACCAGCAGTCACAGGTTTGCCATTTTCTAAAATACGAAATTGTTGGCAGGTTGGTTTAAGCTGGCCAAGGAGAATCTCAGTTAAAGTTGTTTTCCCTGAACCAGAGGCACCCAAGATACCGACAACTTGGCCAGTCTCCATAGTAACATCCAAATCTGTAAAGAGCTGGTTATCATTTCCCTTATATTTGAAACAGATATGTTCAAATGTTAATTGATTGGTTTCCATTAATATCTCCTAAGACATAAGTAACATCAAAGCCACAATTAGAATGGCTCCGATAATAAGAACGATGACATTGATATTGAAAAAGAGAATCAAGCTTAGTAGAATCACAAAGGCGAAGGCGGCAAAGAGGTAATTTTTAAGAGGTGACTCTTTGGTCTGAGTCACCGCAACAGGTTCAAAAGGGATTTCCTTTTTACCTGATACATTGCTAGTATCAGTGGTCGTCCCCTTGTCAACTTCCAAGGTCTTTCTCTGAGCCTGTCTAAGCTTTCGGTCGTATTGTAACTTCTCATGGTCTGAGAAAAAGATTGAGCGAATCGTGTAGAGCTCACTGCGCAAACGCTCACCTTCTTTATCCAAGGTACCATTTGTCCAGAGCTCCTCCAGCTCCTCACGTAAAAAGGAAAGGGCCACGAAACAATCTTGAGCCGACATCTCTGGAGAGACACGGTTACTGACCTCTCTTAAATAGGGCACTTCCTGTCCTGTCTCTGTATCAATTGCTTTGTAGTAGTCTATCATGAGATGAATTTAGCAAAAATAGCTTGAAGTTCTGACAAATCTTCCTTAACCACTTCTTGGGTTTGGTTGACTTGTGCATTGACTGAAAAGCGTGCCACAACAGTATTGCTTCGAGGATCCGACACTGTCACAGTAACAATTTGTTCTGAGTCAAAGGCATAGGTGACTTGCGCCAAGAGCTCGCCTTTCTGACGAGGTTGTGGCACTTGCCCTTCCACTTGTCCTAAAATCTTCACAGCAAATGGATTCTCGTAATTTCCTTCTGTGATACGAAGTTTAAACTTGCTCTGTCCATCCACGACCGCAAAGAGATCCTTGGTAACAGCCAAAGGCAAGACCGAGTTACGTGGAACCACGACACTATTATAGTAGTCACCCACAAAGCTGTAGTTCTTGTTTGGATTTTTCTTGAAGAGCAGACCTATTCCCTGAGAGGTCACATCCTTGACAACTACTCTGTCTGTCTCAGTTGTCTTACCATCCTGGTGCTCAGAGAAGCTAACCTCGTTATTGACGATAAGCTCGGCCAAAATAGATGCCCCCTGTGCCACGATAGTGTCTGGATTAAGGTCAAACTTAGGTTCCAAACCACTCATCAAACGAATCATTTGACGAATCATTGGCATACGTGTTGAACCACCCACAAGCAGGATATGGTCGATTTCTTCCCATTTCAAGCCAGACGCTTGAAGGGTAGATTGTACCTTGATTTCAGTATCTTTGAGGAGGTCCAAGGTAATTTCATTGAAAATTGCTTGAGTAATCAAGACACCGTAACCTTGACCATTGACATAATGCTCATAGAGAGCTTGGTCATTCACAGATAGACTAGTCTTAATCTGCTCAGCCTTATATTGAAGTTGAATTTTTTCCTTCTCGGAAAGGTTAGTCATATTGACCCCTTGTTTTTCCAACTCTTGCATGATGTAGCCCACAAGACGCTTATCAAAGTCAATCCCACCAAGGCGTGAATTCCCGTCAGTCGCTAAAATATCATAGGCATGATCAGCCACGCGCATGATGGTAACATCAAAAGTTCCTCCACCAAGGTCAAAGACCAAGACATTTCCTTGGGCACTTTTAGTGTGGGCATAGGCAATGGCCGCAGCTGTAGGCTCATTGATAATACGCAAGACATTAAATCCTGCGATACGACCAGCATTCTTCGTTGCCGCACGTTGATCTGACGTAAAGTAGGCAGGCACAGTGATGACAGCATCCTTGATACCGTCTGCTTGTCCCATCTCCTGACCAACGACATAGGCGCGTTTACGGAATTCGTTCAAAACCAAGGCCGAAAGAATAATAGAATTAACACGTGTGTGGTCTGGTGTATCACTGGCAATCGGACGCCCGATGTCACGTTTGAAGTCAAACTTAAAGTTTTCTGTACTTCCGATTTCTGTCCCACGCTCGATGGCTTCTTTACCAAAAGATACATGGTTTTGGCCACTAATATTTGAGAAGTAAACCGCTGAACGTAAGACCTGATCGTCATTCGTCCCCATCGGAATAATCTCTGGCACATCTTCACGAACAACAGCCATAACGGAATTCGTTGTTCCTAAATCAATACCAATCGCTTTTTTTCTCATAACAATTTCCCTTCTAGCCTCATTCCTCATTCCTCATTTTGAGTTTTCTTGGCTATAGCTCCAAACAGGCAGCCGCTTAGATTGTCTCCATTCATCGCTGTCACATAAAACTCCAAAAGAGTAAAGTTATTCCAGTCTAGTTTTTTTCACTATACTATATTATCACAAATAAAGAGACTATAAAATAGGAAAAAAGGGAGTAGGACCGAACAACTTTTTAAAAATTGTTCCTTGCCCCACTCCCCTTGAGTATCAATCAATCTGATAGACTGGATGAACTTAGAAATACAGGAGTATTATCCACTTAAAGTGTCATGCTTTATAGCAACTAAGATACTCCTACTTTCTAAAAAAAGCTGAGAGTCTTATCTCAGCTTTCTTTGTTATAGTCAAAGTGGATGACTTGCTTCTTTGCATCTACATACGCGTGGACTCCGAAGGGAACAATGGCTCTTGGAGTTGCGTGTCCGACATTCAGATTATAGACAATTGGGATATTGCTATCAATGATGTCCATTAAAGCTTCCTTATAGTCGTCATAGAAGGTTTCATCCATAGGTTTCCCAACCAGGAGTCCACTGATGACCTCAAATATCCTAGTTTCTTTTAAAGTTTGCAACATTTTTTTGAAATCATCAGGTTCAGGCTTTTCTTCACTTGTTTCTAGCAATAGAATCTTTCCTTCCCAGTCGGATAAGTCAGGGAAAAGTTTGTATTTTTGGCAGAGGTCTGTGCTATCTGCGTGTAGAGAGTTGTCAAAGATATCGTAGAGGGATTCGAGGCAACCGCCGAGAATTTCCCCCTCGAACTGGGCAGTTCCTTGTAACAAGTCAAAACCTGTATTTGCATGGCTGACACGAGGTGTTCCCAAAGCTTTGGGACTAAAATCAGTCCGTTCCTCATACCAAACGTTACTAGGTCGAATTTCTGAGATTTTTCCAGTCTCAATCAATTCTTTAAAGTAGTGGAGGCTATATGGCAACATTTCTTTGTCTAACTCACAAATGTCTGCTAGAAATGATTGACCGTAAAAAGTATTGATTCCTAGTTTATGCAACATGAGGTGGTTCATGGTTGTATCCGAGAAACCGAGAAAAATCTTTGGTTTGATAACCTTTTGTAGTTGGTCATTTTCAAAGAGGTAGGGTAGCAAGCGATAGGTATCGTCCCCACCGATGGCGCATAGAATCATGTCGATGCTATCATCAGAAAAGGCATGAATCAAATCCTCTGCACGAGCTTCAGGGTGTTCTTTGATAAAGTCTAATCCTTTTAGTGAATGGGGCAAAAAGACAGGTTTGAGTCCGAGGTCCTTGAGACGTTGAATACCCAAGTCCACTTCGTGCTTGACAAAGTCTTCACCGATAATCCCACTAGATAAACTTATAATACCAATAGTAGAAACCATGTCTTGTCCCTCCTGAAAATAGATTGAGCCTATCTTATCACAGGAGATGAGATAAAACAATAGGTATTATATTAATCAGAGGTTCCCTCCACTAACTTAATCAATCGCATTCTCACCAACATAAATAATTTCTAAATTACCCAAGGAAACATCACCTTTGATGTAGAAGTCCTTGTTAGTTAAGTTGCTAGGATTTTCCTCATGCTGTACAGCTGAAAGAGAGTTATCCACATTCACATGTACCCGCCAATCACTGGGCACATAGAGGCTAAGACTTCCAAGAGAAACGTCCACATCAAACTGGGCAGATGGCCCCTCAATACGGCAATTATCAAAATAAACGGAAGCCTGTCCTAAACTAACTTCCGCACTCCCATGCGTAAATTGCTGGTCATTGAGATATTTGGTCACTACTGAAAAAGTGACATCAATATCATTTCCACCATTATTAGCGTCTGAACCAGTAGAACCCAGTCCAAAGCGATTCTTTGTTTTACTAGAAGGATTGAAGAGAATGTTCAAGCCAATAACTGCAAGAATGGAAGAAAAGATAAGGACCGAATTAGATACTGGAAGAAAATGGAACTGTCCATTAAGTGAAAATAGAGCCACAATGCCATAGGCGAAACCAAGACCAAAATGTCGCTTCAAAAGACTAGAAAGGGACAAAATTGCCAATAAGACTACCCAGGCCAACATCCAAATACTAATTTCCCATTTTATAAAATAGTCTTGTACAATTACCAAAGCTGCCAAAAGGATCAAGAGGATCCCAATTAATTTCTTTCTCATTATCTTACCTCATTTCGTTTAGTCGTTCTTTTAAAACTTGATAGTAGCGTCTTGATACATGGACCTGCTTGTGGGTCTGATAGAAATTCACCGTACTAGTCCCCGAAAAAGACTTCTCTAAAGAATAAATCTGCTTAGCATTAACAATCGTCGATTTGGAAATCCGACAAAAGGCAATCGGGAGCAACTCTTCTAATTCGTAGAGCTTTTGCTTCACCTCATAGGCCTCATCCTTGGTATGTCCAAAAATCTTTTCCCCGTCTGTTTCAAAAAAGAGAATATTTGCCAAATCCAGAAAATATTCGCTTCGATCCTTGTAAAAGGCTAAAGGAACTAACTTTTGCTTTAGAATAGATTCTTGGAGCTGGGCCAATTCCTGTGTTAACCGAGGAGCTCGAATCAAGATTTCAGGCTCATCCATGGATGGGTCCAATTCGATTCTAACTTTCATAATACTCCTTTCCTGTCCTTTTGATGCTTCCATTATAACAACTGCTTTACACAAAACAAGGCCTTTTAGGTAAGTGGCACGGTTTAGCCCCTAAGAGGTAATAACAGACAAACAAAAGAACCTGGCAATTGCCAAGTTCTTCATTTTTTAGTCTGGAGGACTAACCTCCTATTTGTAATCAGTTCAACAATGACTAGCTCTATGAGAAAGCATCTACTATTTCACAGTATTTTCACGACTCACATTTTGTGATTCGCCAGCCTTGCCATTGATACGGTAGTCGCTGTAGTTAGAACCATTGCTGCTAGAGTCACTATCATCACCAACATATTCTACATTACATGACCATGAGATTTTATCTTTGATATCTCCTGATGACTTGAATTTCGAATCATAACCATAGTAGAAATCATAAACGGCTGTGAAGGTCACCTTGAAGGTCTTCTCACCAGTCTGAACGACTTCTGTGACGTCAACGTCCGAGAAAGTAATACTATCAGCAGCACGGTTTTTAGCACCTGTAGTATTTTTATCAATATCAGCCGTTACATCCTTATACATGGTATCATCAGTACCATTAAGGAAAATATCGGATACACCATCTGGTGTCATGTTGTGATTAGATGCGTAGCTACCAAATTTACCGTAAGCAGCGGTCAAAAGACGATCTGCCGTATCACGGTCAAGAACACCATCAGCATCAAGAGTAACCGTTTGGCCTTCAGAGATTTTCTTAATAGACAATGTCTCTGTTTTAATAGAGCTACCATCTTCGAAATTCTTCTTAACATAAACAGCTGATGAACCTGCTACTGCTACCTTGTTAACATCTAGTTTCCCTGAGTTAAGGGTTCCAACTTTGGTACCACCAACGTAGAGGTCTCCGTCCTTAAGATTAGACTTAACGGTAAAGCTAAGATACTCTACAGAAAGGTTGACTTCTGTTTTAGAGGTCACATTTTCCTCAGATGAGACAGTGATATCTTGGTCATTGACCTTACCAGAAGCCACAAAATTGTAAGTTCCTGGATAGAGATGGTTCAATTTAGCCGTGTAGTTATTGCCATCTGTAGTAGCATAAGAAACCCCGTTAATAGTCACATTCAAATCAGCTGTATTAACGGTTAAATCAACCGTTCCAGGATCTACCACGACTCTCCACTTAGGAAAAATAAGGAACTGACGTCCAACCTTTTGCATACGTTCGCCAGACAGGAGTTGGCTCTTGCTATAGGCTTGTGTACTTTTAGTGTCTGTGTACTTGACTTCGGATGTTTTAATTTCCTTTTTAGTATCAGACCATACTTGGTATTCCAAGCTATCTTTAAAGCTCTTCTTAGCTGCTGCTTCATAACGCTCTGCTACTTGACCACGTGAGTAGTAGTAAGAACCAAAGCCGTAACCAGCAAGTGCCAAGACTGCTGCAACAACACCAGCAATAATCAAGATTTTCTTCCCTTTAGCCATGGCTGGCTTGGCTGGTTTCGCAGCCTTACCATCTGAGATAAACTGATGGATGGTTGACACATCATAACCTGAAGACTTACCAAGTAGGAATTCCTCAGGAAGAGGTTGACGTCCAACATAGGTTTTAAAAGCCTTCATCCAGATGGCTTGTGCTTCTTTAGAAGCGGCCTCTGAATTCTCTTCAGTTTGACCTTGATCTGCTTGAGGTACTGGTGAAAGCTCCTCAGTTTCTAAAGGAGTCGTTTCCTCTTCATCACCAAGCGGTACATCTTCAAACACTTCCTCGGCAACGTCATACTCATCAACTTCTTCTGTTGGTTCAGAAGGAGTGGCTGCTTGGTCCAAGCCCATTGCCGAAATGCCTTTAATAGCCTTTAAGTCAAAGTCTGCTTTCTGGCCTTCTTCAATCTCCAAAGCATGGGGCGGACGACCAACTGCCTTTTCAAATAAATCAATCCACTTTTCTTTTGTTGCCATAAAGACTCCTATAAACTTGCTTTTTCAAAAATCGTCAGAGGTTTACTTAGAATAGAAGACCTACTGTAAATGATGACATGATAGCAAATACGATTGCAAACAAGATTGACAAAATCACACCATTCAAAAGTGCTGCCAAAATCATTTGATAGAACTTATCAGCCTTCCACGCTGTTGTTACAGGAACAATTGTAAATAGATTAGCAATGGCAAATAAGAAGTAAACAACATAGAACAAGAATCCTGGGAAGGCAACAAGTCCAATAGCTCCCAACAAGATTGTTACAAGCAAGATTGGCAAGGCTAATGATGTCAAACGACCAAAACGGTCAAAGCTATTCAAGAAAGTAGTCTCAGGGTCACGGAAGATGGCCTTACGTGTCACAAAACCTGCCAAGATAAAGGCAAAGATAAAGAGGAAGGCAGCTAGGATACTTGCAAAGAAAGCTCCAAAACCAATGCTAGATGTATGACTTGAAAATGAAGATGAGTAACTATCTGTTCCGTAAGAACCAAACATACTAGACAATGCGTTTGTTGTTGATACAACTGGGCTAACAAATTTACGTGCCATAGCGCTCAAGATTGCAAAGAAGGCAAGTCCAGTGAAGAGTGACAAGAAGATATAGTTAAGCCAACCATTGTGTTTACCATAATCTGTCATGTCAGCTGGACGACGCCATGCATTAAGCAACCATGTCCAGTAGTTTTTGAAAGTTGTCCCAAATGCTGATGGTTGTGCTGGAACAACTACGGCTTGACCGTTGATAAATTGAACGTTTTGACCTGGTTGAAGAGGTTGACCGTTAGCAAAAGCTGCTTGTTGACCAGCTTGAGCATTCGCAAAACCAGCTTGTGGTTGGGCCGCTTGATTTGGCACTCCTTGTACTGGTGCAGTTTGAGCACCCGCAAAGGTTGGTTGTGGTTGTGCTGCCTGAGCAGTTGCAAAAGGAGCTTGCGCTTGTGCGTCTTGTGCACTCGCAAAAGTCGGCTGTGGTTGCGCTTCTTGGGCACCAGCGAAAGTTGGCTGTGGTTGAGCCTCTTGGGCTGGTGTTTCTTGGGCACTAGCGAAAGCTGGTTGCACTGGCGCTTCTTGTGTTGGGGCAGTTTCTACTGCTGGTGCGTCATCTTGGAACTCACCAGCTGCAAGTGCTGCTGCAATTTCTTCTTCAGTCGCTGAACGACCATTGATGGCTTCAAAAAAGTCTAACCAATCTGCTTTAGTCATAATAATCTCCTTAAAAATACATAGAATGTCTTTATTTTATCACAAATAAATACATTAATAAATGTCATTTTTATTAGAAAAAGGCTTGGAGCAAACTGTCCAAACCTTTATATTTTCTATTTACTTCTTTGTAGAGATTTTTGAATCTGACGATCCAGCTCTCGTTTAATGTGTGGTTCTGGTGCAAATCGCTCTTCCCAGTCACTTGGTTTAAGAATTTTGTGGGTCACGGGATCAAAGTGAGCCTTTCCATCGGGGAAAATTTTCCCCATATTAGCCTCATGAACCGTATCAAAGAAAGGCTTAGGATCGACCCCCATAAGGACAAATGAACCATAGGTCAAGTAAAGCAAGTCAGTCAAAGCATCCACCTGACCAACCATCGTTGACTCTGAGTGCTCTTTAGAACTAACTTTGAGGGCTGCCTTATCAAGAGCAGCATGCAAATCCAGAACAGCCTGACCAAAGACACGCTTGTCCCCACCTGATGAAGCATAAAGAAATTCGACGATTTCTTCCAACTTGAAGTCCGCACGGTGACCAGCTTTCTCGATACCGTAAACACGAGGCATGTCGTTAGTTGAGCCATCCATCAAATGGTGGAAATCCTTAACCTTGTTGAAGTTGCCATCATCACTGGTAAATGAATTCTCTGTTTCAAAGTGAATCAAACCGTAGTGTGACAAGGCTTTGGCAATCCCATTCTGGTTATTAGTATCAGTGACATGGGTAGCCTGGTCTTTCAGTTCGTCTTCACCATTTCCCATGGCAACACCAACGCCAACGCCAGACAGCATTTCTAGGTCATTTTCCGAATCCCCAAAGGCCATAACCTCACTGAGTTCGAAACCAAAAACCTCACCTAGATGAGCGATACCTTTCAACTTAGATTGATCCGCTGAAATAATATCGGCTGAGTAAGGACTTGAGCGGGTAATCTTCACATGAGGAAATTTTTCTTCAATATCTTGTGTTTCGCCCACCGTCGCTACCATAACCACCTGATAAATAGGCTCACGCATGATAGTTTTAAGGGTTTCAATGCTTTGTGGCTTGAAACGACGAATCAAAGACTTGAAACTACGCTCCACCATCTTAGCCCAGGACTTAGGGACAATACGGCTGACGATTTGTCCAAACTTACTCGTCCCCATACTGATAATATTGGAACCAACAAGACCTGTACTAGTCCCTAGAGAAATCTCTCTACGGTGCTTGGTGGCATAGCGAATCAAGTTGTAGACTGTTGATTTAGGGAGCTGGTTTTGATAAAGGACCTTGTCGTGAGTCAAAATATACTGACCGTTATAAGTGACTGCAAAATCCAGACCCAGATTGTCCATGAAAGGCTGGACAAATCCTGGACCACGACCTGTTGCCAAACCAACTAAGATACCATCTTCCTTCATTTGACTGATGGCTTTTTTGGTTGAACTAGACACGCGTTTTCGGTCATTTAGAAAAGTCCCATCAATATCAAAAAAGACTGCTTTAATGGCCACAGAGCTCCCCTCCTTCTAACATTTTATGCTAAAATAAATTATAACATAAATATGATAGTGAGTAGTATAAATGATAAAAAAAATCCTAGTCCTTCACACTGGAGGGACCATTTCCATGTCAGCGGATAATGATGGCAGGGTCAGCCAAAACGCTGATAATCCCATGAACCATGTGGGACTTGATTTAGATAATTTAGAACTAACCGTTCTCGATTTTCTTAATATCCCAAGCCCACATATCACACCCTACCACATGCTGGATATTTACAAAAAAATCAAGGAAACAGCTGGTCAATATGATGGTGTGGTCATCACTCATGGGACAGATACCCTGGAAGAAACAGCCTACTTTCTAGATACCATGGCCGTCCCTGAGATTCCAATCGTTCTAACTGGTGCCATGCGTTCGTCGAACGAACTAGGTAGCGACGGGGTCTATAACTATCTCTCAGCCCTACGTGTTGCTAGCGACGACAAGGCCGCCGACAAAGGAATCCTCGTCGTGATGAATGATGAAATCCATGCAGCCAAGTATGTGACTAAGACCCATACCACAAACGTGGCAACCTTCCACACACCAACTCATGGTCCACTAGGTATCATCATGAAGCATGATATCCTCTGGTTCAAAACTGCTGAGCCTCGGGTTCGCTTTGACTTGGAACAAATCACAGGAACAGTACCAATCATCAAGGCCTATGCTGGGATGGGTATCGGAGATGGTATCATCAGTCTCCTGGATCCTGAGAAGATTGACGGTGTCGTCATCGAAGCCCTGGGTGCTGGAAACCTCCCACCACTAGCTGCAGGAGAAATCACAAAGCTTATGGACAAAGGAGTCCCTGTTGTGCTCGTCTCCCGCTGTTTCAACGGTATCGCCGAACCTGTCTACGCCTATGAAGGGGGTGGGGTCAAACTCCAAGAAGCTGGCGTAATGTTTGTTAAAGAACTCAATGCACCAAAGGCACGCCTCAAACTCCTCATCGCACTCAGTGCCGGACTAAAAGGCCAAGAAATGAAAGATTATATCGAGGGATAAGACATGAAACTTAGCATTGAAGCAACCGATAAATTGGAAAATAAAGATTTCCACTATGAACTAACCATCTCAAAAACACATATCGCCATGGTCTGTGGTACCGTGCTAGCCAGTCTAGCCCTGGTCGCATGGTTGAAGAAAAAATAAAAAAAGCTTGAAGCATGGTCACCAGAAAGGTGACTGAACTGCTTCAGGTTTTTTACTATAATATTCAAATATGTATTCTTGTTTAATTTTTTATTATATTTAGTGATAAAATAGATAGTGCCTATTAGCTGAGAAAGGGATAACTATGAGCACATTACTAGCATCTAGAATAAAGAACAGAAGAAAAGAATTGAAGATGTCACAAAAAGAGTTAGCAGAAGGAATCTGCAAACAAGGACAAATTAGTCGCCTCGAGAATGGGGAATATATTCCCGGTTCAGTGCTTCTTCATGAGTTATCTAGAAAATTAAATGTCAGTATGGATTATTTCTTTGATGAACAAATTTCAAGTGACAGTAACAAGCTCAATAATTTCAAAAAGTTATCAAAAACGTTTATTACGCAGAGAGATTATGAGTCTTTAAATTATATCTATGAGTTAGAAAAAGAAACTTCACATCGTCTACCACTTTCAGACAAGATATATATGGAATGGATTGCCTCGCTACTCGACTTTTACTTTTATAACCAAAAAGAAGAAGGAATTTCTAGGTTAGAAAAAGCTATCAAGCAACTTAAGGAGACTGATATACACTATCTTCAAATTTTAAATAGTCTATTTAATTTCTATTATGAGACAAAGAACTTGGATCGTTTTAAGGAAATTGAAAATGATTTATCTGTAAGAGTTGAGCAACTGAGTCTAGTAACAATAGAAGAGTTAGAATTAGCCATTAAGTTCAATTACAATTTAGGACGCTACTTATGGCTCCAGAGTAAAACTGAAGAGGCCATAAAAAAACTATCTCTAACTATAAAATTATGTAAAGAGTTCAAATCGACTTATTTACTTGCAGATTTGTATCTATTGTTAGGTAACATTTGTGAAGATTTTTCTGATCAAAATGAAGCTAAAGAATATTTTGATAATGCTCTCTATATTTACAAGCACCTAGATGACAATAAGGAAATGGCTTTAAGAGTTGAACATTACATATCAAAAACATTCAACTAACTATACTCTATAATAATACAAAAGGCTTGAGAGATGCTTTTTCAGCATGTTTCAAGCCTTTTGTATATACTTATATTATATATTTTCGAATAAAATAACAATACATTATATTGACACGCATAAGCTACGGTGATAATATTGCAGTATCTATAACCAAGGAGAGACTAATGAAATCTGTTTATAAAGTTGTTAAAAAAGATATCCTAGTATATTCAATACTTACTATCTTATTGTCTATTGCAATGGTAAGTGAAGCCTATTTGATGCAACTAATCATTGACTCTATCAAACTTGGAGTGGGTCGCTATGTTGTTACATCTATTTTTGTAGTTGTGTTCTTGTTGATTCAAACACTTATCTACTATTTTCAACAATCACTAACAGCAATCATTAGTAAGAAGTCTGCATATGCTTATAGGAATGTTATTTTCCAAGGTATTCAGAAAACACCTTTAGAGTTACTCACAGGAAATAAAAATGACAAACTTCTAGCCTCATTAACTACTCAAATAGATCAAATTGAATTTAATTATTTTTATTCCGTATACTGGGGTGGCTACTTAATCTGCCAATTAATTATTGCCATAATTGTTTCTCTCTACCTTAATCCTTTATTAGCAGCTTTAACTCTGCTTTTAAGCCTACCAAATCTTTTTGTAGCTGTACTCTTTAAAACTCCTTTAGAAAAGAAACAAGAAGAGTTAATTGAAACTACTAATACTTCAGTATCAGCTATTCAAGATCTCATCGAAGGTATACCTGATTGGAAAATTGCAAACAAGAGTTTCGACATTAATAGAGTCTTTGATATTCAAACTTTAAAGTTACTTAAACGCCAAACAAATGTTGAAAAATCTCAATATATTGTTGTTAGTTTAAATCAGCTGTTTTCAAATGTTCTTTATTTTGGTAGTTGGATTATTGGGGGACTATTAATTATAAATAGTCAACTGACATTAGGGAGTTTAATAGCATTCTCACAATTATTAGTCAGGATTTCTTACCCAATATATGCTTCTTCTGATTTGTTAGCTAAATTCATTAGTGGTAAGAAAACTATAGAGACTCTTTCTAGTGAATTTCAAGTAGTAGATGAAAATCTTAATACTCTGGAACATATTGAAGTTATTTCATTTGATAATTTTCGTTTTAAAAATAATTCGGAAGCTATACCTTTTAATGGGCAGTTTTATAAACATAAGAAGTATCTATTAAAAGGAAAGAGTGGGACAGGTAAAACCACGCTATTAAAAGCAATCCTACGAGAGTATAACGATTATACAGGAACAGTTAAAATTAATGGTATTGATGTTAAAAGAATCAAAGAAAGTAGTATCTTTGATAATGTAGCTTATGTACCCCAACACCCCCATATGTTCAATGCAAAACTTCGTGATAATCTCACTCTATTTTCTGAGAATGTTTCAGAAGAGGAACTGTTTGAGACATTGAAATTTGTAGAATTATCTAAGTGGGCTAATAGAGAGTCTTTAGAGTTAATGCTTTCAAATGATGCCATAAAACTTTCAGGTGGAGAAGCCAAGAGAGTTGCTTTGGCAAGAGCCTTATTGATGAAGACGGATATCTTATTTTTAGACGAATTTTCTTCTGGTATTGACCTTGAAACCTTATCAAAAATAGAGAATCGCCTTTTACAAACGAGTAAATTAATTATTTACATCACACATGTAGACACCGATAGAATTAACCAACAATTTGATGAAATAATAGATCTAAATGAGTACATAGACTTATAAAACGATGATACTCTCAAAAAATCAACTTGATATGTTCTATGACACTATTAGCCAGTCTAGCCCTAGTCGCATGGTTGAAGAAAAAATAAAAAAAGCTTGAAGCATAGTCACTAGAAAGGTGACTGAACTGCTTCAGGCTTTTAGTTTTCTTCATCTGATCTATATTCAAGAATATCTCCTGGTTGGCAATCTAACTCCTTACAAATAGCATCTAGAGTTGTAAAACGGATTGCCTTGGCCTTGCCTGTCTTAAGAACCGAGAGATTGGCTGGGGTAATACCAATCCGTTCTGCCAGCTCACCCGAGCGCATCTTCTTCTTGGCAAGTTCAACGTCCAAATTGACAATAATCATAAGCCCCTCCTAAATCGTATACTCATTTTCCTCAGCAATGGCATTAGCCTTAGTCAAAATCATAGCGACAGCATAGAGGACAAAGCTAACTAGCAAATAACTGATGTTAAAGAAACTATAACTCTGGTTGCCAGTTCCAAATGTAAAGATACCATTATTGATAAAAGCCCCAAGAACTAGCAAATGCGCTGACCAACGAACCAACTTAGCATTTTTAGCGATGAAAATATCAGAACGATAAAGGTTAATCAGAAAGGCACGTAGGCACAACAAGAAACCTATGTTAACTACCATACGAAGGAAATCAATGGTTGCTGCAAAAAGCGTCAGACTAGTGCTACTACTTTTCACGGTAACTCCCGATCCGAGAAGCATACGCAAACCTTGTTGTAAGAGTCCTTCATGACCAGTCAGGATAAAGGCATCATTAAGAATAGTAATAACAAGACTTAAAAAACCCGCAAAAAGGAGGACATTAACGAACAGGAGAACACTACGCAGACGTTTCTGTTCTTGCGTTTCTTGACGATTTTTAGCACTTTTAGCCGATTTCCAACCATAATAACTAGAGCCAGCCAAGGCTAGGACGATTAAAAAATAGAATAAGATAGTTGTCATGTGTTACCTCGATTGTAAATACATTTTGATTTTTTGGGAGTATAGACTAGAGAAAGCCAAGGTGCCTCTAGGAGCCCTTGACCTTATACTAAATCAGCAGCTAACTATTAACAGTATCAATTATATCGAATATCAATATAAAATACTAGTTTATAGATAAGATTTTACTACTTTTCAACTAAGATACATTCAATTATTTGACAGCTGTTTGTCCCTTACGAAGACGGACAGCATCACAAGCTAGAGAGACCAAGAGAAGCCAGACTGATGTGCTGAAGTCCATTACAAGGTGATTAGTCGTTCCCAACTGCAAGAAGATATTCAAGGCTGATGGCACAAAGGTTAAGAGAGCAGCCTTTTTCAAGAAGAGAGAGAAATCTTCTGTCCAAAGTGCCTTCCAAGTAAAGTCTTTTAGCTCTTTACGAAGAAGACAAATCAAGGCAAGATAGAAGGCAAATTGTAGCTCTGCGACCAGCCAGTAACCCCAACCAGAAAGGTAATGAACCTCAGCACCTGGGAAAAGATTAGTCACATCCACAAAAGGAAGGATAAGTAAAGCAAGCATTGCAAGACCGTAACTTGCCATAAGAAGAATAAGAAGAGCGTTGATGATTGGTTTAAGTGTTTTCATGATAAGTTTTTCCTTTGTTAAATAGTTTTAGTAAATAATTTCTCTTTTTCGCGAATAAGATTATCTTTATCGAAAACTTATTATCGTTTATCGATAACTATATATTACACTCTTTATTTCTCCTTGTCAACACATTTTTATCGTTTTTCGATATTTTTTATCTAAATTTCAAAAAATAAAAACCAGTCAAGAAAATCTCAACTGGTTAGCTTACTTATGTTAATCGCCTAGACTGGTCAAGCTTCCGTCTAGACTTTTTATGAGTTTAAGAAGAGGGATTCTACGTTATGAAAAAAAGGAAAAAGGGATTTTGGAAAATGAGGGATGAAAGTTGTAGAATATGGGTAAATTTAGCCTCTTCCTAGCATCAATACTAGTTTTGATAAACCTTAAAGTCTTGAGGATGCTTCTGGAAATTTCGGTTGTAGGTTACTTTAATTTTTACTGTCATTGTTTTGTCCTCCTTTTTAGGAATGGTTTGGCCTAGCCAAAACGTTTTATTATCAAAACCTATCTCGTTTTGATGGTTTTATTATAGGTTGCCTAACTTAAAGAAAGCTTGTAATAAGCTTGAAGGGAACTTAAAACTCTCAGTGAGTTTACTGAGAGTTTTTCTGTCTAAAGCATGGATAAAATAATTCCCAAGACCAGAGCCACCCAAACGGCATAGCGAATTGTCGCATGATAGCGGTAACTTTCAATAACCTTGGGTAGCTTTGTAAAGAGATAGGCAATGTAGGCAACTATGGAAAGAAAATACCCTTTAAAATTCCAGGACGAGCCTAAGATACTAAAATCTTCGAATAGGGGCACAAGCATCAGTACAGCTGTAAGCATGCACCAAACTGGCAAAAGCGTCCTTTCCTTTTGATGCTGTATATGGATAATCAGTTGAGCTATAAGACCCGCGACGTACATAATCAGTAATACCGAACAAGCTAGAGAGATAAGAAGTGAATAAAGATATAGGGTATGAAAGTCTGTCTTTCCTTCTATCAGCTTTGTCAATTCGGTAATAAACCAAATCAAGATGAAGGCGAAAAAATAAAATATAAGACCTAACATCATAAGAAATAAGGGGTGCAAGATAGCAAAAAAATCGAGATTTAACCGTCTTTTGTTCATTAGTTTCCTCCTCAATCAAACTCGCCTTGGCTTCTCAAATGTGCTCCTAGCACCTGCCATTCAGGACTCTCTCGCCAGTTAGGGTCAGATACAATTTGGCTAGCCACCCGTCTGGCTTCCTCTAAGATATTGTAGTCTTCCACAATATCGGCCACCTGAAATTCAGGAATACCTGACTGACGTGTCCCAAAGATTTCACCTGAGCCACGCATTTTAAGATCCTCCTCAGCTAGAACAAAGCCATCCGTGGTCTCACACATGGCCTGCATGCGTTTTTTACCAGTATCATTTTTAGGATTAGCCACCAAAACACAGTAGGACTGCTTGTCGCCACGACCTACACGCCCTCGAAGCTGGTGAAGCTGGCTAAGTCCAAAACGATCTGCATCCATAATGACCATAACTGTAGCATTTGGCACGTTAACCCCTACTTCGATAACTGTAGTTGATACTAAAATCTGAGATTTTCTGTCCTTGAAATCTTGCATAATTTGGTCTTTTTCATCATTTTTCATACGACCGTGCATCAGAGCTACTGTCGCTGAATCGCCAAAGAAATCTGTGAGTTCCTGATGAAGGGCTACCGCATTTTTCAAATCAAGAGCCTCAGACTCTTCAATCAGAGGAGAAATAAAATAGACCTGAGCATCTTTTTCCAACTCCCCCTTAATCCAAGTCAGTACGGTATCTAGTTGCTCATGTTTAACCCAACGGGTAATAATGGGCTTACGTCCAGCTGGCATCTGGTCAATGATAGATACATCCATCTCCCCAAAGGCAGTGATCGCCAAAGTCCTAGGAATAGGGGTCGCTGTCATCATGAGGACATCAGGATTGTCACCCTTCTCACGGAAAATACGACGTTGATTAACCCCAAAACGGTGCTGTTCATCAGTAATGACTAGCCCAAGACTATGATAAGTCACTGCATCTTGAATCAACGAGTGGGTTCCCACAATCATTTGAGCCTCCCCAGACTCGATTTTGGAAAGGGCTACTTTCTTATCCGCCGCCTTCATTCCAGAAGTTAGGAGCACTACCTCTAACTCAGGAAAAAGCCCCTGTAAACTCTGATAATGCTGCTCTGCTAAGATTTCCGTCGGTACCATGAGGGCAGACTGAAATCCTGCCGTATAGGCCCCATACATAGCCAAGCTAGCGATAACTGTTTTCCCTGAGCCCACATCTCCTTGCAAGAGACGGTTCATATGAGCCCCAGATTTCATATCAACTAGGATTTCCGATAAACTACGCTGTTGGGCCTCAGTTAAGGGGAATGGTAATGCTGCAATTTTGGCTTTGATTTTGGCTTCATCGTAAGCAATTGCTAGACCATTGGTTTCGGACTTATTTTCAGCCTTCAGCACCTGTAAATTCATTTGGAAATAAAAGAGCTCCTCAAACTTGGTCCTACGTAGAGCCTGCTTATATTCAGCCAAATCTTTCGGAAAATGCATGGCACGCACAGCCTCTTGACGTCTCATGAGACGGTACTTGTCCAGCAGCACCTGAGGGAGATTTTCCTCCAACAAATTAAGGGCCCCACTATCAAAAGCTGCCTTTATGGCCTTTATCAGTTGGGCCTGACTAACACCCTGGGCCACATGGTAGACTGGCTGCATATCGTCCTCAACTTGAGCCAGGACTTTCATACCAGTCACAGCAGACTTCTTCTGGTCCCATTTGCCAAAAATAGCCACTTCTGCCCCCATCTCAATCTTATCCACAAGATAAGGTTGGTTGAAGAAACTAATGGCAATCACAGCCTCTCCTTGCTTGATTTTAAAACTCAGACGATTCCGTTTAAAGCCATAATACTGCACATTGGCAGGTGTCACCACTGTTCCCGTAATAACAGCCTTTTCGCCATCCATCAGTTCAAAGATAGACTTACTCTTAAAATCCTCATATCGGAAAGGAAAATAAAGCAAGAGGTCCCCAACCGTGTATAAATCTAATTTGGTAAATTTTTCAGCGGACTTAGGCCCAAAGCCTTTCAAATCCGCAATTGGTGAATCTTGTTGAATCATATCCTCTATCATTTCTATCGTGTTCTTCTTCCCGTGAAAAAGGAAGCCTTATCAGCTATTATAACACATGAAAATGGTCTTCACTAAAACCAAAAAATCCAGCATCAAACTGGATTTCTCTTTTTATTGATATTAGTCATAGCTACGAGGTACACGGTCACTAAGTAAACAAAGAACTTCGTAGTTGATAGTGCCACGTTTTTCAGCCACCTCTGTCGCAGTAATGCTTGCTCCACCATTTTCACCCATAAGAGTGACAGGAGTTCCTAGGGGATAAACCTTAGGAAGACGAACGGTAATCTGATCCATAGACACACGCCCAACAATAGGACAAAGCTGTCCATCCACAATAACATGGAAACCTTGTAAATCTCTAGTCCAACCATCCGCATAGCCAATCGGAATGGTTCCAATAACCTCATCAGCTGTCGTCGTATAGGTTGCACCATAACCTACATCTTGACCTGCTGGCAGGGTCTTAACATGAACAAGTGCAGTCTCCAAACTTAAAGCAGGACGAATCCTATATGGAAGGTCTAAAGCACTGCCACTAGGATTGAGACCATAGATAACAACACCCAGACGTACCGCATTAAAGACTGTTTCTGCATGCCAGATACTCGTCGCAGAGTTGCTAGCGTGTACCAAGCGAGGACGGTCCACCAAGTTATTAACCAAATCCGTGAAGAAGGCTAATTGACGCTTGAATTTACTATCATCTGCCTCATCAGCCGTTGCAAAATGGGTAAAAATACCTTCGACATCCGCACCAAGTGATTTCAGACCAGCAATCAAGCTAACCGCATCCTCTTGGTTACGCACCCCAATACGGCCCATACCTGAATCAATCTTAATATGGCAGGTCAAACCAGTTAAATCAAGCCCTTGATTCTTAGCCATTTCCAACCACTCAAGCGAAGCTACCGTCAGAGTGATGTTTTCTTGAATAGCCAAAGGAACCTCGTCTGGCAAGACGACTCCTAAAATAAGTATCGGTTGTTCTAAGCCAGCTTGACGAAGTTCAAGCGCCTCGTCTAGGTTGGAAACACAAAAACCATCCACCTGCTTAGATACATGCTTGGCCACTTCGACAGCGCCATGACCATAAGCATTGGCCTTAACAACTGCAAAAGTCTTTACCTGTTTAGGGATGTGACTAACCACTTGTTCAATATTTTCTGAAATTGCTGATAGATCAACCTTTGCCAAGGTTGGTCGATGTAAACTTGAAATCATAAGCTATCCTCTTCCAACATCTATCTCTTAGTTTTTTTCTAAAATGACACTTGCCTGAACAAAATCACCGCTATGGGAAATCGAGATAAAAACCTTGCCTTCAAAAGGTGATTGGGTCACCACTGGAGCTCCCTTGTCATTGGTCAATATTTCAATATCCTTAAAGCCGACTGCTCCAATACCAGTACCCCAAGCCTTTGAAAATGCTTCCTTACCGGCCCAGCGCCCTGCTAAATAGGACATCTGACGATTACCAGAAAGGGATTCAAAACGCTCCCACTCTTTTGGTGTCAATACCTTTTTTGCAAAGCGTGGATTGCGGTCATAAGCCTTTTTTACAGCTGAAATTTCCTGCAAGTCTATACCATGTCCAAAAATCATAATTATAACGAAAGTCGATTGTGGATTTCACGAATAAGGCTATCTGTCTTAGCCCAACCAAGACATGGATCTGTAATTGATTTACCATAAACTTCAGGTGTGTCTTGACGACCATCCTCAAGGTAAGACTCAATCATAAAGCCACGCACGGTATCCGCGATACGCTCATCCCACTCACGGTTAAGAAGGACTTCACGCACAATGCGAACTTGTTCCATGAAGTTTTTACCTGAGTTATCATGGTTTGTATCAACAAGAATAAATGGGTTTTCCAAATTAAATGCACTATACTTGTCCAAAGCCTTAACCAAGTCCTCGTAATGGTAGTTGACAATGTTCTGACCATTTTCATTGTTGGCACCACGCAGGATAGCGTGAGCGAGTGGGTTACCATCTGTTTTAACTTCAGCACCATTGTAAAGGAAATGCTGTTGGTTCTGCGCCGCATAGATACCATTAAACATGACATTCAAATTCCCTGACGTTGGGTTCTTCAAGCCAATTGGCACATCAATACCTGAAGCTACAAAGCGGTGTTCTTGGTCCTCGACAGAACGTGCTCCAATAGCGTGATAGCTAAGCAGATCATCAAAGAAGGAAAGATTTGACGGATAAAGCATCTCGTCAGCGATTGGAAGGCCTGTTTCAGTAATAATACGTGACTGAAGGTGGCGAACCGCCTTAACCCCAGCAAGAAGGTCTACATCACCCTCTGCATCTGGCTGGTGGATAAGCCCCTTATAACCGTCCCCATTAGTACGTGGTTTAGCTGTATAAACACGCATAACAATAAAGATTTTGTCCTTCACTTCTTCCTGAAGTTTGGCCAAACGGTGAGCATAGTCAAGAACGGCTTCTTCATTATCAGATGAACATGGACCAATAACCAAGAGAATACGTTTGTCCTCACCCTTGATAATTTTTGCCAAGGCCTCATCATTAGCCTGTTTAGTTACTAGTGCGTCTCCCGTAAGAGCATGCAATTTCCTTACTTCCGCTACATCAATCAGCGGACTATTTTGATGAATTCCCATCTATTTCCCTCTCTTTGTGAAAAGAGAGCGAACCGCTTGGTCATCCAAACGGTTCACTCCCCATATATGGTTTCTGTTACCTTATTATTTTGACAAAGTATCGTGGATTTCACGAATCAATTCTTCTGTCTTATCCCAACCAAGACATGGGTCAGTGATTGATTTACCATAGACATCTGGCGCATCTTGACGGCCATCTTCAAGGTAAGATTCAATCATGAAACCACGTGCCACTTTGTTGATTTTTTCATTCCAATCACGGTTAATCAAGGTTTGACGAACGATACGGATTTGTTCCAAGTAACGTTTACCTGAGTTATCATGGTTTGTATCAATAACGATGAATGGATTTTCAAGGCCCATTTGTTCATAGTGTTCGATTGTTTCAAGAACATCATCATAGTAGAAGTTAGGCACGTTTTTACCATATTCATTCGTTGAACCACGAAGAATAACGTGTGCCAATGGGTTCCCTGGAGTTTCAACTTCTTCACCGTTAAAGAGGAAGTTTTGTTTGTTTTGTGCGGCGTAGATACCGTTAAACATCACGTTAAGGTTCCCTGATGTTGGATTCTTCATACCAGTTGGAACATCAATACCTGACGCAACAAAACGGTGTTGTTGGTCTTCTACAGAACGTGCACCAACGGCAATGTATGACACAAGGTCATCTACCAAAGGAAGATTTTCTGGGTAAAGCATTTCGTCAGCAGTTGTGATACCAGTTTCAGTGATAACACGGTAGTGAAGGTTACGCACAGCCTTGATACCGTTAATTAGGTTTGGTTTCCCTTCAGCATCAGGTTGGTGTACAAGTCCTTTATAGCCATCACCATTTGTACGAGGTTTAGCTGTATAGACACGCATAACCATAAAGACTTTATCTTTAACTTCTTCTTGAAGTTTAGCCAAACGGTGAGCATAATCAAGAACAGCTTCTTCATTATCAGATGAACATGGACCGATAACCAAAAGCGTACGGTCGTCTTCACCCTTGATGATTGCTTCAAGCTCTTTATCACGAGCTTGTTTCTTGGCAAGGGCTTCACCTGTTAATGTAGTTGATTCTTTAACTGCATCAAAATCAATTTTTTCACTTACTGCTTTAAAAACCATAATAATTACCTATTTTTTCCTAAAATTGTTTACGACCGTGACAATTTTTAAATTTCTTACCAGAGCCACATGGACAGAAGTCATTACGACCAACCTTACTAAAGTCAATTTCTTGACCATTAGCATCTGCTTGGTGGGCCTGGATATTGCCTGTTGCTGTTGTCGAAACACGTTCATTCACATTTTCACGAGATTGCTCATGAATTTGTGCTTTCATCATTGTACGTGTCACATCATATTCAATTGCCCCAATCATATCTTGGAACATCTTGAACCCTTCAGATTGATACTCAACGATTGGGTTGTTTTGTGCATAACCACGCAAACCAACGGCATTACGTAATTGATCTAGGGCATCGATGTGGTCCGTCCACTTGTTATCAACAACCATCAAAATCAAGACTTTTTGGAATTCACGGATAGCTTCCTCTGAACGCAATTTCTTGATTTGACGATCATAAACATCATCTGCTAACTCATTCAAGTAAACTTTAATAGCGTCATAATTAACACTACGTTTCGTTACCTCTCCCACTTCTTGTAAATCTTCAAGTGAGATGGCATTCTCAGGAACCAAGGCCTGACGAGCAAAGTTCAAAATACCTTTAAGAGCTTCCTCTTGATCATTGCGGCTGTGACCATCTACCGTACGGTTAATCGTACGCCTAATCATAGCCTTAATCTCAGGTTCAAGGTCACGTTCCGCTGTGATAACATCATAACGCTCAGCGTAGATGATTTCACGTTGTTCACGCATAACGTCATCGTACTGAAGGACTTGTTTACGAGTATCGTAGTTATTTCCTTCGACACGTTTTTGAGCCGCTTCCACTTGGCGTGTCAACATACGTGATTTGATAACAATATCTTCATCATCAGCATTCAAACGTTCCAAGACTTGTTTGATACGATCAGAACCGAAACGACGCATCAATTCGTCTTCAAGTGAAAGGTAGAATTGAGATTCCCCTGGGTCCCCTTGACGTCCCGCACGACCACGCAACTGGTTATCGATACGACGGCTTTCGTGACGCTCTGTACCAATGACACAGAGTCCACCAAGGTCAAGAACACCTTCACCAAGTTTGATGTCGGTACCACGACCGGCCATGTTGGTCGCAATCGTAACGGCACCACGTTGACCCGCATTCATGATAATATGCGCTTCTTTTTCGTGGTTCTTGGCATTAAGCACTTCATGAGGAATACCTGCTTCAACCAACATCTTAGAAATCAAGTCAGATGTTTCAACGGCAACCGTACCAACAAGGACTGGCTGTCCTTTTTCATAACGACGTTTAACATCTTGTACCACTGCACGGAATTTAGCATCCAAGGTAGGGTAAAGAAGGTCATCGTGGTCAATACGTTGAATTGGACGGTTAGTTGGAATCGGAATGATTCGCATGTTGTAAATTTCACGGAATTCATCTTCCTCAGTTTTACCAGTACCAGTCATCCCTGACAATTTCTTATACATACGGAACATATTTTGGTAAGTGATTGAGGCAGATGTCTTCGTTTCTTCTTGAACTGGTACACCTTCTTTTGCCTCAATGGCTTGGTGGAGTCCATCTGAGAAACGACGACCTTCCATGGTACGACCTGTAAATTGGTCAACGATAAGAATTTCTTGCTCAGGACTGACCACATAGTCAATATCATGCAACATGATGTAGTTGGCACGAAGGGCGTTGTCAATATAGTGAGTCAAGGCAACATTATCAATATCGTACAAGTTGTCCAAGTTGAAGAATTCTTCGGCCTTGTCAATACCTGAGTCATTCAAACCAATCGTTTTTGTTGGAATATCAATGGCATAATCATCCTCTGTCAAGGTCTTAACAAAGGCATCCGCACGGTGATATAACTGATTAGTTTCTGAACTTACAGGACCTGATACAATCAATGGTGTACGAGCTTCGTCGATAAGAACTGAGTCAACCTCATCGACCAAGGCATAGTTCAATGGTCGTTGTACCATGTTTTCCTTACGAACAACCATGTTATCACGAAGATAGTCGAAACCTACCTCTGAGTTGGTTGAGTAAGTGATGTCACAGTTATAAGCTTCACGTTTTTCAGCTGGCGATTTGGCTGAAAGGTTAATCCCTACTGACAAACCAAGCCAACTATAAAGCTCACCCATTTCAGTCGCATCACGCTCTGAAAGGTATTCGTTAACGGTGATAACGTGCACACCTTCACCTGAAATAGCATTTAGGTAAACAGGCATTGTCGCAGTCAAGGTTTTCCCTTCCCCTGTACGCATCTCTGGGACGTCACCATGGTGAAGAACGATACCACCCATGATTTGCACACGATATGGGAAAAGTCCAAGGACACGTTTTGCCCCTTCACGAACAACTGCAAATGCCTCTGGCAAGAGTTGGTCTAGGCTTTCTCCGTTTTGATATCGTTTTTTAAATTCTTCTGTTTTTGCCTGAAGTTCTTCATCTGAAAGAGCCGCCATTGCATCAGCATAGCTCTCGACTTTCTTGGCAGTTTTTTCTAGTTTCTTAATTTCGCCTTTATCATTTTCAATGATTTTGCGTAATATATTTGCCATCTTTTTTCCTTTCGACAGTCTTTATCTCCATATTTTACCACAAAAGCCCCCTTTAAACAAGAAATCACTCAAGGATTGACAAAGAAAAAAGCCCTAGTTTAAGGGCTTTCACAATGGATTTGCAAATAAACGAAAACTTTTTTATTAGATTCACTGAAAATATCGACAATAATGCTTTAAAACTACTTCTTAGAGTTCTCTTGGCTCTCTAGGATATCCTCAAAATCATGCAAGAGATTTTCAAAAGCCTGCTCAAAGAAGGCATGGTCGGTGCTACTATAGGTCTTCATTATCATAGGACTAGCTTCAAAATCAACGTAGAATTGATAGTCCAAGACACCATTTTTCCAGTAAAATTTGATGCTAGGGGAAGCTGTTTTTTCACCGCACATACCCGGAATGGCCCGTTGTAAGCCAAAAATGTGGTCGCCATAGTCTTTCAGACGATAGTAAGCTCCCTCAAAATAATAGGATTTGCCGATTTCAAAACACTCAAATAGTGCAGCTAAAACTTTTTCATTATTCATACTTAAGCCTCGTTAGGGTGACTGACAATCATCTCCAATTGTCCATCAATTTCCCAATCTGTCACATCATTTGGCAGAATGAAGTGATCACCTTTTTTTAGACAATAAATGTGTGAATCGATAGTCATAGTCCCATTGCCAGAAAGTACCGAACAAAGCAAATAAGGAGCTGATTGCTTGAAGTCAACCAAGCCACTGAGTTTCCATTTATATACGGTGAAGAAGGAGTTTGATGTCAAACAAGTCGACTCTAATTGCAAGGTCTTAACAGTTGCTGGGACGCTATTTTCTGGGTCCCCTAGATTCAAGACATCAAGAGACTGTTGAATATGAAGCTCACGTTTATTGCCCTGATCATCCCTACGATCAAAATCATAGACACGGTAAGTGGTATCGCTAGATTGTTGAGTCTCTAAGATCAGGATACCTGGACCAATAGCATGCATGGTACCACTTGGTACAAAGAAAAAGTCACCTTTTTTAACAGGAGTTTTCGACAAAAGTCCGTCCCAATCACCTGCTTCAATTAAGGACGCCAATTCTTCCTTTGTCTTAGCCTTGTGACCATAAATAATCTCTGCACCCTCTTCAGCATCAATAATATACCAACATTCTGTCTTTCCTAGCTCACCTTCATGCTCTAGTCCATAAGCATCATCAGGGTGTACTTGTACTGAGAGCCAGTCATTAGCGTCCAAAATCTTTGTCAACAAAGGAAAAACACTAGTCTTGGGATTTCCAAAAAGTTCTGGTTTATCCTTGTAAAGCTCTGCCAGGTGGAAACCAGCATACTTTCCGTTTTTGACATAGGATACACCATTAGGATGGGCAGAAATTGCCCAGTATTCACCAGTGTGTTCACTGGGAATATCGTAACCAAACTCTGTCTTAAGTCGATTACCTCCCCAGATTTTTTCATGCATTGGCGAATCTAAAAATAAAGGTTCCATTACATCCTCCTGTATAGAGCAAAACGCCTTAAGATCATGTCTTAAAGCGATTTTACATATTTTGCTTATTTGCGTGAGTGTTTGTCAGCTACATCTTTGGCAAGTGCAAAGTTACCAAGTGTTGCAGAGCCATTACCTGAAACAGCAGGTGTCACAATATACTCAGTCACGTCTGGCACTGGAAGGTAACCATTCAAAAGAGCTGTGAATTTTTCACGGACACGACGAAGCATGTGTTCTTGTCCCATAACACCACCCCCAAAGACGATAACTTCTGGACGGTAGAGCACAGTTGCCTGGACAGCAGCTTGAGCAATGTAGTAAGCTTGAACATCCCAAACCTCAGAATTTTGCTCAATCAATTCGCCACGAATACCTGTACGGGCTTCAAGTGATGGACCAGCAGCCAAACCTTCCAAACATCCGCGGTGGAATGGACAAGTTCCGTTAAATTCATTGGAAACATCATTTGGGTGAAGAGGTACATATACGTGACCAGCTTCAGTGTGACCCATACCACCAATGAACTCACCATTTTGAATAGCACCGGCTCCAATACCAGTTCCGATAGTGTAGTAAACAAGACTCTTAACACCTTTACGAACAAGTGTCTCACCATAAGCAGATGAGTTAACATCAGTCGTAAAGTAGAAAGGAATATTAAACTCTTTAGCAATCAAACCAAGAAGGTCGACATTTGACCAATGTGGTTTTGGTGTTGAAGTCACAAAACCATATGTTTCAGAGTTTGGATCAACATCAATTGGTCCAAATGAACCAATTGCAATTCCAGCCAATTGATCTTCATAACGTTTGAAAAATTCAATAGTACGGTCAATTGTTTCGTAAGGTGTAGTTGTTGGGAATTGAGTTTTTTCAACGACTTGGAATTTCTCATCGCCAACAGCACAAACAAATTTTGTACCACCAGCTTCCAAGCTTCCGTAAAGTTTAGCCATAGGTAAAGCTATCTCCTTTTATGATCAATAATAACTATTTATACTATTATAAATAAAAGCTAGGCAAAAGACAATCTAAATAAGACCTTGTTTAAGGAGGTACAGACTACTCTGCTTCATACTTTTCTTTATGAGCCATTTAACTAAAAAAGCCGAATTGGCTTCGACTTTTCTAGCTTATTATTTAACTGCGATGAAGTCTGCACCTTCAGCAACTGAACCAGTCGCTACTGATGAAACATCTTCGAAGTCTGCAGTGTTTGTAACGATAACCATAGTTGTATCGTCAAGACCTGCTTCAGTGATTACTGAGCTATCGAAGGTAGCCAAGACATCACCTTTTTTAATACGTTGATTTGCTTGAACTTTAGCATCAAATCCTTTACCGTCAAGTGAGACAGTGTCGATACCGATGTGGATAAGCACTTCAGCACCTTTATCAGATTTAAGACCGTAAGCGTGACCTGTTGGGAAGGCGATTTGCACTTCACCATCAAATGGTGCGACTACTTGGTTTCCTGAAGGTTTAATAGCGGCACCTTTACCCATAGCTCCTGATGAGAAGACTGGGTCATTAACATTTTCCAAAGCTACAACTTCACCTTTAAGTGGTGCAGCGATTGTTTCGGCTTGCAATGCAACTGGAGCTGATTCTGCAGATGCAATATCTTCAGCAACAACTTCTTTTTGAGCTTCAACTTCTTCCTCTTTGTAACCGAAGATCCAAGTAAGAGCAAAACCAAGAGCAAGTGTTACAAGTACCATGATCACATACTTAAGCACTTGACCGTTAAGGTAAAGAAGAGTACCAGGAACGATTGTTACACCAAATCCTGTACCAGCGAGGTTAAGGATTGAGGCCAACCAACCACCAGCAGCACCAGCGATAAGACCCATGATAAATGGTTTACCGAAACGAAGGTTAACCCCGAAGATAGCTGGTTCAGTGATACCAAGTACCGCTGAAAGAGTTGCAGGGAAAGCAAGTGCTTTCAATTTAGCATCTTTAGTTTTAACACCCACTGCAAGTGTCGCACCAGCTTGGGCAGTCATAGCAGCTGTGATGATAGCGTTAAGTGGGTCTTTACCAGTATTAGCAATGAGGTTAGCTTCAAGCAAGTTAAAGACGTGGTGAACCCCTGTAACGACGATAACTTGGTGAACTCCACCAAGAACAAGACCAGCAAGACCAAATGGCAAGTTAAGAATCCATTCTGTAGCAGCAAGAACATAGCTTTCAACAGTATGGAAGACAGGACCAATGATAAAGAGGGCCAAAGCTGACATTACTGCGAAGACGATAAGTGGACGCAAGAGAAGGTCAAGAACGTCTGGAACCCATTTACGAACCCATTGCTCGAACTTAGCACCAAGCAAACCTACGAAGAAGGCTGGAAGCACTGAGTTTTGGTAACCTACTACTGGAATAAAATCAAAGAAGTAAATTGGTTTAGCAGCACCTGATGCAACATCCCAAGCGTTAGGAAGGGCGTTGTTAACCATCATCAAACCAAGAACCAAACCAAGAAGTGGTGAACCACCAAATACGTTAAAGGCTGACCAACAAATCAAGGCTGGGAAGAAGGCGAAGGCTGTATCTGTCAATACAACTGTGTAAGTATAGAAATCAGTAGCAGCAAAAGCTTTTGATGTTGTACCGAACAAACCAAGAACTGTATCGTTATTGATTGCTCCACGGATACCCATGAAAAGACCAGTCGCTACGATTGCTGGAAGCAATGGAACGAAAACGTCACCGAATGAACGGATAGCACGTTGGAACCAGTTACCTTGTTTAGCAGCTTCTGCTTTTTGTTCGTCTTTAGATGCTGTTGGAAGACCTTGAGCAACGACTTCGTCGTAAATCTTGTTAACAGTACCTGTACCAAAAATCATTTGGTATTGACCTGAGTTAAAGAAAGCACCTTGAACTTTTTCAATGTTCTCAGCCTTTTCTTTATTGATTTTGTTTTCATCTTTGACCATCACACGTAGACGAGTCGCACAGTGAGCAACACTGTTGACGTTTTCACGTCCACCGAGGGCATCGATGACTTCTTTTGCAATTTGTTTGTTATCCATTTGCAAAATTCTCCTTAATAAAATTTGGTATGAAAGCGTTTAGCTTTTCTTTACGATAACTATTTTAGCATCTTTCTGCCATATGTCAACCGTTTAGCATATTTTTTTATTTTTTGTTATAAATCGTTGATTTTTATAGGTAAAACGTTTACTATATTATTAACAAATAGATTAGGAGATTACTAAATATGAATCTACCAACAGAAGTTCGTTACCGTCCATACGCAGATTGGACAGACGAAGAAAAAACAAAGATTAGAGAAAATGTCGCTAAATCACCTTGGCGTGCAAGTTACCATATCGAACCAGAAACAGGGCTTCTTAATGATCCAAACGGTTTTTCTTACTTTAATGGTAAGTTCCAACTTTTCTACCAAAGTTGGCCATTTGGAGCTGCTCATGGTTTGAAACAATGGGTGCATACTGAAACTGAAGATTTGGTTCACTTTACAGAAACTGGTGTCAAACTCTTGCCAGACCATGAAAATGATAGCCACGGTGCCTACTCAGGTTCTGCTTATCAAATCGGTGATAAACTCTTTATCTTCTATACTGGGAACGTTCGTGATGAAAACTGGATTCGTGACCCACGTCAAATCGGCGCTTGGATGGATAAAGACGGCAAAATCGAAAAATTCGACAAGGTTCTTATCAAACAACCTGCTGACGCTACTGGGCACTTCCGTGACCCTCAAATCTTCGATTACAAGGGACAATTCTATGCTATCGTAGGTGCTCAAAACCACGATAAACAAGGTTTTATCAAACTTTACAAAGCTGTTGATAATGATGTCGAAAACTGGGTTGAAGTTGGAGACCTAGACTTTGGTGGTACTGGCTCAGAATACATGATTGAGTGTCCTAACCTTGTCTTTGTAGATACCAAACCTGTTCTTCTTTATAGCCCACAAGGTCTTGATAAAGCTGAACTTGACTATGGCAATATTTACCCTAATACTTATAAGATTTTCCAAGATTTCGACCCTGAGAAACCTGCCCTTGTTGATGGCACACCAATTATTAACTTGGACTACGGGTTCGAAGCTTATGCTACTCAAGGATTTAACACTCCTGATGGTCGTGCCCTTATTGTTAGCTGGATTGGTCTCCCAGACGTGGACTATCCAACTGACAAATACGACTATCAAGGTGCTATGAGCTTGGTTAAAGAATTATCTATCAAAGATGGTAAACTCTACCAATACCCAGTAGAAGCTATTACAAGCTTACGTGCTAGTCAAGAAGATTTCTCTGAAAAAACGGCAACAACTAACACTTACGAGCTTGAACTTAACTTTGAAGCTAACACTCAAACAGAACTTGTCCTCTTCGCAGACCAAGAAAGAAAGGGCTTGTCACTTACTGTTGATACTGAGAACGGAAAAGTTATCCTTGACCGTTCTAAAGCTGGTGAACAATATGCTACTGACTTTGGAACAAGTCGTGAATGTACACTTGATGCCGGTCAAGCTGCAACAGCAAACATCTTTGTAGATAACTCAATCGTTGAAATTTACTTCAACAAAGGTGAGAAAGTCTTCACTAGTCGTGTTTTCCCAAGTGCAGAACAAACTGGTATCAAAGTAACGTCAGGAAACGTTTCTGGACACTACTTCGACTTGAAATACTAAGGTGATTTATGGTCGCAAAGCTTACTGACGTTGCCGAACTGGCTGGTGTGAGCCCAACCACAGTTTCTCGCGTCATAAACAAAAAGGGCTACCTCTCACAAAAGACCATTGACAAAGTTCACGCTGCTATGCAAGAACTCAACTATAAACCAAATAATTTAGCTCGAGGCCTCCAAGGAAAGTCGGCCAAACTCGTTGGCTTGATTTTCCCAAATATTTCCAATGTATTTTATGCCGAACTTATTGAACGTCTTGAGGATGAACTCTTTAAGCAAGGCTATAAAACCATTATTTGTAATAGTGAGCATGATCCTAACAAGGAGAGAGACTATTTGGAGATGCTTGCCGCCAACCAATGTGACGGCATCATCTCGTCTAGTCACAATCTTGGTATTGAGGATTATGAGAAGGTTGAAGCTCCCATCGTTGCCTTCGACCGTAATCTCGCCCCAAAGATTCCTATTGTTTCGTCTGACAACTTTGAAGGTGGCAAGTTAGCCGCAAGAGCTATGGTCAAGGCTGGCTGTCAACGCATTGTCATGATTACAGGCTATGATAATTCGGATTCTCCAACAGGACTTCGTCAACTAGGTTTTAATTATGAATTGGACAAGAAAGGTATTATTTGTCCTGTTCCAAACGATTTGTCTCTCATGCGACGAGAATTAGAAATCAAATCTATTATCTCTCGTGAAAAACCAGATGGCATCTTTGTTTCGGACGATTTAACAGCTATCTTGGTTATGAAGATAGCTAGACAATTGGGACTTTCTATCCCAGATGACCTAAAAATCATCGGTTATGACGGTACCGCCTTTATCCGTCACTTCTACCCAGAGTTAGCAACTATCCAACAACCTTTGGATGAAATTGCTAAGCTTTGTGTCGAAATTCTTCTCAAGAAAATGAAAGGCAAAACAGTTAATCGTGATTATGTACTTCCAGTGAGTCTGATTGCTGGTGGCAGTATATAAATGAAAGTCGCAAGAAATCTCCGCTTGCGACTTTTTCTTGTTACATTTGTAGAAAAAAAGAAGTTGAAACAACGTTCAACTTCTTTTGCTTATGCTTCATCTGTCACAAACTGACTAAGTACACCATTAATGAACTTAGCAGATGTTTCATCAGAATATTTTTTAGCGATTTCAATGATTTCGTTAATAGCTACACGTCCTGGTGTTTCTTCAAATGACGTGATTTCATAAAGTCCCAAACGAAGGAGAGTACGATCTGTCACAATCAAACGTGAGAGGCTCCAACCCTCTTTCAACTTTTCTTCAATTTGACTATCAAGTTGGGCCAACTCTTCACGGACACCTGTTACTAGGCTAAGAAGAAAGGCTGGTACATCAACTTCAGTTTCTTCGTCAATTGGCTTGTCATAAGTGTAAGCGAAATGTGCTTGTTCCAGAGCTTCTCCACCAAATTCAAGGGCAAAAAGCGTTTGAAAAGCACGCTCACGAAGGTCACGACGTGAATCTTTAAAGATATTAGTCATTCAAAAAATCCTCGTTAAACAATTCAGCCAAGTCTGGTTTTTGTGACTTTTCAGTAACAATAGATTCAACGTGAACATTGACTTCTGAAATTGCCACTTCTGCCATATCATAGACAGCTGCTTTAACAGCCTTTTGAATTTCAATTGAAACCGCTGGTACGTTAACCCCATACTGAAGTGAGACGTAGATATCAGCATTTACAGTACCATCTTCTTCTGTTCGGAGGTAAACACCACGTCCCAAGCTTGTTTTGCTGAGACTATCCGTAACATTTTTATTTTGAAGGGCGTAAACACCTTCCACTTTAGTTGCAGCGATACCTGTAATCACTTCGAGCACGCGAGGGGCAATTACAATTTCACCGATATTTTCTGTAGTCATCGCATGTTTCCTTTCCGTTAGTTTGGAAAATAAAGCCTTCAAACCAGTGGTTTGAAAGACTTAGTTGGGCTTAGGCACGTGATACGTAAGTACCTTCAGCTGTGTTGATAACCAATTTTTGACCAGCTTCGATAAAGTCTGGAACGTTAACCACAAGACCAGTTTCAAGTGTTGCAGGTTTACCTGAACCTGTAACTGTTGCACCTTTGATTGATGGTTGTGTTTCAGTAACAGTCAATTCAACAGTTGTTGGCACTTGAACACCAATAACTTCTGTTCCGTAGAATTGGATTTTTACGTCTGAGTTTTCAAGGATAAATTTCAATTCTTCTTGAACGTTGGCTACTGGGATTTCATATTGGTCATATGTTTCAGTGTTCATGAAGTATGCAGTATCATCCATTTGGTACAAGTATTGTGCTGGTACTGTTTCGATGATTGCTTGTTCAAATTTTTCTTCTGGACGATAGCTAGTATCAAAAGTTGAACCTGAACGAACATCACGCAATTTCATACGCATGATTGTGTTACCTTTACCAGGTTTGTGGTGGCTAGCTTCAAGAACTTTGATCAATTTGCCATCGTTAGTTACGAAAGTCATACCCGCACGGAGTTTACTTGCTTCAATCATTATTAAATACCTCTTTGTAAAAAATTATTATCAGTTTATTTTACCATAAATGATAGCATGGCTCAAATGTTTTATAGATTCAAGCCCAATCCTCAGGCTTTTTTCAAAGAACAAACTAGTCATCCATTCCTAAGTGAACCTCTGGAACATCATGTTGCAAATAAGAAACGCCTTTTTGTTCCATCAATTCAATCGCAAAGGGATGGGGCCTATAATTGGCCTTGTATGTAATCTTAACAATACCAGCTTGCAAGAGGGCTTTGGTGCAGTTGATACAAGGAAAATGAGTCACATAAATCTCTGTATTTTTGGTAGAAATCCCCTCTTTGGCACATTGGATAAGGGCATTCATCTCTGCGTGTACCGTACGAATACAATGACCATCTTCCATATAGTGGCCTACTTCGTTACAGTTATCAGTCTCAGAAACTCCGCCGTTATAACCTGTAGCGATAATACGCTTGTCCTTGACTAAAACAGCTCCAACAAAGGCACGATTACACGTAGAACGCTTAGAAATCAGCTCTGCATTAGCCATAAAATAATCTTGCCAAGATAAACGGTTTGGCATAAAGTATTCCTCCAAATCTTAGAGAACAATCAATTCCTTAGGCGCAAGGGTAATCAATTCACAACCATTTTCTGTGATAATGATGTCATCTTCGATACGAACACCGTATTTGTCAGCCAAATAAACACCTGGCTCGTCCGTCAAGACCATACCAGCTTCGATAGTCTCATCAGAGTTACCAAAGTAAGGAATCTCGTGAATGTCAAGACCGATACCATGTCCAATACCATGTGTAAAGTAGTCACCGTACCCCGCTTCGACAATAACATCACGCGCAACCTTATCATAGTCACGACGTGTCATACCAGCCTTAGCTGCGTCAATCAAGGCCTGGTTAGAACGTAGAACGATATCATAAATTTCACGCTCCTCATCAGTGGTGTCACCAATATGGATAGTACGAGTCATATCGCTAACGTAGTGGTTGTAGTAGCAACCAAAGTCCATCGTTAAGGTTTCACCAGATTGGATAACCTTTTCTGAAGCAACCCCATGAGGCATAGCAGAACGGTAACCTGAAGCAATGATAGACTCAAAGGAAACCCCTGAAGCTCCGTACTCACGCATACGGAAATCTAGGAAGTTTGCCACTTGTAGTTCTGTTGTTTGACCTGGTTTAATAAAATCAAGTACATCTGTAAAGGCACGGTCTGAGATAGAACAAGCCTTACGGATAGTTGCCAATTCTTTTTCGTCCTTGATCATACGCAACTCTTCCATGAAGTTGCTTTGTGGTGATAAAGTGTAGCCTTCAAAAATCGCTTGAAGACCTTGATAGTAAGCAAATGATACCTGATTATCAAATCCGATTGTTTCCAGTTTATCAGCCTCGATAATTTTAACAATATCCTTAAGTGGGTCCTTACTTTCGATAATATCAAAGCCATGCACGGATTGTTTGGCAATGAGGGTATAACGTGAATCGGTTAAGAAGAGGCGACGATTCTTAGTGATGAAGACAGTCGCATTTGTCCCCCAGAAATCTGTCAAATAATAAATATTGTTTTGTCCTGTCACCAACAAGGCATCAAGGCCTGATTGGGCAAGTTTGGCATCAAATCGTTCAAGTCTACGTTGCATTATGAATTACTCCTTTGGTATTTTAGGTTAATTATACCAAATTTTCAGATTTTAAAGGATTAAATTGACATTTTAGATTGTTTTTTTGAGGTCATAAAGAAAAAGCCAGATCAAACTCTGACTTTATTAGCATTACACAAAGGCTCGCTTTTCGTAGATAGTTGGCATAAAAAGGAGCAAAACCATAGTCCAAACAAACAAAACAAAGGCTTCGCGAAGATTAAAGAACTCTTGACCACTAGTAAAGACTGCTCGCATAAAACTAAATGGCACATAAGTCATCAGCTTAGTCATGGTATCCCCTAAACTAGCCAAATAGAGCGTGAAGAAAGTCATTCCTGTTACTCCAAAATAAGCCGTTACAAAGGCCGTTAAGGTATTCTTCACAAACAAGACAAGCAAAGAGGAAATCATATAAATAAAGGCTCCATAGAGTAGAAAATCAATATAGATGTTTCTGATATAATCCCACAAAGGAAAATCCACATGTTGCACAGAATACTTATAAAAAGCCAACTCTAAAACCAGAATAGTCGCGGCGACTATAGACAATACAAGGAAACTTAAGAGTTTTCGAAGAATGACCTCCCATCCAGATAAGGAAGATACCCGAATCATATTAATTGTTCGATTCTGAAATTCTCGTCCAAGACTAGATACTGCTAGATAAGCAAAGACGATATCCACGATAAAAGAATAACTGGCAATAATCGCAGATGCCCCAAGGTAAGCTCCCTTATAGCCATCACAAAAGATGACAATTGCACCAATCAATGCTACCAATCCAAGACAAATAAAGACGCTTCTTGTCATACATTCCTGCTTCAAAAATACCGTTCTTAATTTATTTTTCATTGAATAGCACCTCACTTAACCCTTCTTTTTCATAAGTAAAAGGAATTCCCTCCCGATCCATAACTTGCTTAACAGCTGCTAATCCTTTGACTAAGATATCATGTTTTTGTCGGTCAAAAACGAGACCATTTAATTTGAGTAGGGTCATTAATGACTTCAAACTTAAATCCTCAGTATAAATCTTATATTTGACATTATCACTATCATCTAAGTAAATTAGCTTATGATTCTTCAACAAATAATTTTTCGTACAAACCTGTTCAAGATTAGACAGGATATGACTTGAGATAATAAAGGTTAGACCATGGTTTTTAGCTAACTTTTTAATTAATGTGAGGAGACTGTTGATTCCATTAGGATCCAAACCATTTGTAGGCTCATCAAGAAGGATGAGTTCATCTGAAGCAATTAAGGCGATAAACAAACCCACACGTTGCTTCATTCCCAAAGACAATTTGGAAGCTTTGCGTTTAAGATAGGCCGCCACCTCCAACTCGTCTTTATAACGGTCAATCAACGCGTAATCTTTACTGTACAATTTACAATAAAATTTAAGGTTAGCTTCAACAGTCATATTGGGATATAGGGCTGGAGCTTCAATCAAGGCTCCTACTGTTTTTGTTTTTAAGTCAATAATATCCTTGGGTTCTGCCAAGATACCCGAAACTAGTTTCATCAGGGTCGTCTTCCCTGCACCATTATTACCAATCAAACCAGCAATATCCCCCTTCTCTAACGTGAACGAGATATTATCCAAAACGGTTTGCTTTCCAAAACTATAGGTTAAGCCTTTCACCGCTAGCACTGTCATGTATTTACCTTTCTTTGTTTAAATAACTAGCCCAATCGCTTATGATACACGAAGAAATGACCTTGGACCAAGTCAGATGAAATCATATTTGATAAATTCTTTTATTTCTCCAACTTAAAAAATAGTCTGTTAGATAAATTTCCCTAAAAGACTTATAAACAGATCTGTTAGATTCCTAAAAACTTGCTTAATTTGAGACATTAGGCTAGTAACAGACCCTTCAGTATGATTAATTACATCCTTATCACTATCCTTGATAGTATCTTCAGAAGGGGACTCAGGCAAGGGATTTTCCACCTTCTCTACTACTTCTGTTCTCTCTGGTGTCTCTGTTTTCTCAGTTTCTTCCTTGAAAACAGCCTGATAAATATCTCGGGCATCTGGAGCACTGCCAAGATAGCCAGAAACCAATTGACCATTTTTGAGACGAATGACACTTGGAGTCCCTGGAATTCCTAGCTTATCAAATAGTATTTTACGAGACTCACGGTCCAACTGATCTGAATCTGTATTGTAATAAAGAAGCTGACCATCAATCAGGGTATTGAAATCCTTCAAAACTGGAGAATTTTGACGACAATAGTAGCAGGTTGGCCGGCCAACATAAAGGATATGGTCCCCGCCATCTTCAGTCAACATATTTGTGACATCACTATAAGAGACTGGCTTCAGGTTTTCAAGATTCTTTTCATAAGTTTCAACCGAGACCTCTTCGGACCTTACTTCTGTCTCAACCACTCCTGTCTGTGATGATTGAGGAAGCGAATTTTCCTTTGTCTCGCTAATAGATTCAACTTTCTCAGCTACCTGTTGAGAAGCTGTTTCAGAAGAAACTTCCACATTCTCTACTTCACCATTCTCAACAGAATTATTGGATAATTCGACTGTAGACTCCTTAACATCTAACTCATCCGCTGCTCCACTAAGCACTGCTAACTGGCAAGTACCTAAAACAAAACTCGCCATCAAAATAAATTGTATTTTCTTCATGTATTCTCCTTATTTGTTTACTGTGTTACATCTTACTTTTTACCAATTAACAAAAGCAATGGTACCATGACACTAATTACCATGTTCCTCTCCTTTTCTATTTATATTAATACTTTAGCCACTAAGTCCAAGCTATGACTTCATTATAAGAGCTTAACGAAATAAAAAATAGTGACATAAATGTCACTATTCCATAGGATTAAAGATAAAAAGAAAAGGCTAAGCAAATAAACTCAACCTAAGACTATAATAATCAGCAGAGAAAATCATTTCTCCTTATCCTTACTCGCTACTCTAAGCGCAAACAAAGAAAAAGCTAGTGAAAAAGTTGACCAGACGAGACAATGGTCAATAAAGGCAACGCCTTCGGTGAAACTTAACGTAACATTTATCATCACAATAAATAGCCAGACGATCACGATAACAATGCTTAAACTTCTAATAAGATTATTCTTCTGTTTATCCATATTTCTCTTTCCCATATTTGGTGCTCATGGTAACTTCTAATCGCCATAAGGAGGTCTTCTTTTCAACCACCATTTGTTCCAACCCAATCGTTCAGGTAAGGTTTGAGGTTTAGATACAAAACCACCCCCTGTAACATTTTCTAAGGTTTCAGCATTGAGCTCTTCACCATATGCCTTAGTTCGCATTCTTATTTCTCCTTTCTTTTCAAAAATAAATACAGCAATAACCACTTGGACTATACAAAGATTTAGTCGTCTTGAAGACCTAGTGGATTTGGGTATAAGGTCATTATAAGTTCTCCCTTTTCAAAAAAATAGTGACATAAATGTCACTACCACTGAACACAAAAAGACAGGTCTTTATAAGACCTGTTCTAAAACTTGTTTACTTCTACGGTGTTTCAGAATAAGATAAAAAATAACTTCAAAAAGAAGAAAACTAAAATAAATTCCTAAAACATAAAGCAAAGTTTCCCATTTATCTGTTGCTGATTGAAAATGGCCGTGATGATCCACTGTACGAATACTAATTAAAAGACAAATATCTAGAAATAAGGCTAGAAGAATACCATTAAATCCTATAAAAAAACGCTTTTTAACCATAGTCTGGCTCCTGTATCTTTTTTCTTAACCATAGAATAGCAAACTCAACTTAAACCAGCCTAAAGCAAAAAAAACTAGGAAGATCATCTTCCTAGTTTTCTATAATTTATCTTAGTGTTTACGTTTGTAAGTTGAGATACCAAACAAGGCCAATGCTGATGTCACCATAGCTGCACCTACTGCTGCACCTACTGCTGTTGATTTTTCACCAGTAGATGGAAGAGCTGGAGCCTCTTCTTTAGCTGCACCTACTGCTGCAGAAACTGCTGTTAGTTTTTCACCAGTAGATGGAAGAGCTGGAACCTCTTCTTTTACAGGAACTGATGTTGGTGTTACAGGTTTAACTAGAGCTTTACCTTTAAATTTAGATGTTTTAGCAAATCTTTCACGTTTAACATTTGATACAGTGTCTGGAGTTTTTGTATCATTTGCCAAGATTTTTTCTAAATCTTCAACAGATAATTCTGGTAAATCAACTACTGGTGGATTATTTGTAACCCCCCAAGTATAATTTTCCATATCATATTGACGTTTGATTTGTAAATATTTATCGTATGTTTCTTTCGCTTCTTTTTCAAGAGATTTAAGTGCTTCTAAAGCATCTTTAGCGTTTTTACTAGAAACTTCTAAATCTTTACGAGTTTTTTCTAACTCTTTAAGAATTAACGTATGATTATTTTTAATATATTCTAAACGTTCTTTCTCTTCAGTACTATTTAGAATTTTATTATTTAAGCTAGTTAATTCAGTTTCTAAAGATTTTAATTCAGATTTTAATTTTTCTTCATTCTTTTTAGCACTATCTAATTTTGATTTTGCATCTTGTAATTCAGAATTAGCCTTAGCTAAATCACTTAATAATTTAATAATGTCGTTTTTCACTTGTTTTGCTTGACTATTATCATTATCAATTACAGCATTAACTTTATTTATTTCAGCTTTTGTTGAATTTAAAATTGATTCATTATTATCATTAGCTTCTTTTGCACTATTGAATGCTTGAGTAGCTGTATTAAGTTTAGATGGTTTATTTTGCTCTTGTTTTAATTCATCTTCACGTTTTGCTAATTCTTTTTCTTCAGCAGCTTTTTCATTTTCAATACGTGTTATTTCAGATTTCGCTTTTTCTAAATTAGCTTTTAATTCTGTAGTATCTTTAACTTCTAATAACGGTAGAGTTTTTTCAGATTTAGCACCCCATAATTTATCGAATTTTTCATAAATTGGGTTCCCGTTGTCATCATAGTCTGTTACTCCATAACGCGGAGGTACACTTACTACACCTAATCTTAGCCAGTTATAGTATTTACTATCTGATGGTGTTAACACGAAGTATGTTCCAAACGTTTGGTCTTCTGTATTCATTAAGTGTTTAGCATGATAATAATGATTATTCGCTCTTCCTTCATGGTAGAAACGTTGTACTGATTGATAGATAGAATCGAATAGGAATTTTCTTGCTACCATATTTGATTGAGAGTCGTCTTTATCAACCGATTTTGCATCTAAACTTTCAAATCTATTGTACACTGTTCCTCTATCAGTTTTATCAATTCCATTTTCGTATGCAGCTTTGTTAATAGAGCGATTATCGTGGTCTGGATCTTTAAATCCACTTTCTTTTGTATATTTAGCAATATCTTGTGCAAATTTTAATACGTTTAAGTTTGTTTTAGCTGGCGCTAGGCCAAATTGTTTACGTACTTGATTATTTAAGTAGTTAAAGTATTGTGTTAATAAAATTTGGTCTTTTTCAGATAAATTATTAACATCTACTTTTTCACTATTAGAATAATCAATAGAATCTGTATCTAAGATTGGATATTTTTTAACTGCTTCTTTTTCTTTAGCAACTACACTTCCAATTGTTTTTTGTTGTTCTTCAAATGAAGCTTTTTGATATGCTTTTAATGCATCAACAAATTCTTGATCGAATTTAATTTCTGTTAAGATTCCTTTAATTCCAAAAATAGCTTCATTAATAGCTTCATTTTTCTTAATTTCATCTTCGGTTTTTTCTTTTTCTGCTTTTACATTATCTAATTGTTTTTGTTTATTATTTAAAACAACTTTTTGATTATCACGCTTAGCTTCTAATTGTTTTATTTTGTTTAGATTTTCTGCTTCTTCTTCTTTTGCCTTGTTTAAAGCGGCTTGAGCTTTTTCTAACGCTTTTTCAGATTCTTCTTTCTCTTTTGCTATTTTATTTAATGACTCAGTTAATGTATTTAGTTTATTTTTATCTTCTTTTAACTTCGCTAAAAGTGAAGATTCTTCACTTTGTTTTGATTTAAGATCTTTTGCAATACTAGATGAATTTTCTTCTTTCTCTTTTGCTACTTTTTCTTTATCTTCTTTATCTTTTTTCGCAGTTTCAACTTCTGATTTAGACTTATCGATTTCCGTTGCAACATTTTCTTTATTAGATTCTAACTTTTTAAGTTCAGCTGCTTTTTCATCAATCACTTTATCCGTAACATTTGAACCTTCTTCAGCATCTTTTTCCAGTTTATTAACTTTTTCAGAATCTTTTTTTGCTAACTCAACCTTTATATCTGCTTCTTTTTTTTCTAGTTCCAGTGTTTTTTCAGCTTCATCAGACTTTTGCTTTTCTTTAGCAACATCAGCTTCTGTTGTTTTTCCAACTTCCGTTTTTATCACTAAATTACTCTCATTATTTGGAGTTTCTGTTTCTGCTGTAGTGGCTGCTGAACTTGGTGTTGCTGAAGGTGCTGACGCTGTCCCTGTTGCTGGAGTAACAGAACTTGAAGCCACTGGTGCCTCTGATACGCTACTTGTAGCAGGCGTCGCACTTGTATTCAGCAATGACTGTGTCGTTTCAGTTAACGCTGTTACTGGTGCAGAGGCTGATACCGACGTATCAGTGTTTTCATCTGCTTGTGCACTTGTGCCAATCATGACTAAAGTACAAAGTAACACCGAACAAACCCCGATATTCAATTTTCGAATTGAAAATCGACTTTTCTTTTTGTTGAATAAATCGTTAGACATTATTTTTCACTACAATTGGAAATCTCACTATCCAATTGCCCTTCCTAAATAATACTCTAATCCCCCTTTCCATTATATTATCACAAAAATGTGGATTTTCAATAGAAGATAACATTTATTTATTATTTTCTTATTTTATAATCTTAGAAAGACTAATTTCTACACACTTATTACAAGAGTCAAGACAGCCAATGTATTCTCATATAAAGAGATTTTATTGAGAAACACTCTACACTTAGCCTCGAACTCCTCTCCTTAGTTTTTAAAATATAATAATCTGACAACTATTTTTATCAGTCTTTTTTAATGTTTGTTTTAAACACAAAAGAGACCCACCCTTTCGGGATGAGTCTATTTTTTCGAAAACTGAAATAGTCTAACTAACTATGTTGAGGGATTTAACCTATTAACTATTTAGTCTTCTTTTTTGCGTTTCCCTGCCAAACCAAGTCCAGCTACCGCAAGGATTCCTCCGAGAGCCATAGCTGCCATAGACGCATCATCACCTGTTTC